>NZ_JQMO01000002.1:1535132-1842159 GCF_000744785.1 Kitasatospora azatica KCTC 9699 | reverse complement strand
CGGCACAGCACGTGGACCTGCGCCACCGACCGCGCGGCACGCGAGCTCGGGTTCTCCCCGGCCGTCACCCTGTCGGCCGGGCTCGCCGAAGCAGTGGTGCCCAGTGCCTCCCGCCGTCGGCTGCGCGATCCGGCCGGGGGCGGCTCGCGGTGAAGGCCGATGGTCGAATCCTTGTCGTGTCTCTGTACGGGCGTCTTACTCGTAGGTAACTTACTCCGGAGTCAGGAGTGTGACCCGCCTCACGACTTCGGGGAGCCATGTACAGAAGAACCGTTCGACGCCTAGCCATCGTCGCCGTCACGGCCATGGCGCTTTCCGCCGCCCCCTGCGCCTGGGCCGCGACGACAAGCAGCAGCACCACGGGCGATGCCTTCTACACCTACGGCGGGAGTGCGCCGCTGTCCTCGTTCGCGCCCGGCACCGTGCTCAACTCGCGGACCCTGCAGTACCACATCGAGGGCATCGCCACGCCGGTCACCGCGATCCAGCTGCTCTACCGGACCACCGACGCCCAGGGGCGACCGGCCGCGAACGTGACCTCGGTGGTGCGCAGCATCACGGGCAACACCACGAAGGCAGTGTCCTACCAGTCGTTCTACGACTCCCTGAACCCGCAGGACGGACCCTCCCGGGCGATCGCCGGGAAGGTGACCCTGGGCGGGACGATCGCCAACTTCGAATCCGCCGCCCTCTCGGCACTGGTGCTGCAGGGTGACAACCTCGTCATCCCGGACACCGAGGGCCAGTCCGCGGACTTCGCGGCCGGGCCGGAGTACGCCTTCAACACCCTGGACTCGATCCGGGCCGCGATCAACTCCCCCTTGACCGGGCTGAACGGCGGGACCAGGTTCGGCCTGATGGGCTACTCCGGCGGCTCCATCGCCACCGACTGGGCGGCGGCACTCGCCCCGAGCTACGCGCCCGACGTCAACCGGAAGCTCGTCGGCTTCGCCGAGGGCGGGGTGCTCGTCGACCCGGCGCACAACCTGAAGTACGTCAACGGCTCACTGGTCTGGTCCGGCGTCATCCCGATGTCGCTCATCGGGGTCTCCCGTTCGTTCGGCATCGATCTGACGCCGTACCTGAACAGCTACGGTCTCCAGGTCTACAGCCGGCTGCAGAACGGCTCGCTGCTCGACGCACTCGGCCACTACCCCGGTCTGACCTGGCAGCAGATCGCGAAGCCCCAGTACGCCAACCCGGACTCGGTGGCCGCGTTCGTCGAGGCGGTGAACAGGGTCGACCTGGGCTCGGCCCCCACCCCGACCGTCCCCGGCTACATCGCCCAGGGTGACGGGGGCGTGCTGGAGGGAACCTTCGCCAACCCGCCCGGCGTCGGAACCGGCGACGGCGTCATGGTCGCCGGCGACGTGCGGGCGCTGGCCAACCAGTACTGCGCCACCGGCGACAGCTCGATCAGCTACGACCAGTACAACCTGCTCAGCCACGTCGGAGCGGCGCCGGCATGGGCGCTCAAGGCAGGCTCGTGGCTCAACGACCGGTTCGCGGGCAAGCCGGCCCCGTCCGACTGCGGACACATCCCGGCGGGAAACTCGCTCGCGCCGGAGCGGACAGTTCCCTCACTCTGACGATCCGTCAGTTCTCCCGGGGTCAAGGGGTCGCAGGCACAACCCCTGTCGTCCTGATTGGAGTTTGATCCAGAGCCGCGAGCAGCGGACGGGGCGCCGGGGCGACGAGTTGCGGATCGACGGTGAGCGTGGTGACGCCCAGCGGTTCGGCGAGGGCGCGCAGGGCGGGCTCGGCGAGGGCGATCCAGGGGTGGGCGGGGCCGAGGGCGGCGGTGAGCCGCTGTTCGGTGGTGAAGCCGACCGCTGTGCGGTCACCGAGCGGGGTGCGGAAGAAGCGGGCCGTGTGACCCAGTGGGCCCGGCCGGACGGGGACGAGCAACTGTCCGGCCGGGACGGGTTCGGAAGGCTCCGGGTCTTCCGAGCTGTGGTGCTGGTACATGGGTTCCTCCAGGAAGGTCATGACGTCCGACTGACGCTATCCCCGCATCCGGCGACGGGTTGCCGGGCCCTGACGTCCCCTTGATCCCGGCGGCCGATCTCCTGACACGGCATTGACGGCGGCCGTGCGTGGGGCGGCGTGTGTCAAGGGTTCGTCAGAGCGGGCCCGGATCGCGTAGCCGGCGCATCAAGGCCCGGTGCGGGCGGTGCGGATCGGGTTTCCACTGGTCAGGAACGGGCTTGTCAGCGGCCCTGAGAACGGGAAGAAGTGCGTGATCATGACCATAGTCAGCTACGAACTCGTCGGGTTCGACAGCTCCCCCTCCGGCAGCCCGCGCCGACCGGCCGCCCCCACCCGGACCGTGACCCGGCCGCGCGACCTCCTCCGGCTGCCCTCGCTGCCCCAGCCCGAGGGCAGCGGCGCCCCCATCGACCCCTCGCCGGAACGCTGCCGGGATTCGGCGGCCCGCTGTCGGATCGCCATGGAGTTCCTGGACTGACCTCCCGTCAACACGGCCCCTGTCCGCCCCATCACGAGGAGCACAGCCCTCCATCCACGAGGAACGATCGCCTGTCAGTCCCGTCCGCCACACTGCCGCCCATGAACACTCCTGGTGGGGCAGCCGGCATCGAATCGGGCCCGCAACCGAACACCGTCCTGCTCGACACACCGTGGGCTGAACTGAGCCACGCGTACGGGTCGGCCGAGGACACACCGGCCCTGCTGGTCGGGCTGCTGGACGAGGACCCCGAGGTCCAGGCCCATACCCTGGGCCAGCTGCAGATGTCCGTCCTCCACCAGGGCTCGCTCTACAGCGGTACCGCGCCGGTCGCGCTGTTCGTGGCCGGGATCCTGGACCATCCGCGCGCCTCGGCCGCGCACGAGAGCGAGTACCCGTGGGACGACCGGGTCCGCCCACTGCGTGCCGCGCTGCTGGAGTGGCTGGGAGAGATCGCCGAGTCGGTCGGCCACCACGACGACCGCGAGCAGGATCCCGAGTACCCCGACCCGGCCGACCTCGCGGCCTGTCGCGCCGCCCGCCCCGCGATCCACCAGGCCGTGGCTCCCTACCTGGCCGATCCCGACCCCGTCGTTCGCGAGGCTGCCGTCGGTGCCGTCGGCCACCTCCTCAAGGCTCCCGAACTCCGCGACCGGATACCCGACGCCGCCCGGCGGCTTCGCACCATCCTCGCCGCGAGCGGGGACCGGCGGGAGCGTGCTGCGGCCGTTCTGACCCTCGTCGCCTGGGCACAGGACACCGGCGATCTGCTCACCGACCCGGATCCGGCGATCCGCGCCTGTGCCGCCCTCGCCCCGCTCCCCGCCGAGGACCCGCGCCCCACCGCGATCCTTCTGGAGGCACTGTCGGACCCGCAGGCCGCCGACCACTGGTTCGACGCCGAACCGCTCCCGCAGCTGGCCGGCTGGTTCCGTTTCACCCTCCTCCAAGCCCTGCTGGCCCGTACCACCGCCCTGGAGGAAGTCCTCGACGCCGCCCTGGCCCTGATACCCATGGCCAACGACTACACCGTCGAACGTGACTGGGGACCGCTCATGCTGCGCGCTTTCCCCGAGGGCAACGGCGGCAACGCCGGTGAGGCGGCGCTCACCGACGCTCAACGCCGACTCCTCAGCGCCATCGCGGCCAAGGACGACTGCTGGGGCAACATCGGCAACAAGATCACCTGGCTGCGCAGAGCCGGACTCCCGACGGACCGCGCCGCTTTCCGCGCCCTTCTGGCAGCCGACGACCGGCCCCTCGACCGCTGACGGCGGGCGCACTCTGACGCCGGGAGCACTCCGCAGTCATGCCGTGCCCTGGACTAGGCCGGCCGGGCCGGTACCTGTGGATCAGTGGGCCGGTGCCGCCTCGCCCCGCGTTGCCAGCGCGCTGCGGTCGAGCAGCAGTAGGGCGAGGTCGTCGGCCTGGCAGCGGATTTCCGGGATGGCGGTGGTCTCCAGCAGGTTGCCTCGGCGCAGCGAGCCCAGCGTCCACAGCGGTGCCGGTGCCCGGTCGTCGGCGGGGCGCAGTCGGCCGCCGGCGGTGGTGTCGAAGCCGCCGCCGACGGGGGCCGGAGTGCCGAGGCCGGTGCTGAGCAGGTCGGTGACCAGGGTGTCGTCGATCCTGGTGAGGTCTGCCTCGGAGCCGGTGCAGTTCAGTACCGCGCCCACCCGCAGCCGGCGACCGTTGTCCAACCGGACCTCGACCACATCGCCGTGGGCGTCCGCGGTGGTCTTGGTGTCGGCCACGGTGCCCCGGCCGATGCTGACCTGGCCCGCGTCCACTGCGGTGCGCAGGGCCCTGGCACTGACCGGCGGGATCCGGTGGCGGTGGGTCTCCCAGAGCCGCAGGTCCTGGGCCAGCAGCCGCGCCTGGTCGGCGGGTGAAAGCTGCTGCCACAGGGCGCTGGTGACGGGACGAAGGCTGTCGACCCCCATCCGCCAGTCGCCGTGGACGCGGCGGCAGTAGGCGATCTGGCGCAGCACCGCCCGGCGCAGCCCGGCCAGCCCTGAGCGGGCGTCGAGCTCCGGGGTGGCCGGGGCGAGGATCGGGGTGGTGGCGTGCGGCTGGGGGACCAGGCCGTGCCGCGACAGCGCGTGCACCACGCGTCCGGGGCGCTGCAGACTGAGCGCCATGTCCACCATGGTCAGTCCGGTGCCCACGAGCAGCACATCGCGGTCCTCGGGGACCGTCGCCAGTGCGCCGGGTGCCCAGGGGTCGGCCAGGAACATCCCCGAGGCGCGCAGCTCCGGTGGTACCCAGGCCAGGCCGGGCGCGAAGTTGCCCAGGGCCAGCACCGCGGCGTCGAAGTCGAGCGACTGCCCGCCGCGCAGCCGCAGGCTCAGCGGCGAGGCGGCCGATGACGCGGCAGAAGGCTGGTGGGTGATGCCGACGACGCGGTCGGGCACCCGGACCAGGTCGGGGGCGGCGTGGTGCTTGCCGGCCGTTTCCAGGCTCTCGGCGAGGTACCGGCCGAAGAGGCCGCGGGGCACGAAGTCGTGCTCGCCGCCGCGGTCGCCGAGCCAGCGCACGAAGTGACCGGGATCGTCCCGGTGGGCGCTCATCCGGCCGGCCGGGACGTTCAGCAGGTGGTGCGGCGCGTCGGTGCCGAACGCCAGCCCCCGGCCGGCGGGTTCGGGGTCGATGAGCCAGATCCGGGCAGGCGCGGGCCGGCCGGCGGCCGCGTTGTGGAGCAGCCGCAGCGCTGTCAGGGTGCCGGCGGCTCCCGCGCCCACCACGGCGATGTCGTGAGCGGTCCTGCTGTGGTTCACTGCTCGCCCTCGGGTGCGCGGTAGATTCGGCGGATGCTGGTGCCCAGCCGGGCGATGTCCGCGCCGTAGACGTGGATCGAGATCGCCTTGGTCGGACAGGAGTTGCGCACCCGGTGGATGTCGCCGGGCGGTGCGAAGGCGGCGATCGCGCCGGTGGGGTTCACCACGTCCTCGGTCGGGACCAGCCGGGAGGTCCGCCCGTCGGTCATCAGCCGGTAGCGGCGCTCGCGCTCCTGCCCCTCGTACACACCAGTGACGCACCAGGAGACGTGGTCGTGGATCTGGGTCTGTTGGCCCGGCAGCCAGACCAGGGCGACGATCGAGAAGCTGCCGTCCCGCTCGGCGTGCAGCACGTGCTGCCGGTAGCCGTCGGGATCGCCCTCGCGCTGGTCGGCGGTCAGCAGGTCCGCGGTGTCGAGCACCGGAGCGAGCAGCTCGCCGACCAGATGGGCCGTCAACTCCGGTGGTAACCCGCGCTGGATGACCTCACGGATCTCGGCGACGAGGTCGTCGATCCGTGGCGTGGTCCGGGCGACGACTGCGCCGGACGCAGTGGGAGACGTCATGCTGCCACCATCGAGCCGACCGCGCTGTCCCGTCCAAGGAGGATTCGCAGTCCTTTGCCAAGCAGGGCTTATGAGTCGGTCGCGGGGTGGCGCGTGGCGCGGTGACCGGCGGTGCGGGCACCGGTCACCCGGAGTCGTGGGTCCGGCACGTCGCGTTCCATAAGCAGAAGTTGGGTGTCCCAGGAAATAGCTGATGAGCAGTCAACTCTCTTGCGCCACACCGGAATGGTCTTGCAGATCAAGGTTTCGGTTGGCGTGTTCCTGGCGAAGTACTTCAACCATGGGCTTGTCGCCGGTTGCCGGTCATCCTGCTGTTGCTGTCTTCCGTGCGCCCCGAGGTGGGCGGCCCGCTCCGGTGTTGGGCCTGCGGGTCGACGCCGAGGCGAGGCGGACCGCAAACGTCCTGGCCGGGGTGGCGACCCACGCCAGACCGGTCGATCGGACCGTCGCACTGCGGCAGGCCACTGCGGTTGCCGGTGAGTTGGTGGCCGCGCTGTCGGCGCTGGCTCCGGCGGTGGTCGGTGAGGCGGTGCCGGCGGAGTCGACCAGTCAGTCGTTCTTCCGGGTCCGTGAGGTGGAACTGTCGGACCAGCAGGCTGCCCTGCACGGTGTCCTGGTCATCCACCGCGGTCTGGCAGACCTGTGTGATGCTCCGCTGTCGGGTGCCGATCTGGCGGTGGAGGTGGCCGGGATGCGGCAGTCGGTGCTCGACCTCACCGGCGTGGCGCTCGACCTCACCGGCGCGGGGCTCGACGTGACCGGCGTGGCGCTCGACCTCAACGGCGTGGCGGCGGACGCAGAGCCTGGACCTGTCCGGTCGCCGGCTCTCCCTGAGCCCGCCGCCGAGCCTTCGTTGGAGAGCGAGTGGACTGCTCGGTGGCTCATCGGCCACCAGGTCCACGTCCTGTTCAACATCTGCGCCGCGGTCGCCGTGGCCGACGCCACCCGCCATCTGCGGCACGGCGAGGACGCTGCCGCGCTGCGACGGCTGGCAGACGCGACGGTGTACGTGCGCGGTTTCCCGGCGGCCATGACCCACGCCAGTACGATCCCGGCCGACTACTACATGGCGGCGGTCCGCCACACCATGGCGCCCCCGTCGGTGGACGTCCCGTTGAGCGGGCGCCAGCATCGCGGATACAAGCTGTTCCGGGCGGCGATGAAGGACCTGTTGTCGGTGGTCCCCGACTCCTACGAGCACCTGGCGGCCCGCGCCCCGGAGTTGGCCGAGGCACGCGGCGCTCTGCTGGAAGCCGACATCGTGGACGGCGAACGGCACGTCACCCTCGCGTACTCGATGGTGCATCTGCGCCGTTCCATCGCTAAGAAGCCGGAAGGCCCCGACAACGCCGTCGCCGAACTACGGCTCATGCGCCATCGCCGCGCGGCCCAGTACGCCGCCCTGATCCGATTCGGGGACCACTACATCGCCGACGCCGTGGCCGGCCTGCGCCACCCGTGAGTCCCGCGTGTCCGCCGCCCACACCCGTCGCAGGAGAGCTGATGCCCGGCACCACTGAACACACTGTCGCCGAACACACTGTCGCCCCCGACTGGGAACTCGATCCGGCCGATGCCGACGCGTGCGAGCGGCTCGCCCGCACCCTGTGCGGCAACCCGCACGACCAGGTCGACAGCCCCGAGTGGGTCGCCCGGGCCCGGGACGCCTGGGACGACCTTCCGCTACCGCTGCGCCGCGCGGTGCGCCGGTTCCGAAGGCACTCCGGCCCGCACGGCACACTGGTGATCGGCGGCCTGCCCGTCGATCAGGCAGCCCTGCCCGCCACACCGGCCGTCCTCGGCTCGGTCCAGCGCGAGGCCGCCGTCCCGGCCGCGGTGCTCACCATGGTGGCCTGCGGGCTCGGCGATCCGCTCGCCTACCAGGCCGAGAAGTCCGGTGCCCTGGTGCAGGACGTCGTCCCCGTGCCCGGGCAGGAGACCTTCCACGGCAACGCCGGATCGGTGCCGCTGTCCTTCCACACCGAGAACGGCTTCCACCCCCACCCACCCGACTACGTGGTCTTCCTGTGCCTGCGCGCCGACCACGACCAGCTCGCCGGCATGCGGGTCGCCGGCATCCGCGAAGCCCTGCCGCTCCTCACCCCGGCCGCCCGCCAGGCCTTGTTCGCACCGGAGTTCATCACCACACCACCACCCTCCTTCGGCACCGGCGCTGCCACCGGTGAGCCCGCCGCCGAGCCCCGGCCGGTGCTGTCGGGAGCAGCCGAGGACCCCGACATCCGGATGGCCCAACTCGTCACCACCCCGCTCACCCCTCGCGCCACCGCGGCGCTGGCCGAATTCGGCCGCGCCTGCGAGGCGACCGCCCGCACCCTGCGGCTGTCTCCCGGCGACCTGGTCGTCATCGACAACCGCGTCACCGTCCACGGCCGCACCGCTTTTCAGCCCCGCTACGACGGAGCGGACCGCTGGCTGCAACGCACCTACGTCACCACCGACCTGCGCCGCTCCCGCGACCACCGCCCGCACGACGGCCACGTACTCGCCCGCTGACCCGTGGGTTTCCGCACCACGGCTACCCCGGGATCCTCGACGATCTCTGAGTGTGCTGACCGGGAGGGGGCACGGTGATCACCGAACTGGAACGCGACATCGCCGGATACGTACGGGAGTACGCCGCGGGGAGCGCCCACGGGCTGGCCGACGCACTGTCGGAGGTGCTGCAGCCGCGGACGTTCGCAGGGTTGTTGGAGGGGATCGCGGTCGACGAGGCGCGGTTCGCGGCCGTGTTGGGGCGTTCGGTCTGGCATCCGAACGGCTTCGCGAAGATCGTGCTGCTCGTCGGGGAGCAGTTCCGGCTTCGGTTGCACACCTGGGAGGGCGGCGAGGCCGTGGGGGACGCGCCGCAGGAGAACATCCACAACCACCGCTGGGACTTCACCGCCGCGATCCTGGCCGGGGGCTATCGCCACCAGGAGTTCCAGCCGCGCGCGTCCGGCGCCCCCTTCCTCGGCTACCGGTACCAGCCCTCCGCCGACCGCTCCTCGTACGCGCTGGTCCCCCTCGGGCCTCGCACGCTGGACTGCGTCTTCGAGGCGGACCTCACTCGTGGCAGCCGTTATCTCATGTCCCGCACGCTCTACCACCGCGTCGTGCCCCGCCAGGGCGCCGGGACGGTGAGCCTGGTGCTGGAGGGACCGCACCAGCCAACCCCGGTGGAGGTCTTCGCCGAGCCCGGCGTGACGCTGCCGGAGGAGGCCCCGCTCCCTCGACTCTCGCCACAGCTGCTGGTCCGGCAACTGCGGGCGGCGGCCGAGTTGCTGCTGCCGTAGGCCTGAGATTGCCCTTTGAAGGAAGTGATGAGACGTGTGAAGTCGGCTCGGCCGACCTCTCACGCCAGTAGGAGACGATCCAACGGGGGCTCGCCTGCTGCTCGGCGTGGGCCGAGTTGGTGGCGGCGCGCCAGGTGGCGATGAGGTGCGCGGTCTTCGCCTCCAGATCAGGGTCGCGCCAGGAGCCCTGCAACGCGACCAGGACAGGCAGGTGGAAGGACCCCTTGATTCGGTGCTCGACGTGCACGAGGTCCGGAGCAAGGCGAAGTTCCCGGCGATGTACGGGCCGGCGAAGAAGAGCCCGAACAGTACGGTCTGACCTGGCCCGGCCTGATCCTCGTAACGACAAGCGGCCTGTGGCCCAACTACTCCGCCGGGTCGGTGCGGCGGCGGCGTTGGTGATAGGTGAGGAGGAGGCCGGCGAGGGCGGTGGCTGTGCCGGCGGCTTCGGCGAGGGCGGAGGCGGTCTTCTCGGGGTACCAGACCGGCTCGTACATGTTGGGCAGGGGGCCGAGGGGGCCGACGTCGACGTAGCGGTAGAGGAGGACGGCGCCCACGCCTGCGGCTGCCACGGCGAAGGCGAAGGCCCAGACGGCCACGCGGCGGCCGGCCAGGAGTAGGAGGGCGGCGCCCAGGGCGGCGGCGCCGGCCTCGATCCGGAAGAGCGTGCCCTGGCTGATGTCGTTGCGGATGTAGTCGAAGCTCGGCGCGAGGTCGGCGTGGACGTAGGCGTCGACCGTCAGCGCTGCGGCCGTGAGCAGTCGTAGCAGCCACAGGGCGAGGGCTGCCGTGCTCATCGACGCTACCTGGGGACGGTGGCGCCACGTTTGTGCTCTTGGGGCGGCCATACCTACGGATACGGCTGCGGCGGTCCGGTCGTTCAAACGGTGTGGGGACGGTGCTCAGGGCACCAGCACCAGCAGGACGGGTCCGGTGGCGAAGGTCATGGCGCTGCCGTCGGGCAGGGTGAACGAGGTGCCGGCGGCGGGGTCGGGCCTGTTCCAGTGAGTGCTCCAGACGCTGCCGTCGCGCAGTACCTCGGCCGGGCCGGAGCCGGTGGTCTGGGTGAACACCTCGTTGTCGGGGTGACCGGCGTTGTGGTCGGTGAACAGGCCGGGGACGATGCTGACGTGCTGGACCACGACGGTCGCGGTGCCGGACCAGGCCGGGTGGCCGTCCACGGCGACGTCGTAGCTGCTGCCGTTGAAGTGGACGCCGATGGACGCGGCGGGCAGGTGCCAGGTCATGCTGCCGAGCGGGCTGCCGCCGCCCGGTGCGGCGCCGAACACGAAGCCGGGGGAGCGGGCGGGTACGGACGGGAACTTGGCGAGGATCTGGTGCGGGTCGACGAAGGTGGGGTCCATGGCGCGGTGGGTGAAGGCGCCGGGGTCGGTGAACGGGGTGACGTTCTGCAGGTCGGCCTGGGCGAGGAGCGGGAGGAGACCGCTGATGGCTCCGCTGTAGGCGAGGTCGAGGTGCCCGTACTGCTGGAGGAGCGGGATGTCGGTCTGCCGGGCGGAGCGCACGGGGCCGATCATGGCGGGCAGGTGGTTGGCGTCGTAGACGGCAAGGAAGCGGGACAGGCCGCCCTCGACCTGGATCCAGTACACGATGTCGGCCTGCGCGAGTCCCTGGTGGATCGCCTGGGTGTGCGCGCCGACGTTGTCGATCTTCACGGCGAGGGTGTTGCCCGCCATGCCGGTGTTGTCGAGCGGGTTGGGGACCTGCGCGGGCGGTGGTGAGGCCGGCGGCGTGGTCGGTGGCGTGGTTGATGGCGCGGGCTGGGTCGGGGCCGGTGGTGGCGCCGACTGCGCGGGTGGCTTGGGTGCGGAGTGACCGCATCCCTGGACGGCGACGAGCCCGATTCCGGCTCCGGCCGCCGCGAGCGGCAGTCCGATCTTCACGTGGGTGCGCAGGCCCGCGTACCGGGCTGCCGGTGCGCCGGCCGGGCTGCAGGTGTTCACCGAAAGCCCCTTTCGCCTCTACCGGTTGATACGATCGATTGTCGTACTGATGGGCGGATTCACCATGGCCAATGCGCAGAGCGGGGCATCGGAGCGGGACGAGCTGCTGCCGCTGCGGGACGAGCTGCTGCCGCTGGACGAGGGCGGCGAGTCGGCCTGCTGGCTCGACCGGCTGTGCCCGGCCTGCGGGCGAATGCCGGACGGAGCGGCCCCCGCGCACTGCAGCGGCTGCGGCGAACCGCTGGGCCGGGGCTGACGCGGGGGGCGACCGTCTCGGTGGGCGTCCGGCCTGGTCGAAGGCCAGCGATGACGCGGGCCGGGACGCGGGCCGGGACGCAGGCGGGGACCTGGGCCGGGACGCGGGCGGGGACCTGGGCGGGGATGCAGGCACGGACGCGCGCAGGAAGGGCAGCGGACCGCACAGGTAGGCGGTGGTGCCCTCGGGCAGGTCGAGGCCACCGAGGCCACCGAGGCCACCGAGGCCGCTGAGGCCGCTGAGGCCGCTGAGGTCGGCGCGGCCGGTGCGTTCGGCGGGCCAGTCGCCCTCGGGCTGCTCGTACCAGACGTGGGCCTTTAGGGCCGCGTGAACCGATGCCGCAGCACGCCGCACCCGGGTCGGTGGGGTCGGTGTGCGCACGGTGCCTGCCGGTTCGCGGCCCCCGGCGCAACGCCCGACCGCCACTGATGCTTAAATCGACGCCTGCGTCAGAAGGGTTCAATGGTCCAGGGGGTGACGGTGGGAGCACTGGGTCTCGCACGGGGGATCGAGGCGGTGTACGCCGGCCGAGGAGACAGTGCGGAGCTGGTCGACCTGTTGCGGAGTGCGACCGTACTCTGCCCGCTGGTCGACGGTGAGCCGCTGGTGGCGGAGTTGGGCTCGATCCAGTGGATCTACGCGTTCACCGACGAGGCGGCGCTGGCCCGCTTCGCCGTGGCGCGCGGCGACGGGGACCGTGAGTGGGACTTCGCCCGGATCGAGGGCGACCTGCTGTTGGACGTGGCGGTGCCGGCGCTCGACGGGCCGGGCGGGGTGGCCGTGAACGTGGGCTCGCCGGCGCCGATGTCGTTCCCCTCGGTGGTGACGCGATGAGCAGCAACGCGCAGAGCAGCGGCGGCGCTTCGGGTGCGGGCTACACCGTCCACCCGAACGCGCTGGAGAGCGCGGCCAAGGGCATCAACGACGCCATCGCCGAGTTGAAGACGCTCGGCTTCGACGGCGAGGCGGTGGAGGGCCGCGGCTTCGGCCACATGTCCATGGACACCTGGCAGTTCGGGCACGACAAGGCGCACGCCGCATTCTCGCACTTCCTGGACCGTTGGGGCTGGGGCGTGCGCACGCTGGTCCAGGACGGCAACCAGATCGCGGTGCGCCTGGGCCTGAGCGCCGGCCTCTACTACCAGCAGGAGCAGTACGTGGAGGGCGTGTTGAAGGACGCCGTCAACGCCGGCATGGGCAACCCGCACCTGACCGACGAGCAGGTCGAGGCCCAGTCCTGGAGCAAGACCTGGGCGGACAACCCGATCAACGACGACATCATGCACCCGGACAACGCCCAGGACTTCGCCAAGGCCAACGAGAACATCAAGAAGACCTGGACGGCCGAGGGCAAGGACTTCGTGAAGACCGAGAAGGCACGCGGCGGCCTCGACCTGCTGGCCGGGCTGCTGTGAGTGACGTGAAGGCGGGCATGCCGCCGGGGGTCGGCTTCGCCTACTTCCTCCCCGAGATGGACCTCGGCAAGACCGACGACCCGAAGCAGCTGCTGCACGGCGACCCCGACCAGCTGCACAAGAACGCCGTCCACCTGCGCAAGTTCCAGATCGCCTTCGAGGAGACCTACTCCGGCCTCGCCGCGCTGGACACCGAGCACTGGCAGGGCAAGGCCGGCGAGGCGTTCCGGGCCAAGTACCTGGAGCACCCGAAGAAGTGGGCGGACGCCTCGATCGCGTGCGGCGACGCCGCGATCGCGCTGGAGGACTTCGCGCACATCGTGGCCTGGGCCCAGGACCAGGCCCAGCAGGCGCACGACACCTACCAGCGCGCCGAGAACACCAGCAAGACCGCCAAGTCGCAGCACGACCAGTCGGTCAAGGACTACAACCAGGGCATCGACAGCTACAACAAGGCCGTCGCCGCCGGGCAGTTCCCGGACCGCAAGCCGACCGACCCGGGCCCGTTCCAGGACCCGGGCGACGCGGACCGCAAGGCCGCCCACGACCAGCTCGCCGAGGCCCGCCGCCAGCGCGACGCGGCGGCCGAGAAGGTCGCGCGGGTGCTCGACCACGCCACCGAGCTCGCGCCCAAGAAGCCGGGCTTCTGGCAGCAGATGAAGGACGACCTGCACGACCTGGTCGAGGAGGCGCCGAACGAGGTCGTCCACCTGGCCGGCGGGGTGGTCAAGGGCGTGGGCGACATGCTGAAGTTCGCCCGCTCGCTCAACCCGGAGGATCCGTACAACATCACCCACCCGGCGCAGTACGTCGACGGCGTGTCGACCACGCTGGCCGGCCTGGTGAACGCCGGCCAGCACCCGACCAAGCTGCTCAAGGGCCTGATCGGCGACGGCTGGGGTTCGGACCCCTCACAGGCCTTCGGCAAGCTGATCCCCAACCTGGTGCTCACCGCCGCCACGGACGGCGCGGGCGCCGCCGAGGGGGTGTCGGCCGACCTCGCCGAGGCCGGAGCCAAGGACGTGGCCACGACCGCCGCCGAGAGCGGTGCGGAGAAGGCCGGGACCAGCGCCGCCGAGGACGCCGGCAAGTTCCCCGCCGACTTCGGCGCCCCGCTCTCCGTCCCGGCCGCCGGCGGTGCGCCGGTCCTCGACACCGCGGCCATGGAGAGCGCCCAGACCTCGCTCGACAACATCGCCAAGGGCATCGAGGACCTCGAGCCGGACCTGTCCCACGTCACCACCGACCCGGCCGACCCGCTCAAGGTCGCCGCCAACCCCAACGTGGACGTCGGCTCGATCAAGGGCAACCCGCTCTGGCGCACCAGCAACGAGCCGCTCTACCGCTGGGACGGCCGGACACCCGACGAGATCATCGCCGACCAGGGCTTCCAGCCCAAGGACGTCGGGAACACCGACCTGCCCCGCTACGTCAGCCACAACGAGGACTCCGCGTTCGTCGGCACCAGTCGCGACCCCGCCTACACGCGCAACAAGCCCTACCGGTACGAGATCGACGCGCCCGGCGGCATCGACGTCAACGCCACGATCCCCGACAACACCTTCGCGGCCGAGTCGGAGATCGCGATGCCCGGCGGCGTCAAACTGGAGAACATCAAGGGCTGGCAGCCGTGGGACGACGCCAGGAAGAAGTTCGGCCCGTTCGAGCCCAACCCGTACTACAAGCCGAGTGCGGGTGCCGGGGGAGCCGCGCCACCGCCCGTCCCGTGAACCGTAAGATCATCTGGCAGGTGGAGGAGAGGAAGCCCCGATCATGAGCGCGCAGCCCGAGCAGCAGCCGCAGGCCCAGCAGCAGGCCCCGCAGCAGGAGCCGCCGCAGCCGGAGCAGCGGCCCGAGCCGCCGCTCACCGAGGAGATGCGCGCCGCGGCCAGGAGCCGCCCCAACAGCTGGCTGTACGCGACCGATCCGGCGTTCGGGCCGGACGAGCAGGTGCCGCCGTTCGGGATCATCGGCGGCTGGCAGGTGGACGAGCACGGGGTCATCGCCGGGTTCTGGCACAACCCGCAGTACCGGCCCTCCCCCCAGTCGCTCGGCCTGCCCGCGCCGCACAGTCCGGCGGAGGCCGCGCTGCAACGGGCGGCCACCGGCTACGGCGACTCGGAGCAGCTGCTCGCCGAGCTGGCGCAGGCCCCGCTGCTGCTGCTCGCCCGGCCCGAGGACGACAGTCTCTACGTCGAGAACGGCGTGGTCGACGCCTGCACCTCCGCCGAGCTGGTCCCCCCGACCTGGCCCGGCTGGCGCCAGGTGACGGGCCGTCAGCTGGCGGCGGCGCTGCCGACGGGCGGTGTCCGGCTCAACCCGGGCAGCAGCGTCTGCGTCACCATTCCGCTGGCGGACGTTGCCGAGGTCGCGCCGTGACGGTCGGCGAGCTGCGGCTCCCGCCCCTGACTGCCGGCCGGCGGCCGGCCGGATCGGCCCTGCTGGGCTGGCTGGACGACCCGCACGCCCCGCGCCTGTGCCTGGTCACCGGCGTCTCGGGCAGCGGCCGGAGCCACCTGCTGCGCTGGCTCGCCACCGCCTGCCCGCCCACCGCTCCCCGTCCGAACCGGCGGGTGCACGTGGTGCTGGACGCCGCCGGGCTGAGCCTGCGCGGCGCCACCTGGCAGCTCGGCCGCGCCTTCGCCCGGGCCACCCGGACACCCGCCGCCCTGCTGGCCGAACTCGCCCGGCTGCCCGAGCCGCCGGTGATCGCCGTCACCGACCTGCAGCGCGCCGCGGACGTGGCGGGGATCGCCAACGACCTGCTCGGGCGGCTGCTGACACTGCCGCGCCTGCGCCTGCTGGTGGAGGGCGTGGCGGTGCCCGGCGTCCCCGAGCCGGCCGTGCTCGACCTGGACGACCCGCAGTGGACCGACCCGCAGCGGTTCGCGGCCTGGTGCGCCACGCTCGGCGCACGACCCGAGGAGGTCTACCCGAGCCCCGGCCTGGCCCTGCTCGCGGCCCGGACCACCGGCGCCGCCCCGGGCGCCGACGTCTGCCAGGCCTGGTGGGAGGCCGTACCCGAGGAGCTGCGCCCGGCCGTCCACGCCCTGGCCGCCGCCGACCGGCCCCTGACGCAACGCCAGTGGGCCGCCCTGCCCGGGGCAGGCGACGAGGACACCGTGCGGCGCGCCGCCGCGCTGCTGCCGGCCCAGCCGGGCGAGTCCGGTTGGCGGCTGTGCCCCGAGCGCCTCGGCGCGCTGGTCGCCGCCTCCGGCCCGGTGCCCGGCCCCGCCGAGCTGGCCGCGGCCCTCACCCGTCAGTTGCCCCAGGCTCCCGACGGCGCCCTCGACTTCGCCACGGCCGACCCCGAACTCGTCCAGCTGCTGGCCGAGTTCACCCTGAGCGCCGGTTCCTCCAGTGACCTGCTGACCAACTCCCGGCTGCTGCTGCGCGCCACCCCCGCGACGATCGGCCGGGTGCTCGACGAGGCCCCCGCCGAGGTGCTCGCGACCCTGACCGGCCGGGCCTGGGACTTGGCAGGGCCGGCGATCACGGCCGTCCCCGATCCCGGCTCCCGGGCGAACGTGCTCCGCCTCCACCTGCTCGCCGAGCAGCCGGCGCCCCAGGCCGACACGCCCTGGCAGCTGGTCTGGGCGCGCTGGTCGCCGCTGCTCGGCATGACGCTCGGTCAGGGGCCTTACGAGGACCGCCTGCTGGTCCTCGAACCGGACGGCCGGCTGCGCGAACTGGACCGGGCGGACGGCCGGGAGGTGGACCTCCCGCGCTTCCTGCCCGAGGTGTCCGGGGCTGCGGCGCCGGACTGTGTGACCTGCACCAGGGGTGGCGACCTGGTCCTGCTCGGCCCCGCCGGAGCCTTCCGGCTGGTACCGCCGCCGTCCGTCGGTTCCTACCGCCACCCCGCACAGGTCGCCACGTGGATCGCCAAGACCTTCGGCGCCACCCTCACCGTGCTCGCTCCGCCCTACGGTGAGAGCACTCCGGGCCTGGCGTCGGGTGACACCGCCGGATACCTCCACTGGTTCCGCACCGACGGCTCCGACCTGCCCTCGCCGGAGCCGCTCCACCAGGGCCCGGTCAGCGCGCTCGCCATCGCCTCGGTGGCGGCGAACGAGGACCTGCTGCTCGCCAGTGGTGGGCTGGACGGCCAGGTCCGGATCTGGGCCCGAGGCCGCCAGCCCCTGGCCACCCCGGCGGACGCCCGGGCCACCCCGGTCAGCGCCATCGCCATGGCCGACACCCCGCACGGCCCGCTGCTGGTCGCCGCCTGGGCCGACGGCTTCGTCCGGCTGCGCCGCCTCACTCAGGAACACCCGGTCGCCGACCTCCTGCTGGGCTCGCCGGTGCGGTTCGCCGCGGTGGACCGGCTCGGCCGGATCTTCCTGGCGACGGAGGACGGCATCCTCGGCCTGCGGCTGACCGACTGAGCGGCAGCCGGCGGCCCGTTCCGGGGGAGGAGGCCGCCGGCGAGGTCTTGACGCCGCATGGGCCCGGGGCGAAGGTGAGCAGCACACTTGAAATGTTACGTGTGCCATTGCACAGTTCGCTCGGCGCCCGCCAGGCGCCACCAGCAGGCTGGGCGGGGCCGCCGGGCCAGGGAGGGGGGCCCATGGAGTTGGAACTTCGGCACCTGCGGGTGCTGTGCACCATCGCCGACAGCGGGAGCGTGGGGCGGGCCGCCGTGGTGCGCGGAGCCTCGCAGCCGGCGACCAGTACTCAACTGCGCCGGATCGAGGGCATCCTGGGTGCGCCGCTGTTCGAGCGCACGGCCGCGGGCGTGGCGCCGACCAGCTTCGGCGTCGAGGTGCTGGCGGCCGCACGTGAGGTGCTGGCCCGGATCGACGGTCTCGGCCGGCTGCCGGGGGAAGAACCCGGGCAGGCCCGGCAGGAGGTGCGCCTGGCGGCGGTCGGCCCCCTGCTGCTGCCCGGGCTGCTCGGCAGGGCGCGACACCAGCGGCCCGATCTGCTGTTCGGCGTGAGCGCCGGCCACCGTTGCTCGGACATCGTCGAGCTGCTGGAGCTGGAGCAGGCGGACGTCGCCATCGCGGTGGACTACCCGGGTGCGGAGCTGCGGCACTCGCCGGCCGTGGCGCACCGCGGCATCGTCACCGAGCCGGCCTTGGTGGCACTGCCGGCCGGCCATCAGCTCTGCCACCGCGCCGAGATCGCGCTGGCGGAGCTGGCCGAGGAGACCTGGCTGCTCGCGCCCGAGGACGGTGCCGGCTGGCCCGGGGTCTTCCACCGGGCCTGCGCCGAGGCCGGTTTCAGGGCGGCGACGGTGCAGGAGTTCCACGGTGGCCGGATGGAGCTGCAGGACATGGTCGCTGCCGGGCTCGGGATCTCGATCGTCCAGCCGACCACCCGGCCGCCGGGCGACGTGGTCGTCAAGCCGCTGGCCGGCACGCCGATCCGGGTCCGGCAGCTGCTGCTCTGGCGGACCGCCGGGGTGGATCCCGAGGTGGTGGAGACGCTGTTCGGCGCCGCGACCGCGGCGTACCGGGAGCTGGTCGCCGGTTCGCCGCGCCCGTGGTGTTATGACCTGAGTATGAATGCCATATGACCTGTGACATTGTTCTGACGAACATTCGATGCCAGGATTCACGCCGAATCCCCCCTCGCCTCGCCTGATGCTCAGTGAGCTCCCCCCACAGGAGAAGGACTTAGCGTGCGTCTGCGTATACCGATCCCCACCCTCATCGCCGTCGTCGCCGGCTGCGCCACCGCCGCCACCGTGCTGCCGGCCCCCGCGTTCGCCGCGTCCGGCCCGGTCACCGCCAAGCCGGCGACCGTGGCCTCCGCCGTCCTCCCGCAGCCGCTCGGCCCGGTGGTCGCCGCCGGCTCCGAGGACCTCGCCCCCGCCGCCGCCCCGCTGCCGCCGGCCCTGCTCGGCCAGGCCGTGATGGGCCAGCCGGCCGGGACGGCCGTGCAGACCACACCCCGTTCGGCCGCGCAGAAGGCGGCTCCGGCCAGGCCCGCCGCGGCCGGCCCGGCCGCCGCACAGAGCTGCACCCCGGCCGACTTCGGCAGCCGGAGCGGCTCCGACCTGGTCTCCTTCGTCCAGAACTCGACCGTCGACTGCGTCAACACGCTGTTCAACGTCACCGGCACCGACGCGGGCAACATCTTCAAGCAGCAGCAGATGCTGACCGTCGCCCACGCCTTCCAGAACCTGGCGGGCAGCTACGCCGGCAACAACTCGACCGGCATCTGGCAGCTGGTGCTCTTCCTGCGGGCCGGCTTCTACGTCCAGTCCTACAACTCGGGCGCGGTCGGGAACTACGACGCCTCGCTCTACAACGCCACCAAGGCCGGTCTGGACGCCTTCTTCGCCGGCAAGCACTGGACCGACGTCACCGACGACAACGGCACCGTGCTCTACGACGTGCTGGTGCTGACCGACAGCGCCAACCTGCAGGGCAAGTACCTGAACGTCTACAAGCAGGTGCTGAACGGCTACGGCAACTCCTACAACGCGTTCCCGAAGATGGTGAAGGCGGTCAACGCCGTCCTGTCCGCGCCGCTGTGGCGGGCCAACTGGAACGCGGACTTCGTCAGCGCGGTCACGGCGGACCCGAGCATCGTCAACACCCTGAGCAGCTTCGCGATCAACCACAAGGACCTGCTCGGCGGGACGAACGCCTACCTCGACTACAACGCGGGCAACGACCTGGCCCGGATGGCCGGCGACAACGCCACCATCGAGGCCGTGGCCAGGCCGCTGGTGAAGACGGTGCTCGACTCCGCGCAGATGACCGGCCCCACCGGCCCGCTGTACGTGCACACCGCCTACCAGGCGAACCAGTACGACGGCACCCAGTGCTCCTACTACAACACCTGCAACCTGGCGGCGAAGCTGACCGCGGCGGTGCTGCCGAACCAACTGGTCTGCGACAACCGCACCTTCGAGACCGAGGCCCTGTCGGCGGCCGACCTGGCGGCGGTCTGCGCCAGCCTGCGCGGTGAGGACACCTTCTTCCACAACCTGGTCAAGGACAGCGGGCCGGTCCCCGGGCAGTACGACAAGACCATCATCCTTGGGGTCTTCGCCAACCAGGCCGACTACGTCAACTACTCCTGGGCGATCTTCGGCAACTCGACCAACAACGGCGGCCAGACCGTCATGGACCCGACCGACCCCAACAACCAGGCCGTGTCGGTGATGTACCAGAAGTCGTGGAAGGACGGCTTCCCGGCGAACGTGTGGAACCTCAACCACGAGTACACGCACTACCTCGACGGCATCTACGACATGAAGGGCAACTTCGGCACCGAGATCTCCGTCCCGGACATCTGGTGGATCGAAGGGGTCGCCGAGTACGAGTCCTACGCCTACCGCGGCACCACCGACACCCAGGCGATGACCGAGGCGGCCAAGCACACCTACAAGCTCAGCACCATCTTCCAGAACACGTACGACAACTCGGACTCGGTCCGCACCTACCCGTGGGGCTACCTCTCGGTCCGGTACATGTTCGAGAAGCACCCGGCCGACATCGCCACCATGCTCGGCCACTTCCGCACCGGTGACTACCAGGGCGGCTACGCGGTCTACAACTCGATCGGCACCGGCTACGACGCCGACTTCGACAACTGGCTCAACAGCTGCGCCGCCGGCGCCTGTTACGCGGCCGGCCCGACGGCCCTGTTCGACCAGTCGGTGAACGGCGCCACGGTAACCCTGACCGACAAGTCGGTGGAGACCGCCAGTTCGGCCCAGATCACCTCGTGGAACTGGACCTTCGGCGACGGCACCTCGTCCAACCAGCAGAACCCGAGCCACAGTTACGCGGCCGCCGGCACCTACACCGTCGACCTGACGGTGACCGACAGCAGCGGCAAGACCGCCAGCACCCCGTCCTCGGTCACCGTGACCGTCGGCAGCGGCCCCGTCACCCTGCCGACCTGCACCGACGTGCGCACCGACGCGATGGGCCAGAACTGCTCCCGGCCCAACCGCGCCGAGACCGCCGGCAACACGGACTACCTGTACGTCTACCTGCCGGCCGGCACCACCACGCTGAAGGTCTCCACCGCCGGCGGCACCGGCACCGCGTACCTGTACTACAACGCGGACGGCTGGGCCTCGCCGAGCGCCTTCACCGCCTCCTCCACCAACCCCGGCACCACCCAGAGCATCACCGTCACCAACCCCACGGCCGGCTACCGGTACCTCAGCCTCTACGCCAACACCGACTTCAGCGGTGTCACGGTCAGCACCCAGTTCTGAGCTTTGGAACCTGAGCACTGACCTCTGAGTTCGGCTCACCCCGGGCAGTCACGGCCAGGGCGGCTTTCCGCCGCCCCGTGACTGCCCGGCAGTCGTTTCCGCCCGGTGGGCCGGGGCCGGGGCTGGGGGGCCGCCGGCGTCGTCCAGGCATCACGCGTTGTAGCCGGTGACCCGGCCGGGGCCGTCGGCGCCGCCGTAGGTGGTGTGGGCCCAGGTGTCGGTGATCGGGGCGGCGGTGGCGTCGTTGGCGAGGTGGGGCAGGCCGTACATGTCCTCGACCGTCCGCAGGACGTTGTAGTGGTTGACGGTCTCGCCGTAGCTGCCGGGGTGGACGTCGGCGCCGTAGAAGACGGTGGGGATGTGGTTGACGGTCTCGAAGTCGTCCTCGTCGAAGGTGACGACGAGCAGGCTGTTGTGGGTCCGGGCCCAGCTCGCGTAGCCGCCCAGGGTGTTCCTCACCCAGGTGTCGCCCTCGAGGATGTTGTTGTCGTGCATCGACTCGGACTGGTTGCCGTGCACGAAGGTGACGGTCGGCAGCGCCGCGTAGCCCGCGTCGGTGGTCGGGAAGCCGCAGCCCTGACCGACGGTCGGGGACGGGCAGCTCAGCCACTTGTCCACCGGGTTCGGGCTGGTCGCCGTCCCCGGCAGGTCCGCGAAGCGCAGCCAGGCGGCGGGGGTGGCCTCGTCGGAGTAGTCGCGGAAGCTGTATCCGTGCTGGATCAACTCGTTGGGCAGGTTGTCCGCGTGCACCGACCCCGGCGGGGGTGGTGTGCTGTTGGTCAGACCCTGGGTGGAGCCGGACATCAGGGCGTAGTAGTTGGGCAGGCTGGGGTGCCGGACGCCGTGCGAGTCGCTGAACGAAGCACCCTGCTGGGCAAGGGAGTTGATGTACGGCGCCTGCGCGGTGTTGCCGATGATGGTGTCGTGGCTCTGGTTCTCCATCATCACGATGACCACGTGGTCCGGCTTCGGCAGCCCGGAGGCCGCAGTTACGGGGGCGGCCGCTCCGGCCGCGCAGCCGGCGAGGAGCGTCGCGACCGGCAGCGAGCCGAACACGCGGCATCGGTTCAGGAATCGGTTCACGGGTGTGCTCCTCGGTGGTGGAGAGCGGATTCCTGCTGCTGAGCGGCCGCAGGGTGGACGCAGAGGCTAGCGTGAGGATGCCCGCGAAACCGCGCCGATGAGAGCGGGACCGACACAATCCCCCGCTGATGTTCGGCTCGCGGACGGCGGGACGTTCCCCCGGCTTCACCGGTCGAGCCCGCAGCGGGTAAGCGGTTGCCATCGGGGACGGTGCGGAGACGGCGACGACCCCACGATCAAGGAAGGCCCCGGACTTCGATCAGGTTTGCGTGGTGCGCCCATGGCCTTTCCTGTGGCGGCAGTGCCTGAGCCGTGCAGTGCCTGGGGTGTGGGGTGTCTGCGTCCCGCTACGCGGGTCGGGTTAGGGGTACCCAATAGTGGCGGCCCGCATTGTTCGGGGTGGTCGGCTCGGCGACTGTTGCAGCAAGGGGATTTCCCCTGTGGAAGCCAGGAGCCTCAGATGTCCACCCCAACTGCCACCGCAACCGCCATCACCTGCCGCACGGCCTCTCTCCGCACCAGCACCGAGCCCTCGTCCGTGCCGGAGCTGCGGCAGTTCGCGCGGGCCGTGGCACAGGAGTGGGGAGTGCCCGGTGAGGTGGACGAGGCGCTGGCGCTGATCGTCACGGAACTGGTCGCCAATGCCGTCCGGCACAGCGGCAGTCCCGAGGTGGCGCTGCTGCTGTCCGTCACCGGCCTGGTGCTGACCGTCGAGGTCCGGGACCGCGGGCACTGGCGGGCTCGGGCCCGCAGACGCTGCGCCGAGGACACGGCGTGCAACGGGCGCGGCCTGCAGTTGGTGGCGGCGTACGCCTCGGTCTGCGAGGTCAGCCGGACCCGCAGCGGTACCCGGGTGGTGGCCGAGCTGCGACTCGCCGCCTGAGCGGTGGCGGAGGAAACGCGGCCAGGCGGGCGAGCCGGGCCGCGTTTTGGCGTGTGCCGGTGAATTCGGCCCAGAGCGGTGGCGTTGAGGGCCGGCGCGAAGGATGAGTGTCTGAATTGCACCGATTCGGGATGGTTTCACGAGGCCGTGCCCCCGACGGTGGGAGGCAGGAGTCGTCCACCAGTCGGGGAGTTCCCGCCGAGCTGACGGCCGCAGTTCTCCGCACCGTCCGTCGGCGGCTCACTCCGCGCCGTCGGCGGGCGGCGCTCCGCTGTGCCCAAACAGGGACCGCTTCAGAGGTTTAAAAGTCCGAAAGCTAGCATGGTGGGTACCGCCTAGCTCGAAAGATGGACCTGTGACTGTCAATGAGGACGTGTTCACGAACTGGAAGACCCGCGAGGAGATCGCGGAGTCGATGATCCCGATCATCGGCCGACTGCACCGGGAGAGGGACGTCACCGTCCTGCTGCACAGCCGCTCCCTGGTGAACAAGTCGGTGGTCAGCATCCTCAAGACGCACCGGTTCGCCCGCCAGATCGCCGGTGAGGAGCTCTCGGTCACCGAGACCCTGCCGTTCCTGCAGGCGCTCACCGCGCTCGATCTCGGTCCCTCCCAGATCGACATCGGCATGCTCGCCGCGACCTACGCCACCGACAGCCGGGGTCTGTCGGTGGCGGAGTTCACCGCGGAGGCGGTCGCCGGCGCCACGGGGGCCAACAAGCTGGACCGCCGCGAGCCGCGCGATGTGGTGCTCTACGGGTTCGGTCGGATCGGTCGCCTGCTGGCCCGCCTGCTGATCGAGAAGGCCGGTTCGGGCAACGGTCTGCGGCTGCGCGCCATCGTGGTCCGCAAGAGCGACGACGACGACATCGTCCGCCGGGCCTCGCTGCTGCGCCGGGACTCCATCCACGGCCAGTTCCAGGGCACCATCACGGTCGACGAGGCGAACAACAAGATCATCGCCAACGGCACCGAGATCGCGGTGATCTACTCGAACGACCCGACCACCGTGGACTACACGGCGTACGGCATCAACGACGCGATCCTGGTCGACAACACCGGCCGCTGGCGCGACCGCGAGGGCCTGTCGAAGCACCTGCGCCCCGGTATCGCCAAGGTGGTGCTGACCGCGCCGGGCAAGGGCGACGTCCCCAACATCGTGCACGGCGTCAACCACGACACGATCAAGCCGGACGAGCAGATCCTGTCCTGCGCCTCCTGCACCACCAACGCGATCGTCCCGCCGCTGAAGGCGATGGCGGACGAGTACGGCGTGCTGCGCGGCCACGTGGAGACCGTCCACTCGTTCACCAACGACCAGAACCTGCTGGACAACTACCACAGCTCGGACCGCCGCGGCCGTTCGGCGGCGCTCAACATGGTGATCACCGAGACCGGTGCCGCCTCCGCCGTCGCCAAGGCGCTGCCCGACCTCAACGCGAAGATCACCGGCAGTTCGATCCGGGTGCCGGTGCCGGACGTCTCGATCGCGATCCTCAACCTGCAGCTCGCGCGTGAGACCACCCGCGAGGAGGTCCTCGACTACCTGCGCGACGTGTCGCTGACCTCGCCGCTCAGGCGTCAGATCGACTTCATCAGCGCTCCCGACGCGGTCTCCAGCGACTTCATCGGCTCGCGCCACGCTTCGATCGTGGACGCCGGCGCCACCAAGGTCGAGGGCGACAACGCGATCCTCTACCTGTGGTACGACAACGAGTTCGGCTACTCCTGCCAGGTCGTCCGGGTCGTCCAGCACGTCTCCGGGGTCGAGTACCCGACCTACCCGGCCCCGGCGGTCGCGGGGGATCTCGCGCAGTGAGCTGACGATCCGTCAACGGTCACGGCGGCCCCGCCCCCGGTTTGGGGGGCGGGGCCGCCGTGTCAGTGGCTAGCTCGGCGGGGCCGGGGCGTAGCCGGTGGGGCGGGCGGTGAAGGTGCCGCGGCCCTGGGTTCGGCTGCGCAAACGGGTTGCGTAGCCGAACAGTTCGGCCAGCGGGACCACCGCCGTGACCACCGCGGTGCCGGCCCGGGCGGACTGGCCGGTGACCCGGCCGCGACGGGCCGCCAGGTCGCCGAGCACGCCGCCGACGGCCTCGTCGGGCACGGTGGCGGTGACCTCGACCACCGGTTCCAGCAGCACCATGGTGCAGGCGCGCAGGGCCTCCCGCAGGGCGAGCCGGCCGGCGGTGCGGAACGCCAGCTCCGAGGAGTCCTTGGAGTGGGTGGCCCCGTCGGTCAGGGTGACCCGCAGCCCGGTCACCGGGTGCCCGCCGAGCGGGCCCTCGGCGAGCGCGTCCCGGCAGCCGGCCTCCACCGCGCGGACGTACTCCTGCGGCACCCGGCCGCCGACCACCGTGGACCGGAAGGCGAAGTCCGCGTCGGCCAGCGGCTCCACGTCGAGCACGACATGGGCGAACTGGCCGGCGCCGCCGTCCTGCTTGACGTGCCGGTAGACCAGTGCGGACACCCCACGGCCGACCGTCTCGCGGTAGGCCACCTGCGGGCGACCGACGTTGACCTCCAGCCCGAGGGCGCGACGGATCTTCTCCACCGCGACCTCCAGGTGCAGTTCGCCCATCCCCGACAGCACCGTCTGACCGGTCTCGGGGTCGGTCCGGACGGTCAGCGAGGGATCCTCCTCGACCAGTCGGGCCAACGCCGTCACCAGGCGTTCGGTGTCGGTGCTGCGCCGGGCCTCGACCGCGACCGAGACGACCGGGTCGGCCACCGTCGGCGGTTCTAGGACCAGCGGGGCGGCGGGCAGGCAGAGGGTGGCGCCGGCCCGGGCCGCCTTCGGTCCGACCACCGCGACGATGTCCCCGGCCACGGCCTGGTCCACCTCCTGGTGCCGGTCGGCCTGGACCCGCAGGATCCGGGCGATCCGCTCGCCGCGTCGCGCGCCGGTGTCCAGCACCGTGTCCCCCTTCCGGACCGTTCCCGAGTACACCCGCAGGTAGGTCAGCCGCCCGGTGGCGGTCGAGTTGACCTTGAAGACCAGCGCCGCGAACGGCGCCCCCGGGTCGGCGGGCCGCTCCTGCACCGAGCCGTCCGCCGAACCGTCGACGGTGCCGCGCACCGCCGGCACGTCCAGCGGCGAGGGCAGGTAGGCCACCGCCGCGTCGAGCAGCGGCTCGATGCCACGGTTGCGGTACGCCGATCCGCAGAGCACCACCACGCCGTCGCCGGTACGGGTCAGGTCGCGCAGTGCGGCGGCCAACGTCGCCTCGGTCAGCGTCGACCGTTCGCAGAACTCCTCCAGCGCGAGCGGGTGGAGCTCCGCGACCGCCTCCTCGAGCAGCCGGCGGCGTCGCTGCGCCTCGTCCCGCAGCTCCTCGGGCACCGGCCCGTCGGTGAAGCCGTCGCGGTCGTCGGCCCAGACCAGTGACCGCATCCGCAGCAGGTCCACCACGCCGGTGAACCCGTCCTCCCGACCGATCGGCAGCTGCACCACCAGTGGTGCCGGGTGCAGCCGCTCGCGGATCGAGGCGACCGCGGTGTCGAGGTCGGCGCCGGCCCGGTCGAGCTTGTTGACGAAGGCGATCCGCGGCACCCCGTGCCGATCGGCCTGCCGCCAGACCGACTCGCTCTGCGGCTCGACCCCGGCGACGGCGTCGAAGACCGCGACCGCGCCGTCGAGCACCCGAAGTGAGCGCTCCACCTCGTCGGCGAAGTCGACGTGGCCGGGGGTGTCGATCAGGTTGATCCGGTGGCCGTCCCAGGCGCAGGTCACGGCCGCGGCGAAGATGGTGATGCCGCGGTCGCGCTCCTGGGAGTCGAAGTCGGTGACGGTGGTGCCGTCGTGGACCTCGCCGCGCTTGTGGGTGGTGCCGGTGAGGTAGAGGATCCGCTCGGTGACGGTGGTCTTGCCGGCGTCGACGTGGGCGAGGATGCCGAGGTTGCGGACGGCGGCGAGCGGACTGGTGACACGAGTGCTGAGGGAGGTGGTACGCACGGCCCATGGCCTTTCGGAAGCGATCCGGGAAAGAGGCGGGCGCGATTGCCTGACGAAGCGTCAACTGTCCGAAGACAGGAGCCTGTTGATCGTCAGGAGAGCCAGTGCCGGCCGCGCAGCCGGGACTGGGGGCGCGAGGACACCAGGATCACCTCGAACCGCGACTGGGGAACGACGACAGCGGTGCGGTAGCGCACGGCCGGTCTCCCCTCACTCGTCACGGTGCGCGCCGCGACGTGGTGGCGGCGCGCGATCGGTTGCGAGTGTAGCCACGCCGTCGTGGCGAGCGCCTCGGATTTTTCGGCGATCGAGCCGCGTCCTTCGGCGATCGAGCCGCAGTGGGCCCTGTCGTACTCTTGAGGTCGCCGTGACCCCAGGAGACCCCGCGATGCACCTACTCGTCACCGGTGGCGCCGGCTTCATCGGCTCGCACTACGTGCGGATGCTGCTCGGGGACCCGGGGCGGCCCGAGCTGCGGGTCACCGTCCTCGACAAGCTCACCTACGCGGGCAATCCGGCCAACCTCGCCCCGCTGGCCGGCGACCGCCGGCTGGAGTTCCGGCAGGGCGACATCAACGACCGCCGGCTGCTCGACGAACTCCTCCCCGGCGTGGACACCGTGGTGCACTTCGCCGCCGAGTCCCACGTCGACCGGTCGATAGCGGACGGCTCCGAGTTCGTCCGGACCAATGTGCTGGGCACCCAGAGCCTGCTGGACGCCGCACTGCGCCACGGCACCGGGCGTTTCGTCCACGTCTCCACGGACGAGGTGTACGGCTCGATCGAGCACGGCTCCTGGCCGGAGACCCACCCGCTGCAGCCGAACTCCCCGTACGCCGCCTCGAAGGCCGCCGCCGACCTGATGGTGCTCGCCTACCACCGCACCCACGGCCTGGACGTCTCGATCACCCGCTGCTCCAACAACTACGGCCCGAGGCAGTTCCCGGAGAAGGTGGTGCCGCTCTTCGTCACCCGGCTGATCGAGGGGCGCACCGTGCCGCTGTACGGCGACGGCGCCAACGTCCGGGACTGGCTGCACGTGGCGGACCACTGCCGGGGCATCGAGCTGGTGCGGGCGAAGGGGCAGCCGGGGGAGGTCTACAACCTCGGCGGCGGCACGGAGTTGTCCAACCGGGAGCTGACCGAGCGGCTGCTGCGGGCCTTCGGGGCCGACTGGTCCCGGGTCCGGCAGGTCCCCGACCGCAAGGGGCACGACCTGCGGTACTCGGTGGACTGGAGCAAGGCGCGCGAGGAGCTCGGCTACCGGCCGCGGCAGGAGCTGGCCGCCGGTCTGGCGGCCACGGTCGACTGGTACCGGGAGAATCCGGGCTGGTGGCGGCCGCTTCAGCAGCGCGCGGCCGCCACCGGCTGACCGGGCCGGGGCTCCACGGGAAGGGGGAGCCTCGGAGCCTCGGAGCCTCAGACGAAGAGCTTGTCCAGGAAGGCGGACAGCCTCGCGGTGGTGCGCTCGATCTTCTCCTCCGTGGTCAGCGACTCCTCCAGCCGCCCGCCCGGCTCGGCCTTCTTCTTGCCGCGGACGTAGAGCGAGCAGGCCAGGTCGGTGCAGATGTACTCGCCCACCGAGTCCGCCTCGCTGCCGGTCCGGCGCGCCTTGCGGGCGCTCATCAGCGCCACGCCGCTGGACGGGTGCGTGGTGAGGCAGAGCGAGCACATGCTTCGGCGCATCGAGCCGGTCTGGCGCGGCGCCAGCCGGAGCGTCACACCGATCAGCTCGCCGCCGTGCTCGGCGACCAGGTAGCAGCGGTCCGGCGCTCCCGGATCTCGCCAACCCAGGAAGTCCAAGTCCTCCCATGGCTGTTCGGCCAGGTCACGGGGCACGGCGAGCCGCTTGGCCTCGCCCTTGGAGCAGTTGACGAACGAGTTGCGGATCAGGTCTTCGGTCAGTTCCCTCATGCTTCGGACGGTAGCACTGCCTCATCCTATTAGGCAAAAACTTATTACCCCTAGGCATGGCTCGGGCGGCGGGCGAGGCCGACCCCGCGGAGCGGTTCTATACAGTTAATTGCGCCGCGATTTAACTGTCGTATTCGATTCCTTAATGTGCAGCCACGCTTTTTTGAACTGCGCCCGGAGCTACCGTCGTTGACATTCCGTGACGGCGCTACGCGCGATGAACGGGTGCGGCCTGCGGAAATGGTCCGGCGCTCTGGCCTGCGGCGTGAGAAGCCTGCGAGATTCCTGCGAAAGACCTGTTGACCGCTGTTAACCCATTCTGGTTTGCTTCAGCGCGACAGACGGCAGCGTGCTCCATCCAGATCTGACTGATCGACAGTTGCCGTGGTCCGTACCAATTCCGATTCCCGGCCGACCTTTCCCGGAATTCCCCACACGGGTGAGGTATGCCCAGCCGCCGCCCGAGTCCTGATCGGAGCGGGCGGCGGGCTCGAGAGAGGAACCCGTAACCATGGGAAGCCCCCACAGCTCCCGTATAGCGAGGCGTGCTGCGCTCACCAGCGCCGTCTCCCTCGCCGTCGCCGCGGCCGGCCTGATGGTCGCCCCGGCCCAGGCCGCCACGGTCAACACCCCGGTGGTCTCGGGCCAGGCCCACCACACCGCGGCCGTCGCCGGCTCCGGCATCACGAACGAGTTCAACCCGTACAGCTCGACGCTCACCCGCAGCACCCTGCCGGGCATCCAGCAGTACGAGGCCATGAAGCGGGACCGCCTCGCGCACCAGCTGCAGGCGGCGGCGACCGGTCAGCAGACCCTCTCCTACGGCGGCGGTGTCGACGGCATCGGCGTGCAGAGCGGCCACTCCAAGGTCTACCTGGTGTTCTACGGTAACCAGTGGGGTACCCAGAGCACCGACGCCAACGGCAACGCGAAGTTCTCCGGCGACTCGGCCGGGGCCGCGGGCGCCACCCAGCAGATGTTCAAGGGCATCGGCACCAACGGCGAGACCTGGTCGGCCGACCTGACCCAGTGGTGCGACGGCCCGAACGTGGCCACCGGCGCGACCAGTTGCCCGGCGAACGCCAACTTCATCCCGTACCAGAGCGGCGGCGTGCTCTCCGGCGTCTGGTACGACAACGCGGCCGCCTCGCCGGCCTCGGCGACCGGCCACCAGCTCGGCGTGGAGGCCGTCAACGCGGCCGCCCACTTCGGCAACACCACGGCTGCCTCGAACCGCGACGCGTACTACATCATCCTGTCGCCGCACGGCACCAACCCGGACGACTACCAGAACCCGACCACCGGGTACTGCGCCTGGCACGACTGGAACGGCGACACCACCCTCACCGGTGGCGCGGCGAACTCGCCCTACGGCGACATCGCCTTCTCCAACCAGCCGTACAACATCGACCAGGGCGCCAACTGCGGCGTCGGCTTCGTCAACTCGCCCGGCACCCTGGACGGTTGGACGATGACCCTCGGCCACGAGTGGCACGAGATGATGTCGGACCAGAACCCGGCGGGCGGCTGGACCAACCACGTCACCGGCAGCTCGTACAACGGCCAGGAGAACTCCGACGAGTGCGCCTGGCTGAAGCCCGGCACCACGGGTGGCGCGGCCAACGTCTCCTTCGGCTCCTTCGGCTCCTACGCCGAGCAGGCCAGCTGGTCGAACGACACCAACTCCTGCGCCATCACGCACGCCATCCTGACCCACGGCACCACCAACACGGTCACGGTGACCAACCCGGGCACCCAGAGCGGCACCGTCGGCACCGCCGCCAGCCTGCAGATCAGCGCCAGCGACTCGGCCTCGGGCCAGACGCTGACCTACTCGGCCACCGGCTTGCCGGCCGGCCTGTCGATCAACTCCTCGGGCCTGATCTCCGGTACCCCGACCACCGCCGGGACCTCCTCGGTGACCGTCACCGCGACGGACACCACCGGCGCGGCCGGCTCCACCACCTTCAGCTGGACCGTGGCCACCAGCGGCGGCGGCACCTGCACCGCGGCCCAGCTGCTCGGCAACGCCGGCTTCGAGACCGGTAGCGCCGCCCCGTGGACCGCCAGCTCCGGCGTCGTCGACAACAGCGCCTCCCAGGCCGCCCACAGCGGCTCCTGGAAGGCCTGGATGGACGGCTACGGCAGCGCCCACACCGACACCGTGTCGCAGACCGTCACCATCCCGGCCGGCTGCAAGGCGACGTTCAGCTTCTGGCTGCACGTCGACACCGCCGAGACCGGCACCACCGCCTACGACAAGCTGACCGTGGCCGCCAACAGCACCACCCTGGCCACCTACAGCAACGTCAACGCGGCCACCGGCTACGTGCAGAAGTCCTTCGACCTCTCCTCCTACGCCGGCCAGACCGTCACCCTCAAGTTCACCGGTGTGGAGGACTCCTCCCTCCAGACCAGCTTCGTGATCGACGACACCGCGCTCAACGTCTCCTGACGACGGCGCACTGAGACCCTGCTGGGGCGGACCTTCCGGTCCGCCCCCGCAGGCGTTCCGCCGTTCCTACTCCACGCCGCTCTGGCTGGTGAGGCCGGTGACGCGCAGGGTGATGTTGAGCCGGCCGCTGGTCAGGCCGCAGGCGGGGGCGGCGGTGCCCGGGTGGATCTTCGGGACGCCGTGGTAGGCGAAGCGGGACGGGCCGCCGAAGACGAAGAGGTCGCCGGAGGCCAGCAGCAGATCGGTGTAGGGCCTGCTCCGGGTCTCGGTGTTGCCGAACCGGAAGGTGCAGGTGTCGCCGATGCTCAGCGAGACGACGGGGGCGCTGGACTGCTCGTCCTTGTCCTGGTGCATGCCCATCCTGGCCTCGCTGTCGTAGAAGTTGATCAGCGCGGTGTCGGGGGTGTAGTCCTCGCCGGCGGTCGGGTCCTGGTAGGCGTCGGCCAGGGCGCGGCGGCCCAGTCGCAGCAGCCAGTCCGGCAGTTCGGCGACCGGCCGGCCGTTCACGTCCTCCGCGGTGCGGGTGTACCGGTACGGCTGCCAGTGCCAGCCGAGGCAGACGGTCCGGACCGACATCACGCCGCCCCGGGGCAGCCGGGTGTGCCGCATCGGGACCGGGCCGGTGGCCCAGGAGCGGCAGGCCGCGACCAGCTCGCGCTGTTGCTCCTGGTCGAGCCAGTCGGGGACGTGGACCGCGCCGGGCGCCACGGTCAGGCGCGGGCGGGGGAGCAGGGAGTCCATCACCTCGATGCTACCGAGGGGGTGGGGCCGAGGGGGTGGTACCGAGGGGGTGGGGCCGGGGGCTGTGGGCCGGTCAGGCCCGCAGTTCGAGCAGCCGTTGGGCGGCGGCCGCCCTGGCCGGTTCGGGTTCCTCCTGGTGGGCGGCGTTGCGGGCGTAGGCGCGCAGCAGGCTGTGGAAGCGGTAGCGGCCGGGGCCGGCGGACTCCAGCAGGTGACTGTCGACCAGGGCCTCCAATGCCTCCTCCGCCGCCGCGGGCGGCTGGTCGAGCAGCGCGGTTGCCGCGGCGAGGCCGATGGTCGGGCCGGGGGCCAGACCGAGCAGTCGGAAGGCGCGGGCCAGTGCGGTGCCCTGGGCGTTGTCGGCCTCGCGCAGCGCGGCGTAGGAGAGCGCGAAGCTCGCGGCCACCGCGAGGTCGCCGATCTGCAGTTCGCGCATCCGGTGGTTCTCGTCGGTCAGCAGGTCCGCCAGATCGGCCAGTCGCCAGTTCGGGCGGCCGGCCAGTCTGGCGCCGACGATCCGCACCGCGAGCGGCAGGCCCGCGCAGGCCTCCACCACCTGCTGGGCGGCGCGGGGTTCGGCCTCGATCCTGGTCGGCCCGGCGACCTTCGCCAGCAGGGCGAGGGAGTCCTGCGGGGGCAGTACGTCCAGGTCGAAGAGGACGGCCGAGCAGAGGCCGGCGAGCCGGACCCGGCTGGTGATCACCACGGCGCACCAGGCGGTGCCGGGCAGCAGCAGGCGCAGCTCGGCGGTGTCGCGGGCGTCGTCCAGCACGATCAGGATCCGCCGGTCGGCGACCACCGTGCGGAACAGGTCCGCCCGGTCCTCGGCCGAGCCGGGGATCCGCTCCGCCTCGACGCCGAGGGCGAGCAGGAAGGAGGCGAGTACCTCGCCGACCGGTCGCGGCTGCCCGCCGTGGCCGCCGAGCCGGGCGTACAGCTGCCCGTCCGGGAAGTGCTCGCGGACCCGGTGCGCGACCTGGACCGCCAGGGCGCTCTTGCCCAGCCCGCCGCAGCCGGACAGCACGGCGATCGGCACCCCCTCGGTGCGGCCGGTGAGCAGCGCCTCGAGCCGTCGCAGCTCAGCCATCCGTCCGGTGAAGTCGGCCAGACCGGAAGGGAGTTGGGCCGGGACGCCGGGCGGTGCGGCGGGCGGCACGGGCGGGCGCTCGGCCGACTCGGGCGGCGCGGCGAGCGCCGGGTCGGCGGCCAGGATCCGGTCGTGCAGGGCGCGCAGCGCGGGGCCGGGCTCAACGCCCAGCTCCTGCACCAGGATCCGGCGGGCCCGCTGAAAGGCGGCCAGCGCCTCCGAAGTCCGCCCGTCCCGGTACAGGGCCAGCATCAGCCGCTCGTGGACCCGCTCGTCCAGCGGCTCCTCGCGGGCCAACCGGTGGAGTGGCGTGAGCAGTTCGGCGTGCCGGCCGAGCTGCAGGCCGGCGTCGATCCGATCCAGTCCGACCGCGAGCAGCCGGTGCCGCAGCGGCTCGCTCCAGGCATCCCGCAGGGTGTTGGAGCAGACGTCCTCCAACGGGGCGCCGCGCCACAACGCCTCCGCCTCGGACAGGTGCCGGAAGGCCTCGGCCCAGGCGCGCTGGGCGAGCGCCCGGCGACCGCGCAGCGCGGCGGCCTCGAAGCGGTGGACGTCCAGCTCCTCGGGAGCCACCCGGAAGCAGTATCCGGGGCTCTGCGCCACGATCCGCGCGCCGGCCGCCGGGCCCAACTGCAGCCGCAGCCTGGTCATCGAGGTGTGCAGCGCGCCGCGCACCCCCTTGGGCGGCCGGCCGTCCCAGACCGCCTCGGTCAGCGCGTCGACCGACACCACCGTGCCGCCGTGCAGCAACAGGGTGGCCAGCAGGGTGCGCTGCCGGTTGCCGGCGATCACCACTTCACGCTCGTCCGCACGGACCGACAGCGGTCCGAGTACTCCCAACTGCATGACATCCCCCAGACTTCATGACAACCCCGGACTGCACGACAACCCCGGACTGCACGACAACCCCGGACTGCATGACAACCCCGCAACGGGTCACTGGTTCGCCGTCGGCCGCCAGTCGGCGAGCGGCGGCTCCGCGACAACTCGTCGGCAGAGCGCGTGCGCCGCCCGCCCGGCGGCGCCCGCACTCCCGGCCAGTACGAAGACCGCGAGATCGATCCGGCCCGGTCGGCAGAGCACCCGCAGGTGCTCCACACCGTCGGCCGGTTCGATCAGCGACTCGATCAACGCGGTCAGGCAGTCCGGGTCCACGCTCGCGGTGTCGGGTCCGGTCAGCCGAAGGGTGATCAGGTACATGGCTCCATCAGGGGGTCGGGGGGTGTCCGTAGCCCCAGCCGTACCCGTCGAGGGCCGCCGCCCGCTGAGTGGGCGGACGGTGGGCGGAGGCCGACTCGACGGCTCCCGCGCCGAGGGCGATCAGGACTACGAGCACCAGCAGGGCGATCCGAGGCACAACGACTCCGCGCTCAAGAGGCACAACGACTCCACGCTCAGTAGGAAGGGAACGAACACCTGTGAACGGGGAAGTAGAGGAGAGGAATGGTCGGGAATTCCGCCCGGGGAAGCTCTCTTCCGATGAGCAGCAGCCTGGCTGACCGAACACCGGCTGTCATCAGTTCGTGCCTGGCACGAACGTGTCTGGCACCATCGAGACATGACGACCCGCCGTCGAGGCCGGAGGGTGACCTGCCGCTTCGGGGCGACTAACCGCCAGGTCCCAGGCAGGTAACCGGCTGGTTGCGGCCCTTGCTCCGGCTTGGTGGGCCGGAGAGACTGGGGGCTCGGGCGGGGGCTACCGGGGGGCGTTCATGCTGGAGCTTTTGGGGGTGTCCAGCCGAGCCGAGGCGGTCTATCGCGCCATGCTGGGCGGGCCGGACCACGGCGTCGACGACTTGGCCACCGACACCGGTCTGCCCGTCACCGAGGTCCGCACCGCCCTGAACGAGCTGGCCGACCTCGCCCTGCTGCGCCCCTCCGCACACCGCAGTGGCCTGCGCGCGGTCAGCCCGCAGGTGGGCCTGGCCGCACTGCTGGCGGCGGCCGAGGCCGAGTCGGCGGCCCGGCAGGCGCAGATCGAGGCGACCCGGGCGGCGATCGCCTCGATCGCCGCCGAGCACGAGCACGGCCCGGACGGCGACGGCGCCCGCCGCCTGGAGGGACTGGACACCGTCCGCTTCCGGCTGGAGGAGCTGCAGCAGCTGACCGAGTTCGAGTGCCTCTCGCTCAACCCCGGCGGCGCGCACCTGCCGGACGCCAGGGACGCCGCCAAGCCCCTCAACCAGCAGGCCCTGGAGCGTGGTGTGGTGATCCGCGCGGTCTGCCGGGAGAGCTTTCGCAACGACACCGACACCCTCGCCTACGCGCGCTGGATGACCGGCCTGGGCGGCCAGATGCGCACCGTGCCGGCCGTGCCGATGCCGCTGGTCATCGTGGACCGCAAGGTGGCCATCCTGCCGATCGACCCGAGTGACGCCCGGGTCGGTGCCCTGGAGGTGCACAGCCAGGGCATGCTGGCCGCGGTCTGCGCGCTGTTCGAACAGATCTGGGTCACCGGCACGCCGTTCGGCCAGCAGGCGCCCACCGACAGCCATGGCTGCACCCCGATGGAACGCAAGCTGCTGGAGATCATCAGCGACGGCCACACCGACGAGGTGGCCGCCCGCAACCTGGGCATCTCACTGCGCACGGTCCGCCGGATGATGGCCGACCTGATGGACCGCCTGGATGCCGCGAGCCGCTTCCAGGCGGGCGTGAACGCGACCAAGCGGGGATGGCTGTGAGCTCGCGGGGACGGCTGTGAGCCGCGCTGCAAGCTGGGCCGCGCTGCACGGTGAGGTGGGCGGCGCTGCACGCTGATCTGTCGGTGCTGCGTGATATGACGGTGGAGATCAAGAGTTGATCAACCGTCAGCCACCCGCACCACCCCGCGAGGAGCGCCACCGTGTCCGAGCCGACCCCCACCCCCCTGCAGCCGCTCGACGAGGACTGGCAGCGCGCCCTTGCGGTGGTCGCGCACCCCGACGACATGGAGTACGGCGCCGCAGCCGCCGTCGCCCGCTGGACGGCGCAGGGCAAGGAGGTCGTCTACGCGATGGTGACCAGCGGCGAGGCCGGGATCGACTCGATCGACCCGGCCGAGTGCGGGCCGCTGCGCGAGGCCGAGCAGATCGCCTCGGCCGCCGTGGTCGGCGTCGAGACCGTGGAGTTCCTGCACCACCCGGACGGCGTCCTGGAGTACGGGTTGCCGCTGCGTCGCGACATCGCCCGCCTGGTGCGCCGGCACCGGCCGGAGATCGTGATCACCACCAACTTCCGGGAGACCTACGGCGGGGTCTTCCCCAACCAGGCCGACCACATCGCCGCCGGCCGGGCCACCCTGGACGCCGTCCGCGACGCGGGCAACCGCTGGGTCTTCCGCGAGCTGACCGAGGAGGGGCACCAGCCGTGGGACGGGGTGCGCCAGCTCTGGGCGGCCGGCTCGCCGCTGTCCGGGCACGCGGTGGACACCACCGAGCACTTCGAGGCGGGCGTGGCCTCGCTGGAGGCGCACGCCGCCTACCTGGCCGGGCTCGGCGGTCAGATGGCCGACGCGCGCGGCTTCCTGGAGTCGATGGGCCGCGCCACCGGCAGCCGGCTCGGCACCCGGCTCGCGGCCCCCTTCGAGGTGATCAATCTGAAGTTCTGACCGGGTGCGGCGAGGGCTGCCGCGCCGGGGTGACCGTCCAGTCCGGGTGGCCCGGCATCGGCGGGGTCCGGGTGCCGTAGAGCCAGTCGGTCAGGAAGGCGTGCAGGTCCTGGCCGGCCACCTCGGAGGCGGTGGCGAGGTACTCCTGGGTGCCCGCCGAGCCGTTGCGGTAGCGGGACAGGTAGGTCCGCTCGATCCGTTCGAAGGTCGGCGCACCGACCTTCTCGCGCAGGGCGTAGAGCACCAGCACGCCGCCGAGGTAGCGCTGCTCGTCGAACAAGTCGGCCGCGTTCGGCGCGGCGACCGGTCCGGAGTCCTGGCGCCACTGGTCGCCCTTGGCGTAGGTGTCCTTCATCCGGGCGTCCAGCGTGGTCAGCCCGAGGGAGTCCGGCCAGCCGCGCTCGTAGCGGTACTGCAGGCCGTAGAAGTCGGCATGACCCTCGTTCAGCCACAAGTCGGACCAGCTGCTGGGGGTGACGCTGTTGCCGAACCAGGAGTGGACCAGCTCGTGCATCATGTGCGAGCCGATCTTCGGCTCGGGCTGCAGCAGGAAGTTCGGCTTGTAGAGGGTCAGGGTCTGGGTCTCCAGGCCGGTGAAGCCGAAGGCGTCGGGATCGTCGGTGTCCACCGGGAGCAGGCCGTAGGTCTCGAACGGGAAGTCGCCGAGCCGCTGCTCCAACCAGCCGAGCTGACCGGGGGTCAGGGCGAGGGCCGGTTCCAGCGCGGCGGCCCGGGAGACCGGCACCACATCGCGGATCGGCAGGCCCGCCGGGCCCTGGCGCTCGCGCAGCTCGGCCCGGCCCACCGAGACCTGGAGCAGCTCGGTGGCCATCGGGTCGCGGTACTCGTAGCTGCGGGTGGTCCGCCCGCCCTGCTCGCTGACACCGGTCGGGGTGCCGCCCGCGACGCCGAGCAGCCCGTCCGGCGCGGTGACGCGCACGGTGAAGGGCGCCTTGTCGTCGGGCCGGTCGTTGCACGGGAAGACGGTGTGGGCGCTGTTCGGCTGCCCGGCCACCGCGAAACCGTCGGCGGTCGGCACCCAGCCGGTGTGCGGGAGGTCGGACGCGTGCGGGTCGGCCGAATAGGCGACGGTGACCGTGAGCGTACGGTCGGCCGGGACCGGGTGCTCCGGGGTGACCAGCAGCTTCTCGCCGCCGGTGGTGAAGGTGGCGGGCCTGCCGTCGACCTGGACGCTGTGCACGTCCAGGCCCAGCGCGTCCAGTTCGACCCGCTGGAGGGCCTGGCGGCTGTGCGCGGTGATGGTCGCGGTCGCGTCGACGGTCCTGGTCAGGTCGCGGTAGTCGAAGGCGAGGTCGTAGCCGAGCGCGTCGTAGCTGCGGCTGCCGAGACCGGGGAAGACGGGGTCCACCCAGGCCGCTCCCGGAGCGGCCTGGGCCGGGGGTACCGCGCCCAGCCAGCAGGCGGCGGCCAGGGCGAGCGCGCAGGCGGGGGCGAGCCGGGCGGCGATGGTCGTCATGATCGCCACTCTAGGCCGGGACTGACGGGGTGTCAGGTACATCCCGTCGGCCTTGCCATTCGGTCACCCGAGGCAGGGTGCGCCTCGGTGCGGGTAGGGTCTCGGAGGTTCGTCGATGGTGGGAGGTGCGGGCCGATGAGTCGAGGCGTGCGTACGCCGGGCCGGCTGTGGGACGAGGCCGACCTGGCGGACCGTCGGCTGGCCGGGGTGGCCCTCAACCCGGCTGCGCCCGTCGAGGTGCTGCTTCGGCTGCTCGCCGTCGGGGCTCCGGCGGTGCGGATGGTGCTGTGTCGGGATCGGGACCTGCCCGACGCGGTGGTCGACGCGGCGGTCGCCCACCCGGACCCGCGCACCCGGAGCTTCCTCGCGGGCAATCCGCACGTCGATCCCGCCCGGCGCACCCGGCTGCTGGACGACCCCGAATGGCTGGTCCGCGCGCACCTGGCCGGGGGCCCGGCGGCCGCGGAGGTGCCCTGGCCCAGGCCGCTGCCCGACTGGGCCGTGGTGCGCATGATCACCACGTACGAGGACGACCTGCTCGGCGCCCTCTACCGGCAGATCTCCATGGAGTTCCGCCGGGCGATGCCCACCCACCCGGTGGCGAAGGTCCGCGAATTCGGGTCCGGGCCGTGGGACGCGCTGTCGACCGGGGTACGGGCCGCCCTGCTGGCCGACCCCGACCCGCAGGTGCGGGCCGCGGCCGCCCGCCACCAGCGCCTGCACGACCCGGCGCTGGTGGAGCAGGACCTCCCCGAACAGTCCTGCCACGCGCGCACCCACCTGCTGATCCACGGCGCCCTCAGCCGCGCCGTCGTCGCGCGGGTGCTCTCGGCGCCCGGCGGCGATGAGGGCCGGAGGATGATCGCCGGCAACCCCAGCCTGCCGGCCGACGTGGTCGTCCTGCTGGCCCGTGACCCGGACCCCGAGGTGCGCGAGCGCATCGCCTGCCGCGGCGACCTGGGCGCCGCCGAGCGCCGTACGCTCGCCGTCGACCCCGACCCCGCCGTTCGGCTGGCGATCTCGCTGCACCCGGCACTGACCGAGCAGGAGCGCGCGGCGATCGACTACCAGGTCGACCAGACCGGCACCTTCGACTACTCCCCGGAGCCCTTCCACCCTCGGGACCCCGAGACGGTCCGCCGCCGGGCGCTCTCCGCCCACCCCGTGCTGCGCCGCGGCGCGGCCAGGGACCACGGCCTGCCGCCGGACCTGCTGGCCCGCCTGGCCGAGGACGAGGACCTCGGCGTGCGGGTGCTGCTCGCCCAGAACCACCCCGATGCCCCCGCCCCGCTGCTGCTCCGCAGCTTCCTGGAGTACACCGGCCATCGGCGCGAGCACCTGACGACCCGTCCGAACTTCCCGACCCACGGCCTGGCGGCCTTCGCCGACCACCAGGACCCCGCCGTCCGCCGACTCGCCGCCCGCGACCCCGACCTCGCCCCGGCCACCGCCGACCGGCTCACCCGCGACCCCGACCCGCAGGTCCGAGCCGCGTTCGCCGCCCACCCGCGCCTGCCGCAGCCCCGGCTGCTGGAACTTCTCGACGACGAGGAGCTCGCCCACGCCGCCGCGGCCAACCCGGCGCTGCCGGTGGGCCTGATGCACAGTCTGCTCGACGCGGGCACCCATTAGGAGAGCTCGGTCAGGAGCGCTCTGTTAGTAGTGCTCTGTCAGGAGTGCTCCGTCCAAGGCACGAACGGCCGGCCGGGGAGCGTCCCCCGGCCGGCCGGCACTGTCCCGTTGCGGGGTCAGTGGGTGTTGACGGCGGTGTCGTCGAGCACGAACGAGGTCTGCTTGGTGTAGTCCTCGCTCCCGGTGAACTTCAGTGTCACCGTCTGGCCGGCGTAGGCCGACAGGTCGAAGGTGTGCTGGGCGTAGCCGGTGAGGTGGTCCAGGTTGGAGTAGGTGTGCAGGGTCGACAGCACGGTGCCGGAGCTGTTGAGGACCTGCACCTTGAGGGTGTCGTAGGCGGTGGTGGTGGAGGTCTCCGCGGTGTCGACGTGCAGCCAGAAGCTCAGCTGCTCCGAGGAGCATCCGGTCGGCAGGGTCACCGCTTGCGACAGGCTGTCGGTGTGGGTGGCGCCGTAGCCGTCCAGCCAGGCGTCCCAGGTGCCGGCGTGCGGCGGTTCGCTGGAGGACTTGCTGATCACGCCGGAGGTCGTGGACCAGGGCGAGGCGCTGCCGGTTTCGAAGCCCGGATTGCCCAGGAGTTGCTGCGGGGTGCAGCCGCTGGGCGTGGCGCTCGCCTCGTTGCTCTGGGCGCTCTCGCCGATCGAGTTCACGGCGGTGACCTTGTAGTAGTAGGTCTGTCCGTTGGCGAGCCCGGTGTCGGTGCAGGAGAGCACCACGGCCAGGTTGCCGCAGCCGCCCGAGGTGAGCTGGGTCTCCGAGCCGCTGGAGGTGCCGCGGTAGACCTTGTAGGAGGTGATGTTGACGCCGCCGTTGCTGGCGGGGGCCTGCCAGTTGAGCGTGGCCTGCCCGTTGGCGGGCGTGGCGGTGAGCCCGGTCGGGGCGCCCGGGGGAGTGCCGGCGATGGGCGAGGCCGTGATCGTCACGGTCGAGGTGGCGGTCTTGGCGGGGGTGGAGCTGTCGGTCGCCGTGAGCGTCGCCGTGTAGGTGCCGGCGGCGCTGTAGGTGTGGGTCGGGTTCTGCGCGGCGCTGGTCGCGGAGCCGTCACCGAAGTTCCAGCTGTAGGAGTACGCCGGTGTCCCGCCGGTGGCCGTGCCGGTGAAGGAGACGTTCAGCGGCACCTGTCCGGAGGTCGGCGCGGCCGAGGCGCTGGCCGCCAGCGGGTTGCCGACCGCGCTGACGTTCAGCGCGACCGTCGAGGTGGCCGTGTGGGCCGGGGAGGCGCTGTCGGTGACGGTGAGCGTTGCCGGGTAGCTGCCGGCGGCGCTGTAGGTGTGGCTCGGGTTCTGCGTGGTGCCGGCCGCCGAGCCGTCACCGAAGTTCCAGCTGTAGCTGTAGGGCGCGGTCCCGCCGGTGGCCGAGCCGGTGAAGTTGACTGCCAGCGGCGCGTTGCCGGTGGTCGGCGAGGCGGCGGCGGAGGCGGACAGCGGGGTGGTGCCCTGGATCCACAGGTCCTCCAGCGGGTCGCCGAGGGCTGCCTGGTCGTTGGCGGTCATCGGGAAGGTGCTCAGCCCGAGGTTGCCGTTCGGGTCGATGACACCCGGGTGGACGTTGTTCATCACCCGCTCCATCGCGGCCAGCACGTTGTTCGTGGAGTAGGCGACGTGTGAGACGTAACCCTGCTTCATGTACGTGGGCGAGGCGACGATGACGGTGGGCACCCGGTAGGTGTTGCTGACGTGGTCCGGGCCGTTGCTGCCGTTCTGCGTGTCGTCCTCGGTCACCACGATCACCGTGTTGTCCTTGTAGGACGCGTTGTTCATGATCGAGTCGACGATCTGCTTGGTGACCGAGTCGTTCTTCGGGACGTCCTGGTAGGTGCCCGGGTGGTCGTTGAACAGCTCGACGTAGGAGTACGCGGGCAGGCCGTTGGCCGTCACGAAGTTCAGGTAGTTGTTCGCGATGACCTGGTCGTCGTCGTTCTGCGCCTTGCAGGTGTAGTTGTTGTAGTCGAGCTCCTCCGGGATCGTCGTGCCCGGGCGGTTGACCGGCAGTACCTCGAGGGCGTTGGTGGCGGGGTTGCGCCAGTAGCCGCTGCCGGTGCTGAGCATCCAGTAGAAGTCGCCCTCGGTCACCATCGACAGCTGGGGCGTTCCGCTGCCGACGCCGGTCTGCGCCACGCAGGGGTCGGTTCCCTCGCCCGAGGGGCCCGAGGCGCCCTTGAGGAAGCGGTCGAACTGGGTGCCGGTGGCGGCGGGGTAGGACTGCTGCTGCGAGCTGGAGGAGGACTGCCCGGAGAACAGCCACCAGTGGTTGGGGCCGCTCGGGGGCTGGGTGCCGGTGCTGTAGGAGTCGAGCAGCGAGTAGGTCTTGGCGAGCGAGTGCAGGTTCGGCACCGAGCTGATGTGGTTGGTGCTCTGCACGACGCCGTTGCACCCGGACTGCACCGTGGTGGCGCAGTCGCCGAGGTAGTCGTCGAAGGTGTGGTTCTCCCGGGTCAGCACCACGAAGTGGGTGAACGGCGGGAAGTAGGGGGCGAGCGGGTTGGTCGCCGCGGTGGCGGCGGTGCTCTTCGCGCCTGCGGCTGCCGCGGTGCCCGCGGCGGCCGACTGGTCAGGGTAGTTGTGCGGCTGTGGGAACTTGGCGAACTCCACGCCCGGTGCCGCGAATTGGGCGCCCGTGCAGTTGTAGTCGTCGGGCTTGTAGGACTGCGGACGCTGCCCCTCGGGCAGGTCCTTGGCGTCCTCGGGGTCCTGGTCGGCGTTCCAGTTCTTCAGCGTGCACGAGCCCACGCCGGTCGCGGGGTGTGCCGCGCCCTGCGCCAAGCCCTGGGTCCCACCGAGCAGAAGGGCCAGGCCGGCCAGGCCCGCCGCCCATGATCTGGACTTCTTCATCGGCACTCCCGTATCGAGTCGCTGTCTACGCGCGATGAATCTGTGCCACTAGCGGGAGTGTGGCGACGGATCGGGTCCACGACAAGAGGCCCGGATTGATCCAGTTTGCTCTTTTCGAGGCAGCCATCCCGCGTTCGTCCACCGTTGTCAGCGGCGCCACGGGAGCGCTGACGTCACTGAGGTCCCGCTGTCGGCGCCGGACGGCACCGGCAGCGGGACCTCAGTGACCTCTGTCCGGTCAGTGGATCTGACCGACCTGGTAGTCGCCGGCGGGCTGCTGGGTGATGACGTTGCCGCGGTTGAAGGCGTTGATGATGGCGATCTGGGCCACCAGGGCGGCGAGCTGGTCCTCGTCGTAGTGCTTGGCGGCGTTCGCCCAGACCTCGTCGCTGACGCCACCGGCCGCGTCGGCGATGCGGGTGCCCTGCTCGGTCAGCTCCAGGGCGGCGCGTTCGGCCTCGGTGAACACGGTGGCCTCCCGCCAGGCCACGACCAGGTTGAGGCGGGTGGAGGTCTCCCCGGCGTGCGCCGCCTCCTTGGTGTGCATGTCGATGCATCCGGCGCAGCCGTTGATCTGGCTGGCGCGGAGCATCACCAGCTGGCGAGTCGCGGCCGGCAGGGTGGACTCGGCGAGCGCCTGGCTCGCGGCGATGAGGTGCTTGATGGCCTTGGCGGCGACCGGGCTGGCCATGACGTTCAACCGGGCTTCCATGGTGCACTCCTGTGTCGTTGTTGACGCTGGCACCTCTTGGACAGAGCAGCTCCCGCAGTCGTGACACGAAGGAATGTGAGCCGCGTCACGCCGGCGTCCGCCGGTCGCATCGCGGCTGGCTAGGCTGGCCGGATGGCGATCCACGGCTTCGCGACCACCGAGTTCCAACTCGTGCTGCTCCGGCGGATGGCCGACTACTGCCCCGAGCTGGTCGAGCAGGCGCTGCACCGACTCGGCTCCTCCCGGGCCGAGCAGCGGGAGGCCAACAAGCGCTGGCAGGCGATGATCCGCTCGCCCCGATTCCCGCACGGCGCCCGCCGTTACGCTGCCGTGCTCGGGCCGCCGGAGGCGAGCTTCGGCCGGCAGATCGGCGACCTCGCCTGCACGGTGCAGCAGTGGGTGCTGCCGCTCTGGCCCGAGCTCCGCTTCGAGATCCTGCTCGGGCCCGGTTCCGGCTCCAGTTCTGGCTCCGGCGGCGGATCCGGTTCCGGCGCCGGTGGCGGTCCGGTGTGGAACGAGTGGTTGGTGCGTGCCCCCGGCGGGACGCCGCCCACCCTGCGGACGATCGCCGATCTGACCCCGTGGAGCTGCGTCGTCTCCGATGTCGCCGCCGCGTTCCCGCCTGCCGTCCCGCGCGAGGGCAGCGCTCCGACGCGCTGGCAGCTCGACTTCACTGCCCCCGACGCGGCCGGCCGACCACTCTCCTGCACCGCCGACTTCACCTGGGGCCTGCTGCAGGAGACCCGGATCGGAGGCTCGTGAGCAGCGTCCGCGCGTCTCGGTGAACTCCTCGGCCGCTGCCACAAATTCGTTGGACAGTGCGCACACCGAGGGCGAGGGTTGGCCGCATGGAACAGGAGCAGGTCTGGGACGTCGATGCCGCCCAGCGCTACGACACGCCGGGCGAGGGCATGTTCGCGCCCGAGGTGTTGCGGCCGACCGTCGACCGCCTAGCCGAACTCGCAGGCGACGGGCGGGCGTTGGAGTTCGCCATCGGGACCGGACGGGTGGCCGTTCCGCTCGCCGAGCGAGGGGTGCCGGTGACCGGCATCGAGCTGTTCCGCCCGATGGTCGACGAACTGCGCACGAAGGCGGACGAAGCGACGATCCCCGTGGTCCTGGGTGACATGGCGACTGCCACCGCCCCGGGGCCGTACACCCTCGTCTACCTGGTCTACAACACGATCTCCAACCTGCTCACCCAGGCCGAGCAGGTCGCCTGCTTCCGCAACGCCGCCCGCCACCTCACCCCCGGCGGCCGGTTCGTGATCGAGCTCTGGGTGCCTGAACTGCGCAAACTCCCGCCGGGCCAACAGGCGATGGTCTGGCAGTCCGAGCCCGGCTACATCGGCATGGACACCTACGATGTCGTGCAACAGCGGGTCGTGTCACACCACTTCAGGTTCGACGAGACCCGACAGGCCCACCTGTCCCGCAGCCCGCACCGCTACATCTGGCCTGCCGAGCTCGACCTGATGGCTCAGTTGGCCGGCTTCGAGCTGGAGACCCGCCACGCGGACTGGACCGGCTCCGAGTTCACCGCCGAGTCCCGCTCCCACGTATCCGTCTACCGCCTCCCGCCGCACCACGAGGGGCCGTCCGCCTAGGGCTGGACAGGCCCTAGCAGCCGTTCGGTCGGGTGCGAAGCTCCCCGCGCTGCGCGTAGCATCCGACGAGAAAAACGCACGCATGTTCACATCGGGGGAGTAGTAACCGTGCTCGAAAGATCGACGGACGCATCGCTGGCAACGGCCGTACGGGTGGTGCGCACGGCTGCGCTGATGGTGCTCGGGGGCCTGGTGCTCGCGGCGTGCACGGCTGTCCCGGTCAGCGCGAGGAAGGACGGGCCGCGCGAGCCACTGGCTGTCAAGTCCCGGCAGGAGGCGATGGACTGGATGACCCAGGTGCTCGGCCACGTGCGGCAGACGGCCGGGGGTCAACGCAGCACGGCGATGCCGACCTATGGCTACTTCACCTGCCGGGGAGCGGACGTTGCGGCGCCGGCGGACCCCTACGTGCTGAGCTACGCCGGCCGTCTGGACGTCCCGGACGACCAGCGCGTCGAGGTCATCCGCAAGGTGCGGGACGCGCTCGGCGGTGAGGGGCTCAAGATCAGCGACTACCAGGAGTCCTCGGCCGGGACCCCGTCCGCCGTTCCCACCGCCTCCTTCCGGGCCGACGACGACCGTGACCACCACACCGTCCTGCTGGAGAGCGCGGAGCCCGGAAAGGGAGTGAACATCGCGGTCAGCACCCCCTGCCTGAAGCCGCCGGCCGGCGCGGCCTCGCCCACCCCGACGACCACCGGCTGAGGCCGCCCCCCGATCGCCGGTCGGGCTAGGTCCTGTACACCGGATTGGCTCGCTCGATCTGCCGGGCGAGCCACCGGACGTACAGGTTGGCGTCGTGCTCCTCGTCGCCGTCGATGAGCGCCGTCGCGTTGGTCGGGCGGGCACCGCCGGTGGCCGCCATGAAGACCTCGGCGAGGAACCACAGCCCTTGCAGCCGCTTCTTCGGCCGGCTCGGGCCCGGTTCGCCCAGCACCTGCCAGGCCCACCCCACGGCTACGGCGGCCACGTTCGGGTCCGCGATCGGGCGGCCGCGCCTGGCCTGCCGGAGGACCTGGCGCCGCGTGTCGACCGGAAGTTGACGCCAGCGCACTCTCGCCAGGTGCCCACGGGTGATCTCTTGCTCGCTCAGCACCGCTGCACTGCCTCCCCCAGATCATGGCCGAGACCTATACTCGGCCAAGGTGGTGTCGGCGTCGACCCCGGGAACAGCCTGTGAGCCAGCACTTGGTGAGCCTCGACGAGATCAGTCTGCAGGACTGGCCCGCCGTTCACTCGTGGGCCTGCCTCGCAGAGGTGTGCCGCTTCCAGCCCTGGGGCCCGAACACCGAGGAGCAGACGCGGGCCTTCGTGGCGTCCGCGGTCAAGGCCTGGTCGCAGACTCCTCAGCACAGGTTCCCCTATGTGGCGCGCATCGGGCAGGACGTCGTCGGCATGGGGGAGCTGCACGTGCGTAGTCCCCGTCAGCGCAACGGCGAGGTCGCGTACGTCGTGCATCCACGGGTGTGGGGGCAGGGCATCGGCACGGCCATCGGGCGGGAGCTGCTCGCCCGCGGCTTCGGGCAGTTGGGGCTGCACCGGATCCATGCCACCTGTGACCCGCGAAACCTCGGTTCAGCGCGAGTGCTGGCCAAGCTCGGTATGACGTACGAGGGGCAACTCCGTCACACGGCACTGATCCGTGACGGCTGGCGAGACTCGATGATCTTCAGCATCCTCGAGGACGAGTGGCGCTCCGCAGGCCGGTGAAGCTACCGATCCGGGCCCGGTCAGGGCCGGTTCGGGTCGGGGTGCAGCACCATGAAGAGTGACCAGGCGGGCGCGGTCGGGTCGTCCGGGTGGGCGGCGAACTCCTCGACCAGGGCGCGGAGCCGGGTCTGGAACTCCGCCATCTCCGCCGGCGGCAGGCGCAGCCCGAGCCGGGTGGCGTCGACCTCGGCCGCGGGGACCAGGGCCAGCTCCTCCAGGAACGCGTCGAGTATCGACCGGTCCTGCGCGGGCGCCTCGAGCTGCCAGGACTTCCGCGTCGCCAGATAGGGGATCTCGCGTGCGCCGCGTGCGCCGCGTCGCTCCGCCTGGGCCTCCAGGAAACCGGTGCGCACCAGCGTCCTGGTGTGGTGCAGCACGCTGGCGGGGTCGCAGCCGAGGATCGCCGCGATCTCCTTGTTGGTGCGCGCCTCGCCGAGGCAGATGCGCAGGATCCGCAGGCGGAGCGCGGAGGCGAGCGCCTTCGCCTCCGCGTCGGTCGCCGGCCGGCGTTCGGTCATGGTCGCCAGCCTACTCAAGCGCCGGGAGGAAAGTGATTGACAAAACCCAATCACTCTTGAACGGTAGCTCCCATGACTGCTGCTTCCGAGCCCTCGCCCGACCGATCGGCTGACGGACCGGCCGACGGACCGGCTGACGGACCGGCTCACCGATCGGCCGACCGCGGCGGACTGTGGCGGCACGCCGACTTCCGTCGACTCTGGGTCGGCGAAACGGTCAGCCAGTTCGGGACGATGGTCAGCCAGTTGGCGCTTCCGCTGGTCGCCATCCTGGTGCTGCACGCCGGCACCTGGCAGGTCGGGGTGCTGGCGGCCTGCGAGACCGCGGCGTTCGTGGCGATGGGCCTGCCGGCCGGCGCGTGGGTGGAGCGGATGCGCTTCCGCCGGGTGCTGATCGTCAACGACCTGGTGCGGGCCGCCCTGCTGGCCTGGGTCCCGGTGGCCCAGCTCCTCGGTGTGCTGACGATCGGGCAGTTGTACGTGGTCGCGCTCGCCACCGGGGTGAGTACGGTCTTCTTCGACGTGGCCTACCAGTCCTACCTGCCCCAGCTGATCGACCGGGAGCTGCTGGTCGAGGGCAATGCGAAGCTCCAGGCCAGCGAGTCGGTGAGCCAGATCGCGAGCCCGAGCCTCGGCGGCGCGCTGATCCAGGCGCTCACCGCGCCGTACGCGCTGCTCGTGGACGCGGCGAGCTTCCTGTGGTCGGCCGCGTGGGTGGCGCGGATCGAGGTCCGGCCGCCACGTCCCGAGCGCAGCCCCGACGCCAACCTGGGCCGGGAGATCCGCGACGGTCTGCGGTTCGTGCTCGGCAACCGGATACTGCGCGCGATCGCCATGTGCACCAGCTCGGCCAACCTGTTCGGTTCGGTGATCTCCGCCGTGTTCTACGTGCTGCTCGCCCGCCAACTGCGGCTCTCGCCGGGCGTCATCGGCCTGCTCACCTCGACCGCGGCGGTGGGTGGCCTGATCGGTGCGCTGGTGGCCGGACGGTTCGCGGCGAAGGTCGGGCAGGGCCCGGCCATCTGGATGGCGAGCACGGTCGCCGGACCCTGCGCGCTGGTCACCCCGTTCGTGCACCGTGACTGGACGGTGGGGCTGCTCGCGGTCGCGCAGGTCGCGATGTGGATGGGCATCGTGGTCTACAACGTCAACCAGGTCAGCTTCCGGCAGGCGCTGTGCCCGCCCGGGATGCTCGGTCGGATGAACGCGACGATGCGGTTCCTGGTCTGGGGCACGATGCCCTTCGGGGCGCTGCTCGGCGGCCTGCTCGGCTCCACGATCGGAGTCCGCGCCACCCTGCTGGCCGGGGCGGTCGGCCAGTCCCTCACCTTCCTGCCCGCGTTCCTGTCGCCGCTGCGCCGGATGCGCGAACTGCCCTGCTACGCCGATCCGGTGGCGGAGGGAGACCGCACGGCCGGTCCGTTGGTGCCCAGCGAGCCCTGAGCGCGAGCGAGCCAGGGCTGCCCACCGCTGCCTACTGTGCGACCGTACAGCGGGCATGAGCCTTGCCTGTGCGATGCACCAGGGGACTTGTCCCTCGCATCTGCGGCAGAATGAGCGCCCGATGAGGGCCGCAAGCGGAGCTTTCTCCGCCGACCGGCGATGCCGCTGTGAACTGTGTGCCGAGGTCAGGGCGTTCGAAATCCGGACGGCCCCCTGAGGCCTTGATGCCCTCAAGAGCGGTCGGTTCCGACCGACGCTCCGTCGCGGCGGGACAGAAGTCCCATGCCGTCAACTCCACCGAGGGAGAAATCTGATGGGCCGGATGTTTCTGCGGCGTTCCACCGCAGGGAAGGCGCTGATCCTGGGCGCCCTGCTGACCGTGGCGGTGTCGGGAACCGCCTACGCCAACACCGTGAGCGTCACCGTGAAGACCCCCGGGGCCACCGCTGGACCCACCACCATCGACTCCGAGATCTCGACCCACGCGGACTGCAGCAGCGGCCTGATCGCCGGCGGCGGCATCAACCAGGCCATCGGCACCGGCTCGGGGGTGAACGGCAACCACGTGATGGGCAGTTCGCCCAGCCCCGACGGGACCACCGAGTACACCGGATCGACCGGGGTCGTCGGGACCGACGTGACGCACTGGCTCGGCATCGGCGGAACCGGTGGCCAGGTCAACTCCTCCTTCTCCACGACACCGTACGCGGTGTGCTTCAGCAGCAGCCTGATCAACCACACCCAGGTCGTGATGAACAAGATCAACGCGCCCACCACGGCCGCGACGGTGGGCCTGGTCACGGCGACCTGCCCGGCCAACACGCGCCTGCTCGGCGGCGGTGTCCGGACCACCCCGGCCAGCGTCGGCAACTTCAAGGCGATCGCCAGCTTCCCGACCTTCAACAACTCCGCGCACGACTTCGGCCAGAAGGCCGCGGCCGACGGTGAGACCAACCCCGACTCCTGGACCGCCGTCGGGTGGGACAACGGCACGGGCAACAGCACCAACGAGACGTACGCGTACGCGATCTGCAGCGGAAGCGGGATCAACGTCAGCGGCGCCACGGTCAAGGTCCGCTTCAGCGAGGTGAGCGGCCCGACCACGGGCAGCACCGGCCAGACCGCGACCGTCGGTTGCGGAGGCGCGGACGGGAACCTGGTCAGCGGCGGCGCCGCCATCAGCGGTGGAAACGTCACGACCACCGACTTCACCGGACCGGGCTCCGGCGGCGACCACCTCAACGGAAGCTTCCCCAGCAGCTCCGGCGGCAGCCCGGTCGCCGACGGGACCACCACGGCGGCGTACTGGACGGCCTCCACCCACACCGGGGGAGTGGGCTCGACGGGTACCCACACCGACGTCTGGGCGCTGTGCGCCAACGACGGTGTCTGAGACAGCCTCAACAAACCAGAAAGAAGAGGACATCCGTTGAGCAACAAGATGCTGCGCCGCTCCACCACCACCGGAAAGGTGCTGGTCCTGGGCGCCCTGCTGACCCTGGCGGTGCCGGGAGTCGCGGACGCCAAGACCGCCAGCGCCACCGTGGCCACCCCCGGCGCCACCATGGGCCCCGCCACCCCCTTCACCGGGGTCTCCTCGCACGCTGACTGCGACAGCGGTCTCATCTCCGGCGGTGGGGCGGACCAGACCACCGGGGAAACCCAGGACGCCAACGGCAACCACGTAATGGGCATGGTGCCCAGCCCCGACGGCAGCACCGAGTTCACCGACACCCCCGGCGTCGTGGGCACAGATGTGACGCACTGGATGGCGTTCGGCGGAAGCGGGAGCCGCAGCAGCACCGCGTTCTCCACCACCCCGTACGCGGTGTGCCTCAGCAGCAACCTGATCCGACACACCCAGGTGGTCATGAACAAGGCCACCGGGCCCTCCGTCGGACTGTCGGACCGGATCGTCACGGCGAGCTGTCCGACGGGCACGGTCCTGATCGGTGGCGGCGCACGGACCACTCCGGCCAGCGTCGGCAGCCTCAAGCCGATCGCCAGCTTCCCCACCTTCAACGACGCCGCGCACCACTTCGGCAATATCGCCGCGGGGGACGGTGAGACCAACCCCGACTCCTGGACCGCCGTCGGGGGGATCGGCGGCGGCCGCGACAGCGGCAACATGACCTACGCGTACGCGATGTGCAGCGAAGCCGGCATCAACCTCAGGAACGTGACCACGACGGTCCACTTCGCCGAGGTGAGCGGACCCACCTCGGCCACCGACAGCCGGACCCTGACCGTCGGCTGCTCCGGCCGCCACGAGGACGGCGACCTGGTCAGTGGCGGCGCCGCCATCAGCGGTGGCAATGTGACCACCACCGACTTCTCGAAGGCGGGTTCCGGCGGCCCCCACCTCAACGGGAGCTTCCCCAGCGACGCCTCCGGCAAGCCGGCCAGTGACGGAACCGCCCAGCCGGAGCACTGGACGGCCGCCACCCACAGCGGCGGATCGCCCGCACCGGGCAGCTACTCCGACGTCTGGGCGCTCTGCCTGAACGTTCAGCACGTGCCCGGGAAGTGACGGTCCCGGTGGTTCGGTGAGACGGCTCCGGCCGCTGTGAGGGGGTTCCCTGGCGGCGGCCGGACGAGTCCCTCGCCGCCTTCCTCGCCGCCCTCGAGGCCGGCGACAAGCTCCTCCTCACACCGTGAGGACGATCTTCCCCCGCCCACGCCCCTGCTCGCTCAAGTCCTGCGCCGCAGCGGCCTCGGCCAGCGGGAAGGTGGCGCGGATCGGCAGCTGAAGCGTCCCCGCACCGTGCAGCGCCAGTGCCTGGGCGAGCGCGTCCGAGGTCCGGTCCTCGGACGGGTCGCTGCCGGTGAAGCGGGTGCCCGTGGTCTCGGCCTCGACGGGGTTGACGATGCTTCGGTGCGCTGGCCGGCGCGCTGCGGCTGAGCGAGGACGAGCGCGACCACCTGCACCTGCTCGCCGGTCACCAGCCGCCCGCCGCGCGGCCTGCGGGGTCCCAGATCGCGCCGGGGGTGCGGTACCTGATGGAGCGACTGATCGACACGCCCGTGCAGGTGGTCAGCGACCTCGGCGACCTGTTGGCGCAGAACGCGGAGGCGGACGCGCTGCTCGGGACGGTGTGCCAGGTCCAGGGGGAGGCCCGCAACATCGTCTGGAACTGGTTCGCCAACCCGGTGTTGCGTGAGCTCTACAGCGAGGAGGAGTGGGTGGAGAGCGGGCGGCACCTGGTCGCCGACCTGCGTGCGGCGGTCGGCCGGCGGGGCGCGGACGCCGAGGCGCGCGACCTGGTCGAGCGACTGCGCGCTCGTAGCCCGCAGTTCGCCACGCTCTGGGCGCAGCACGAGGTCGGAGTCCAGCGCTCCCGGCTGATCCGGTTGCCGAAGGGCCAGGTGCGACAGCGGGCCGACGCGGTCGAGTACCAGGTGGAAACGCTGCTGACCCCGGCGGCCGACCAGCGCCTGCTGCTCTTTACGACTGCGTAAATCCCCAGCCAAACCAGGAAAACCGCATCCCGGGCAGCTGGCGGATGGATAACTTGGTGGGACCGCAGCGAAGTTCGAAGACGTCGCTCCGGATCCTGGGGGGATCTCGCCATGCACAAAACCGGCCGCCGACGTGTCCTGGGCGCAGCGCTCTGCACCGCGCTGCTCACCCTCGGAGTCACCGCCACCACAGCCACCACCACCGCCCAAGCCGACACCACCACCGTCTCCGTCGACACCTACCGCACCGGCTGGGACCAGAACGAGCCGGGCCTGACTCCGGCCCAGGTCAGCTCCTCCGACTTCGGCCAGCAGTTCAGCGCCCCCGTCAACGGTCAGGTCTACGCCCAGCCCGTGGTGATCGGCAGCACGGTCGTGGTGGCCACCGAGACCAACCACGTCTACGGCCTGGACGCGGCCACCGGCGCGGTCAAGTGGACCGACACCTACGGCGCCCCGTGGCCGGCCTCCGGCGAGACCACCCCGGGCGCGACCTGGTCCTGCGGCGACCTCGCGCCGTACATCGGGATCACCTCCACCCCCGTCTTCGACCCGGCCTCCGGGTACGTCTTCCTGACCTCAAAGGAGGACGGCGGCACCTACCACCAGGCGCCCACCTGGAAGATGCACGCGATCAGCCCGACCACCGGTGCGGAGAAGCCGGGGTTCCCGGTGCTGATCGGCGGCTCGCCGTCCAACGACCCGACCGTGGTCTTCAATCCGGTGGAGCAGGGCCAGCGCGCCGGCCTGCTGCTGATGAACGGCGTGGTGTACGCGGGCTTCGGCTCGGTCTGCGACCACGGCGCCTGGCGCGGCTATGTGGCCGGGGTGTCCACCGGTGGGGCGCAGACGGCGCTCTGGGCGGACGAGACCGGTACGGCGAACCACGGCGGCGGCATCTGGGCGGCCGGTGGCGGCCTGGTCGGCGACAACCAGGGGCACATCGAGTTCTCCACTGGCAACGGCGTGTCCCCGCCGGTCGGTCCGGGCAGCAGTCCGCCGAGCACCATGTCGGAGTCGGTGATCAGCCTCACCGTCCAGGGCGACGGCTCGCTCAGGGCGAGCGACTTCTTCAGCCCCTCCGACGCCTCCTTCCTGGACCAGAACGACCGTGACCTCGGCTCCGGCGGCGTGATGGCGATCCCGGACAGCTACGGCACCGCCGCCGTCCCGCACCTGGCCGTCACCGAGGGCAAGGACGGCCGGGTCTTCCTGCTGAACCGGGACAACCTCGGCGGCCACTCGCAGGGTCCGAACGGCAGTGACGTGATCGTGCAGACCCTGGGCCCGTACAGCGGCTGCTACTGCCACCCGGCGTTCTGGGGCGGCGGCAGCGGCTACGTCTACTACTCGAGCAACGGCGGTCCGCTGCAGGCGTTCCGGCTGGGCACCGACGGGTCAGGCGCCCCGGCGCTCGCCCTGGCCGGCCAGGGCGCGATCAACTTCGGCTACCTGACCGAGGGCTCACCGATCGTCACATCCACCGGTACGACGCCTGGTTCGGCCACCGTCTGGGTGGAGCGGGCCGACGACATGTACGGCAACAACGGCACCCTGCTGGCGTACAACGGCACGCCCAACGCGGACGGTTCGCTCAGCCTGCTCTGGTCGGGGCCGATCGGCATCGCGCCCAAGTTCGTCACCCCGGCCAGCAGCAACGGCCGGGTCTACATCGGCACCCGGGACGGCCACCTGCTCGCCTTCGGCCGCCCGGCGGCCTCCGCCCTGACCGGCTCCCCGGTCTCCGTCGGCAGCGTCAACGTCGGTGCCAGCGGCAGCGGGACGCTGACCGTGACGGCCACCAAGGCGCTCACCGTCAGCAGTGTGACCACCGCAGCGCCGTTCGCCGTCACCGCGCCGGCGCTGCCGCACCCGATGGCGGTGGGGGACACCCTCGCCATCCCGGTCGGCTTCACACCGACCGCCGCCGGCGCCTCCTCCGGCATCGTCAACCTGGCCACGGACGCGGGGACGGTCGGCTTCTCGGTCACCGGCACCGGGGTCAAGGCGGGATTCGCGACCAATCCGGCGAAGGTGAGCTTCTCCGACCAGCCCACCGGAGTGCCGATCTCGGCCACCGTGCAGTTCACCAACACCGGCACCGGCAACGAGACGGTGAGCGCCGTGCAGTCGCCGGCCGCGCCGTGGAGCGTGACCGGTGCGCCGGCGCCCGGCACCGTGGTGGCGCCCGGCGGGTCCTTCATCGAGAACGTCACCTACCTGCCGACGGCGGCCGGCAGCAGCAGTACCACGCTCTCGGTCAGCTCCACCTCGGGGACCTTCGCGGTGCCGCTCACCGGCAGCGCCGTCACCGGCCAGGGCCATCTGACGATCACGCCGAGCACCCTGGCCTTCGGATCCATCCCGGTCGGCACCCAGACGCCGCAGCTCAGCTTCACCGTCACCAATGACGGCAACATCGCGGTGACACTGAACAAGGCCAAGGCGCCGGTGGGCACCTTCAGTAGCCCGAACGCGATCGCGGAGGGCACCGTGATCGGCCCGGACCAGTCGATCGCCGTCCCGGTGGTGTTCAGTCCGAGCGCGGCGGGCGCCGCCGCCGACAGCTACGAGATCACCGGCAACACCGGACAGGGCGACCTGTACGTCCAGCTGACCGGCACCGGCCTGGCCACGCTGCCCGCGCCGCCGACCGGCTGGCAGGCCAACGGCTCGGCGACGCAGGCGAACGGCGCGATCCAGCTGACGACTGCCGGCTCCAACCAGTCCGGTTCGGCCTTCTACGGCTCCCCGGTCGCCACCGACGGCCTGACCGCCTCCTTCACCGCGCAACTGAACGGCGGCACCGGCGGCGACGGCATGACCTTCGCCCTGGTCGACTCGACCAAGGGCACGGCCACCGGCACCGGCGTGGGCGGCGGCGGGCTCGGCTTCTCGGGGCTGACCGGGCTGAGCGTCGACCTGGTCTCCTCCTGGAGCGGGCAGACCGGGATGGGCAACTTCCTCGGTATCGCACCCGGCCCGGGCAGCGGGCACGACAACCTGACCTACCTGGCCTACGCCAAGGCGCCCACCGACCTGCGCACCGGCACCCACGCGGTGGGCGTCACGGTCGCGGGCGGGCACGTCAAGGTCTCGCTGGACGGCACCGGCCTGCTGGACTACGTCCCGGCCGCCGGGGTGATCCCGAGCAACGCCTACGTCGGGTTCACCGGGTCGACCGGCTACTCCACCGACCTGCACGCGGTCGGCAATGTGGTGATCACCCCGCCGGCCACCGCCACCGGCAGCCCGAAGCCGCTGACCCCGACGCCGACCGCAGTCGCCTTCGGCTCGGCCACCGTGGGCAGTTCGGCCGCCCAGTCGGTGATCCTGGCCAACAACGGCACCGCCACCGAGACCGTGACGGCCGTCAGCGCGCCCGCCGCGCCGTTCGGTGCGAACCTGCCGAGCGTCGGCACCACCGTCCCGGTCGGCGGCACCATCACCGTTCCGGTCAGCTTCACACCGACCCTGACGGGAAGTCAGAACAGCACCTTCGCCGTCACCACCACCAGCGGGACGGTCACGGTCTCGCTGGCCGGCGCCGGACAGCCGGCCTCCAGCGGCGGCACGCTGCCCGGATTCACCGACAGCTCCTGGAAGTTGAACGGGGTGGCGGCCAACAACGCGGGCGTGGTGGCGCTGACCACCGACGGGATGCACTCCTCGAAGGGGTCGGTCGTCAACAGCACGGCGGTCTCGCCGCTCGGTCTGCATGCCGTGTTCACCGAGCAGATCAGCGGTACCAGCAGCTCGCAGGGCGACGGCATGAGCTTCGCGCTGCTCGACGCCTCCACCAACACCGCCAACTCCCTCGGCAGTGACGGCAGTGGGCTCGGGGTGGGCGGGTTGAACGCGCTGGTCACCGGGCTCTGCGTGTTCGGGAACTTCGGGGTGAACACCGCGCCGGTGCTGGGGGTCGGCACCGCACGGGCCGGTACCGGCGGGTTCGGCACGCTCGCCACCAGCACCACGATCCCGGCCCTGCAGGGCGCGAGCCATCAGATCGACATCACCGTCACCACCGCGAGCCATCTGGTGGTGAAGATCGACGGCGTCCAACAGCTGGACGTCGCGGTCACCCTGCCGAACCGGGTGCTGGTGGCGTTCACCGCCGGGGTGGGTGCCTCCACCGACACCTTCGCCGTCTCGGCGCCGACCATCTCCTTTGCCTCGTAAGGATGTTCGGCGCAAGGGCGGTCTGGCGGGTCGGCGGAGTTACTTTCGAGTCAAAAGCCCGTGAATTCGCCTCCCGGTGCTGATAGGTAGTCAATACTCATGGCTGGACCGAGTTCGGTTCGGTCCGTGCTGGGGGGAACTTTCCATGATTTCAGCAGTTGTCGTGCTGTGCTCACTCCTACTATTCGGGGTCGCCGTCTTCACGCTCTGGTGGATGCTGCACGCCTGGCGCACCCCTGAGACCCTCGCGGCGACCAGCTTCGCCGACCCGGACGGCACGGGGGCGCTCTCCTTCTCGCTGCTCGTCCCGGCCCGTCACGAACAGGCCGTGCTGGAACGCACGGTGCTGCGACTGCTGGAATCCAGCCACCCGGACTTCGAGGTGATCGTGATCGTCGGCCACGACGACCCGGACACCGCCGAGGTCGCCCACCGACTGGCCGCCGACCATCCGCACCAGGTCTTCGTGGTCACCGACACGCACGCCAAGAAGAACAAGCCCAAGGCGCTCAACTCCGCCCTGCCGCACTGCCACGGCGATGTGGTCGGGGTCTTCGACGCCGAGGACCAGGTCCACCCCGAGCTGCTCTCGCACGTGGACCACGCCTTCCGGGACACCGGTGCGGACGTGGTGCAGGGCGGCGTCCAGCTGATCAACTTCCACTCCAGCTGGTACAGCCTGCGCAACTGCCTGGAGTACTTCTTCTGGTTCCGCAGCCGACTGCACCTGCACGCGGCCAAGGGCTTCATCCCACTCGGCGGCAACACCGTCTTCGTGCGCACCGAGCAGCTGCGACGGAACGACGGCTGGGACGCCAACTGCCTGGCCGAGGACTGCGACCTGGGGGTGCGACTGTCCAGCCAGGGAGCGAAGGTGGTGGTCGCCTACGACTCCGCGATGGTCACCCTGGAGGAGACGCCCGACTCGGTGCTCTCGCTGTTCAAGCAGCGGACCCGCTGGAACCAGGGATTCCTGCAGGTCTACCGCAAGCGGGACTGGCGCTCGCTGCCCAGCATGCGCCAGCGGATGCTGGCCCGCTACACCCTGGCCACGCCCTTCGTGCAGGCGCTCTCCGGTCTGATGGTGCTGCTCGGGATCGGCGTGGCGTTCCTGGCCCGGGTGCCGGACCTGGTCGCGCTGGTCTCCTTCTCGCCGCTGATCCCGATGGTGGCGATGTTCGCCTTCGAGGCGGTCGGGCTGCACGACTTCGGCAAGCACTACCAGCTGCGGATCAGGTTCCCGCACTATCTCAAGCTCATCATCGGCGGCCCGTTCTACCAGTTGATCCTGGCCGGCGCCGCGATCCGGGCGGTCTGGCGCGAAGTGCGCGGCCGCAAGGACTGGGAACTGACCCGGCACGTCGGCGCCCATCTCGGCGTCGAGGCCGGCGCAGCTTCCTGAGGTTCCTGACGGGGGAGGAAGGCACGCGATGGCTACCGTCATCGAAGAAACGTTCGTATCCGATCAGCATCAACCGCTTGTTGAAGAAGCCGCGTTCGACCCGGGCGGCCGGCCGGCTCGACTCGCCCGACGACTGGGCGCCCGCCCCGACCTGCTGATCGTCACCGTGCTGGTGGCGGTGGTGGTGGCGGTGCAGGCACTCAACATCGGCAACTTCCCGACCGTCAGCGACGACGAGGGCACCTACCTGGCCCAGGCCTGGGCGATCCAGCACGGCCACGGCCTGGCCCACTACAGCTACTGGTACGACCACCCGCCGCTCGGCTGGGTGCAGATCGCCGCGCTCTCCTGGATCCCGGCGCTGCTCTGGCACGGCGCGCTGGTGGTGATGAACGCCCGGGTGATCATGCTGCCGGTCAGCGCGGCCGGCGCCGCACTCACCTACCTGGTCGCCCGACGGATCGAACTACCGCGCTGGGCCGCCGCGTTGGCCACCGTGGTGTTCGGTCTCTCGCCGCTCTCGGTGACCATGCAGCGGGAGATCTACCTCGACAACTTCGCCGTGGTCTGGATGCTCGCCGCCTTCGCCTGCGCACTCTCGCCGCGCCGGCACCTGTGGCACCAGATCGCGGCCGGGCTGTTCGCGGCCGTCTCGGTGCTCTCCAAGGAGACGATGGTGATCGTCGCCCCGGCGCTGCTGATGGCGGTCTGGCGCGGCACCGACCGGGCCACCCGCAAGTTCGCCGTGGTCGGCTTCCTCACCGCCTTCTCGATGATCGGCGTGCAGTACCTGCTGTACGCCGTACTCAAGGGCGAGCTGCTGCCCGGTCCCGGACACAACTCGCTGATCGGCGCGCTGCAGTACCAGCTGGGGCGCGGCGGCTCCGGGAACATCCTGCGCTCCGGCTCGGTCTCCAACCTCACCCTGCACTGGTGGCTGGTCCGCGACCCGATCCTGATCTTCGCCGGCCTGGCCGCCTCGGCACTCGCCCTGGCGGTGCGCCGGCTGCGCGAGATCGGGGTGGCCGCCGTGCTGCTGGTCGTGGTCGCGATGCGGCCCAACGGCTACCTGCCCGCGATGTACGTGATCCAGGTGCTGCCGTTCTTCGCCCTCGCCATCGCCGGAATCGCCGACTTCGGGGTGCGCACGCTGCTGCGACTGCCGATCGGGAGGCTCGCGCGCTTCGGTGCGAGCCCGCGCGACCTGGTCGCGGTGCTCGCCATCGCCCTGCTCGGACTGGTCGCCCCGCACTGGGAGAGCGGCGACGAGACCGCCGACACCGCGCTGTCCAACAGCAACTACGTGGCCGCCGCGCAGTGGCTGGACAGCAACATCCCCGACCCCGCGCACCGGCGGATCGTGGTGGACGACGCGATGTGGCTGGACGCCGTCCAGGACGGCTTCCAACCCGGGCTCGGCGCCATCTGGTTCTACAAGGTCGACCTCGACCCCGCCGTCACCAGGACCCTGCCCAACGGCTGGCGGGACCTCGACTACGTGGTGCTCACCTCGGTCATCCGGCAGGACCCCAACGGCCTGCCCACCGTGCGCGCGGCGATCGCCCACTCCACCACGGTGGCCACCTTCGGCACCGGCGACCAGCAGATCACCATCCAGCGGGTCGACCACGACGGGAGTGGCCAGTGACCACCACCACCCCTGCCGCCACCGCCGGGCCGATCGCCGCCAAGGAAGCCCCGACCGGCCCGCCGGGCGCCGGCCGACGGCTCCGGTCGGCCCTGGTCGACCGGCTGCCGCTGCTGATCGTCCTGCTGCTCCAGTGCGCGCTCGCCTACCGGCTGGCCAACACCGCCTTCGAGGACGAGGCACTGTACGTCTACGCCGGCCACCGCGAACTGGACCACCTGCTGCACGGCGTGCCGGTCGGGGAGAACTACGCCTCCTTCTTCTCCGGCGCGCCGATGCTCTACCCGGTGGCCGCCGCCGCGATCGACGGCGTGCTGGGGCTGGAGGGCGTACGGGTGTTCAGCCTGCTGCTGATGCTCGGCAGCACGGCCCTGCTCTGGACCACCACCCGGCGGCTGTACGGCAAGGCCGCCGCGGCCATCGCGGCCGCGCTGTTCGCCACCAGCGCGCCGACGCTGTTCCTTGGCCGGCTGGCCACCTATGACGCCGCGGCGGTCTTCCTGCTGGCGCTGGCCCTGTGGCTGGTGGTCAGGACGGCCCGCGGCCCGCTGCTCGCGGTGCTGGCCGCTGCCCCACCCCTGGTACTGGCGGCCGGGGTCAAGTACGCCGCCGCGCTTTACCTGCCGACCGTGCTGGCGGCCGCCGTGCTCGCCGTCCCGGCCGGGAAAGCTGTCACGGCTGGTGCGGCGAGTACGACTGGTGCGGTGAGCCCGGCGGGACTCGTCTCCGAGGCGCCGTGGCGTGATTGGCGGCGCGGGGTGCTGCGCGGCCTGCTGCTGGCCGGCGGGGTCGGCCTGCTGCTCTGGGGCGGGCTGCGGCTGGCCGGGCCACAGGTGCGGGCCGGGCTGTCGCAGACCACCGTCAACCGGGCCGCCGGGAGCGAGCCACTGGCGAACATCCTGCGGCTCTCACTGGTGTGGGGCGGCTGGGTGTTCGTGCTGGCGCTGGCCGGGGTCGGGTTCCTGACGGTGCGGCTGGTGGCGGTTCGACGCAGCGGGTGGGCGCCGGTGCTGCTGGCCGGGGCGCTCAGCGGGAGCGCCGTGCTGGCCACCGTCTACCAGGCGCACCTGGGCACCAGCGTCTCGCTGCACAAGCACATCGGCTTCGGGCTGCTCTTCGCGGCACCGGTGGCCGGGGCCGGCCTGGCGGGGCTGAGCCGGATCGGTCGCTTCGGACGCATCGGACGCCTCGGCGGCCTCGGACGTGGTGGCGTCCCCGGGATCGCGGTCGGCGTCTGCGGGCTGCTCGCCTTCTACGCCGGGCACGCCGCCGGGCCGATGTACGGCGGCTGGCCCAACTCCTCGGGGCTGGTGAGCACGCTGCGCCCGCTGGTGACCTCCGGTGATGCGATCTACCTGGTCGAGGAGGACGAGGTGCCGCGCTACTACCTGCGGACCCGGACACAGCCGCAGCAGTGGCTCAACACCTACTTCTTCCAGTACACCGGACGGGACGGCAGCACCCTGACCGACCTGCCCGCCTATCAGGCCGCGATCACCGACGGTCACTTCCAGCTGATCGTGCTGGACGACGGTCCGACCGCCGCCCTGGACAAGCAGCTGACCGGCGTGCTGGAGAAGGCCCCCAATTACCACGTGATTGCGAAGATTCCGGGTGCCACCAGCCACGGAATCCAGTACTTCACGGTTTGGCAGCATACGTAGCATCTGACGGGGCGAGATCTGACGGAGAGTGAGTTGCCCAGAAGGGGAGCAGTCCGATATCTCTAAGCGGCGCTTCGGGTGATGACCACCCGTTGCTCCCCCCGCTCTCTCCCCCTTAAGGATCGTCGTGTCCATACCCACGAACGAGGTCGGCCCGGACGCCCAGGCGCCCGAGGCCTACGGCTACCCGCCGGTTGCGCCGCAGCCGCAGGGCAAGAACGGCTTCGCGGTCGCGTCGCTGGTCTTCGGTCTGATCGGTGGCATCCTGTTCGGCCTGGTCTTCGGCTTCATCGGCCTGTCCCGTGCGAAGAAGGTCGGCAAGGGCAAGGCGATGGCCTGGGTCGGCATCGTGCTGTCGATCCTGTGGATCGCCCCGATCGCCTACTTCGTTCCGGTCCTGCTGAAGGCCACCGACCCGGGCTGCATGGCGGCCAAGTCGACGCTGAACACGTACAACGACTCCAAGCTCAACGCCGACCAGAACAACCCGGACGCGCTCAAGACGGACCTGCAGACGCTGACCAGCCAGCTGGCCGCGGACTCCGCCAAGAGCAACAACTCGGCGGCGAAGACGGCGATCAAGAACCTGTCCGACGACTTCCAGCAGCTGGTGACCGCCATCAACACCGGCACCGTGCCGGGCGACGAGCTGCAGGCGAAGATCAACGACGACGCCAAGAAGATCGACACCGAGTGCGGGACGATCGGCAGCTGAATCAGCTGACGCAACTGAAGCAACTGAATCTCCGCTGATTCAGCTGATCGAGCCAGGTGGCGGACGCAGTCGCGCGGGGGGCGACTGCGCCCGCCACCTTCGTTCTGTGGGCAATTCGGTTGATCGGCCGCTGCCGGTGGGATAGCAAGAGCCCATGATTAACGGTCAACGGATCGGGCTGCGGGCCCGGCACGAGAGCGATGTCCCGGTGCTGCAGAGCGAGCTCTACGACGATGTGGCGACCCGGTCCCGCGCCGACTCCCGCCCCTGGCGCCCGATCTCGCCGGGCGCGGCCGACTCCCCGTACGCCCCCGCGCCGTCGAGCGGCGAGGTGGCCTTCTTCTCGGTGGTCGAGCTCACCTCCGGGGAACTGGCCGGCGAGGCCCTGCTCTGGGGCATCGACACCCACAACCGGACTGCTCACCTGGGCCTGTCCCTGCGCCCGTCCTTCCGCGGGCGCGGGCTGGGCACCGACCTCGTCCGCACCCTCTGCCAGTACGGCTTCACCGTCCGCGGCCTGCACCGCCTCCAGCTCGAGACCCTCGCCGACAACTCCGCGATGATCGCCGCCGCCACCCGGGCCGGCTTCGCCGTCGAGGGCACCCTGCGGCGGGCGGCCTGGGTGTACGGGGAGTTCCTGGACGAGGTGATCCTGGGGCTGCTGGCCGAGGACTGGCAGCCGAAGCCGCAGCCGCAGGTGTAGCTGTCGCCGGGTCAGGCGAGCTGGTCGGCGACCAGGACGGCGAACTCCTCGGGGGAGAGGATGCGGATCCCGAGCTCCTCGGCCTTGGCCCGCTTGGAGCCGGCCTTCTCACCGGCGACCACCAGCGTGGTGCGCTTGGACACCGAGGAGGAGGCCTTGCCGCCGGCCCGCTCGATCAGCTCGTTCGTCTCGGTGCGCGAGAGTGCGGCGAGTGCGCCGGTCATACTGCCGGTCACCACCACGGTCTCGCCGGCCAGCGGGCCGGCCTCCCCCTCGGTGGCCGGCTCGGCCGTGGCGGCAGCCGGCTCCGACACCGCGGTACCGACGCCCTGCGCGATCAGCTTGTCCAACACCGGTGCGAGGTCGGCGAGTTCGGCGACGATGACGCTCGCCTTCTCGGCGCCGATCCCGGCCACCTGGGCGAGGGTGTCGGCATCGGCCGCGCGGATCGCCGCCATGCTGCCGAAGTGGGCCGCGATCCGACGCGACATGGTGCGGCCGGTGCCGCGCACCCCCAGCGCGCAGAACACCCGGGCCAGCGGGGCCGTGCGGGCGGTCTCGATCGCGGCGAGGAGATTGTCCGTGCTGGTCTCGCCCATCCGCTCCAGACCGAGGAGCTGCTCCCGGGTCAGCGCGAACAGGTCCGCCACATCGGCGACCAGACCAGCCTCGACCAGCTGGACGGCGCGAGTGCCACCGAGGCCCTCGATGTCGAGCTGGTCGCGGCCGACGGCGTACCGGATCGAGGCGACCGCCTGGCAGCCGCGTCCGCGCACGCAGCGCCAGCGCTGCTCGGAGGTGTCGATCGCGTCGCCGCAGCGCGGGCAGGCAGCAGGGAAGACGATCGGCGTCTCGGCGCCGGTGCGCTCCTCCAGCACCGGCGCCTCCACCCGCGGGATCACGTCCCCGGCCCGGTAGACGAACACCTGGTCACCGATCAGCAGGCCGCGCCGGGTGATGTCGGCCGGATTGTGCAGGGTGGCGTAGGTGACCGTGACGCCGTCGATCACCACCGGCTCCAGCACCGCCCGGGGAGCGATGATGCCGGTGCGGCCCACGTTCCACTCCACCGCCAGCAGCCGGGTCACCTTGTGCTGGGCCGCCAGCTTGCGGGCCACGGCCCAGCGCGGCGCCCGTGAGCCGGAGCCGGCCTGCTGCTGGTCGGCGGCCGCGTCGGCCTTGATGACCACGCCGTCGATCCCGAACGGCAGCGTGGCGCGCAGTTCGGCGATCTCCGCCACCCGCTGCTGGGCCTGCGCCAGCGTGGCGCAGCGCGCAGGGTGCGCCGCGGTCGTCGCCGCGGTGTTCGCGCCGAGGACGGCCAGGCGCTCCAGGAGGGCGCTGTGGTCGAGGTCCTCGACGCCCACCGCGCCGTAGGCGAAGAAGGTGAGCTCGATCCGGTAGGGCCGGTCCTTGGCCCGCAGGGTGCCCGCCGCACCGCTGCGCGGGTGGGCGAACGGCGCCGCGCCGTGGGCGACACGTACCTGGTTGGCGTGCTCGAACTGCTCCTGGGTCAGCAGGACTTCGCCGCGCAGCTCGATGTCCACCGGCTCGGTCAGCTCGGCGGGCAGACCGAGCACGGCGTCCGCCGCGTGGCTGATGTCCTCACCCGCCAGGCCGTCGCCACGGGTGAGCACCTGCTGGAGCCGGCCGGCGCGGTAGCGCGCGGCGACCGCCAGCCCGTCGAGCTTGGGCTCCACGCACCAGCCGTCCACCGGATGCCCGAGGCGGCGCTCCAGACCCTCCGCCCAGGCGGCCAGCTCCTCGGCGGAGAAGACGTTGTCGAGCGACAGCATGGGGACCGAGTGCGGGACGTCGCCCTCGGCCGCGCCGCCCGCCACCTTGCCGGTCGGCGAGTCGGCCAGCACCTGGTCCGGGTGCTCGAGCTCGTACGCCTCGATGGCGCGCACCAGCGCGTCGTACTCGTCGTCACCCAGCGGCGTGCTGCCGTCGGCGTAGTAGGCCGCGGCCGCCGAAACGGCGCTGGCGACGGCATCGGCGTAGGCGGTGGGGGAGGCCAGAACGGCTGCGTCCTTCATGGACATCATCATCTCCACCAGCACTGACATTGCCAGCCAGGCCGGCCTGCCAGGCCGTACACTGCGGAGGCAGCCGCAGTTCCGGGCCGATCAGGGGGATCCGAACGACATGAGTCCGTTGGGCCTGCTCCTCCTGCTGCTCCCGCTACTGAGTGTGGCGCTCATCGCGATCGGGCTGGCCATGAAGGCCAAGCAGCGTCGACTCCGCCAGCGGGCCGAGGCCGCAGCGCAGGCCCAGGTTCAGCAGGGGTACTACGGGTACCAGCAGCAGCAGCCCCCGGATGCCCAGCGCCCCTTCTGAGGCAGCCGATCTCCGGTCGCCCACCGGCGTGCCCGTCAGCCCTCGTCCGCCGTTGGCGGTCGGTCGAGGAGGTGCTGGTCGGCGGCGTCGCCGGTACGGGCGTCGGTGCGGCGGCCACGTGCCAGGTAGTCCCGGACGATCAACTCGACCGCGTCCTGCGGACTCCTGGTACCGGCCAGCAGCATCACCTCGATCGCCAGGTCGCTGTCCAGACTGATCGTGACCTTCGCCATGACTCCCCCTCAAGTCGCTGCGTGCAGCCTACCCGTGGCCCGTGGCCCGTGGCCCGTGGCCGGTGGCCGGCGGGCGGATACGCGTCACGAGCAGCGGCAGCGTCCGACCGGGGACGGAGCCTGACGGGGTCGCTCCGATTCGGGTGGCGCCCATCGCGAGGTAGAACGACTCGGCATTGGGGTCCGCCTCGATGGTGAGGCGATCGAACCCGAGCAGTCGCGCGGAGGCGGTGACCTGTTCGAACAGGCGGCGACCGATGCCCTGTCCGATGACCTCAGGCTCGATGAAGAGCATGCCCAGGGCGCCTTCCGGTGGGCTGCCTTCCAAGGTGGCGAAACCCAGGATGCGGCCGTCCCGTTCCGCCACCACGGTCCGAAGCTCTTCGACCTTCGAGGCGGGGACGGTCAGTTCGTCCCGGCAGGCCGCCATGAACGCCTCGTCGTAGCCCCAGTGGGCCTTGGACCGAACCGCCAGTTCACTGAGGATCTCGGCCTCGCCCACCTGCGCCGCCCTGATCAGCACGGTCGCCCCCCAACCTGCAGCCCTGCTGCCATGAATCGCCCGATCCTGCCGAGCCCGGTCTACCGGACCGCGACAACCGTCGCAACGGCTTTCCGGCTCGCCTCGGCGACGTACGCACGCCGCCGAGGCGGGCGAATGCCTCAGCCGAGGTCCTTGCGCTCCAGTTCGACGCCGAGCACCTCGCGGATGTAGTTCTCCACGAACCCCGGCAGCCAGGGATCGCGGCCCTGCTCGGTGAAGCGGGCCACCAGCGCGGCGTCCGGCTGCTCGGTCAGCAGCACGATCCGCCAGGTGTTCAGCGGCTGCTGCTCGCCGCCGGCCACGCCGTGCTGGACGTGGAAGAGCGGCTGCCGGGGATCCGCGTGCAGCGGCGCGCCGTCGGCGTCGGGGAACTCCGCCCGGCCGAGGAAGGTCACCGTCTGCTGCTCCTGGTCGAGGTACACCTCCTCCAGCACCAGCCCGTACACCTCGGGCTCGGCCCACAGACGCTGGTCCGAGCTGCGGACGAACTCGTCCCCGAGCGCGCCGCCCGGCCGCCCCGGCGCCCAGGACGCGTCACTGCCGGACCGGACCACGTACGGGATGAACACCCCGGGAGCGGCCGCCTTCCTGGTCTCCAGGTCCCAGAGCATCGCGCGGGTGAAGTGCACCGGCTCGCTGGTGACATAGCGCTCGGCCAGCACCTGGTTGACGTCGACGGGCGGGAACTCCGCCCGGGTGGCCCGCGGATCGGCCCAGGCCTGCTCGAACTCTGCCTCTGCTGCCAGTACGGACATCGCTGTTCCCCCTGTCGCTGCGCGCTCCCGTCCCATCGGGAGCCGCTACCCGCACCGAACGCCTCCGGTGATCTTCTGATTCCCGTGGCCAGCCGGGCCGGGTGCCGATCCGGGCCCCGCAGAAAAGCACTAGACCATTCCGGTGCGCCGGTGGAGACTCCCGGCGCTCTACGACCTGTTCGCCCGTCAACTCGCCGATCAGCAACAGGGCCTGATCGCCTCGCACCTGCGCGCCGTGCCGGACGCCGCACTGCTGCGGGCTCCCGGCGACGGCCGGCCCATCGACCGACTGGCCATCCGGGTCGCCGTCCTGGAGCTGCTCCGGGCGCTGGCCGGCCGCGATGGTCGAAGGGGACCATCGCGGCCCGGGTGCGTCCGACTCCGCGGCGAGCCGCAAGGAATTCCGGCCCGGCAACCGTGCGCATCGCACGGTTGCCGGGCCGGAATTCCTTGCGGGGCTTCAGGGTTCGGAATCGGTGGAGTCCGCGATCAGCTTCTCGGCACGGTCCAGGCCGAAGTCCATCGCGGTGAGCACGGCGGGGAGCGTGAAGCTCGGGAAGAGGTGCTGGTGGAGCGCGCGCAGACGGATCGGCAGGTCCTGGTAGTGGGTCAGCGAGTAGGACATCAGCTGCACCCCCGCGAAGGCGCCGACCAGCACCTCGGCGGTCTCGGCCGGGTCCACGTGCGGCAGCAGCTCGCCCTGTCGGCCGGCCGCCTCCAGGATCTGCCGGTTGTGCTGGGACCAGTCCTGGAACGGCCCGCGCTGGTCCAGCCCCTCGGCCTGCCGGTCCAGGGTGAGCCGCACACTGGCCCGCACCAGCGGATCGGTGCGCAGCCGGTACGCCAGGATCATGCTGGAGTCCACCAGCTCCTGCAGTCTGAGGCTCTGCGGCTGCGGCAGGCCCTGGCTGTGCTGCTCGTTGAGGATGCAGCGGACCAGGTCGTCCTTGGACTCGAAGTGGAAGTAGAGCGCGCCCTTGGTCACCTCGGCGGCCTTGAGGATCTCCGCGATGGTGGCGGCCTGGTAGCCCTGCTGCTCGAAGACCGCGGCAGCCGCCTCCAGGATCCGGCGGCGGGTGCGGATCGCTCGGTCCTGCTTGGCCACAGTCGCCCTCCTGAGGGGTCGCGGACGAGTTCAAGTGCCGACTGCGGGCACGCCTGTTCGAGTGCTGACGCTTGAAAAGAAAACCAACCTGTTCGTACGTTCTTAACCGATGTTGGGCGCTGTAGGCGGCGCTGTCAACCAGGGGAGAACAAATGGACAGGTCAGAGCTGCTGATCCAGCCGAGCAAACCGACCCTGAGTTCGGTCTGGTTTCCGGATATAGCCGCACAGAATCCGACCACGCAGAATCCGACCGAACAGAATCCGACCGCCGGGGTCGCCAAGGAGCTGGTCCACCAGGTGACGGCGGCCGAGGTGGTGCCGACCGGCTGGGCCAGGACCGGTGAGGACCGGTTCACCCTCACCGCCCGACTGCCGCACCAGTACCCCTTCTTCGCACCGGCCCCCGGCGGCGGCCAACTGCCGCTGCTGCTGGTCGAGGGCATGCGGCAGTGCGTCCTGCTGATCGCCCATGTCGGCTACGAGGTGCCGCTCGGACAGCAGTTCGTGCTGCGCGAGCTGGACTTCGGCTGCGACCCGGCGAACCTCGCGGCCGCCGTCGGGACCGGCCAATTGACCGTCGAGATGGTCTGCTCGCGGATCGTCCGCCGGGCCGGCCGACTGACCGCGATCCGCAGCGAGATGACCGTCTGGCACGGCGACCGGTTCGTCGGCCGCAGTCGCGGCGACATCACCTTCATCAGCCCGGCGGTCTACCGGCGGATGCGCGGCGAGCGGATCGGCGCGGCCCGGCCGGTCGAGACCGAGCTCAGCTCCGAGCTCTTCGCCGGACCGGTCGGCCTCGCGCCGCTCGGCCCGCGGGCCTGGCAGCTGAAGATGGACACCGCCCACCCGGCGCTGGCCCGTCGGCAGGACGACCACATCCCGGGCATGCTGCTGCTGGCCGCCGCCCAACAGGCCGCCCAACAGGTTGCCCAACTCGCCGCTGCGCCGGGCGTTCGACCGGCCTTGCCACAGGGCGCCTTCGTCCCGGTCGCCGGGGACATCGCCTTCGATCGCTATGCCGAGTTCGACAGCCCGGTGGAGATCGAGGCGGGCGAACCGGTGCGCGACGCCGCCGGCGGCAGCACGGTGCGGATCACCGGCCGGCAGGACGGCGCGGAGGTCTTCCGCAGCACGCTGGTGAGCGCGCCGTGATCCTGGTGACCGGGGCCACCGGCACGGTCGGGCGCGAGGTGGCCCGGCAGTTGGCCGCGCGCGGTCCGGTCCGCGTGCTGGTCCGCGACCCTGGCAGGCTGGCGGTCACGGGTCCGCAGCTGGAGACCGTGCGCGGCTCGTACGCGGACGGCGCGGCCCTGGACCGGGCGCTGACCGGAGTGACGGCGGCCTTCCTGGTCACCAACCACCCGAGCGAGCCCGACGACGAGCGATTCGTGCGGGCCGCCCGCGCCGCCGGGCTGGGCCACCTGGTCAAGCTCTCCGCCTTCGCGGTCGGCGACCCGACGGCGACCGACTTCATCACCCGCCGCCAGCGCGCCAACGAGCAGCTGATCCGGGACTCCGGCCTGCGCTGGACCTTCCTGCGCCCGCGCGCCTTCATGGCCAACGCGCTCGCCTGGGCGGGCACGGTCCGCGCCGAGGGCGTGGTGCGGGCCCAGCACGGCGGCGCACCACAGGCCGTGATCGACCCCCGGGACCTCGCCGAGGTCGCCGTCCGGGTGCTCACCGAACCCGGGCACCAGGGCCGGAGCTACCAGCTCACCGGGCCCGAGCCGATCTCCGCCCGGGAGCAGACCGCGCTGCTCGGATCGGCGCTGGGCCGGCCGCTGCGGTTCGAGGAGCTGACGGAGCAGCAGGCCCGTGAGCAGCTGACCCGGCGTTACCCGGCCGTCCTGGTGGAGGCGCTGCTGCAGAGTGCGCAACAGCTGGCCGCCGGGCGCAAGGCGCGGGTGGATCCCACCACCGAGCAACTGCTCGGCCGCCGCCCGACCGGCTTCCGGCAGTGGGCCGTGGACCACGCGTCGGCGTTCGCCTGGGACGCCGACCGGGAGGCTTGGGGCGCCTAGAACGCCTGGGATGCTTCGGAGTTGAGCAGGACCGGCAGGGAGCGGTGGCCGTTGGAGAGGAAGGAGCCCAGCGGCTCCGGCGTCTTGTCCGGTTCGGCCAGGGCGAGCGCGGGGAACCGCTCGAACAGCGCGCCGAGCGCGATCACCGCCTCCAGCCGGGCCAGCGGTGCGCCCAGGCAGTAGTGCACGCCGTGCCCGAAGGTCAGGTGCTCGCGTCGGCCCGGACGGGTGGCGTCGAAGAGGTCGGCCGTGGGGCCGAAGACCTCGGGGTCGCGGCCGGCCCCGGCGATCGAGATCAGGATCGGGTCGCCGCGCCCGATCACGGTCCGCTCGTCGATCCGGATCTCCTCGACGGCGTAGCGCAGCGGGATGTGGGCGCCCGGCGGCTCGACCCGCAGGGTCTCCTCCACCACGTCCGCCCAGCCGATCCGACCGGCCGTCAGCAGCGCCCGCTGCTCGGGGTGGCTGAGGATCGCGTGGATCGCCTGGTCGAGCAGGTTCACCGTGGTCTCGTAGCCGGCCGAGATCATCAGCAGCAGGGTGTCCACCAGCTCCTGTTGGCTCAGCCCGGTGCCGTCCTCGTCGTGTACCGCGATCAGCGCGCTGGCCAGGTCCTCGCCGGGAGCCGCCCGCTTCGCCGCGACCAGTTCGTGCAGTGCGGCGTACAACTGCTGCCCGTTGGCGGCGGCCTGCTCGGGGGAGACGGCGGTGAGGAAGGTGACGTCGATGGTCCGGCGCAGCCGCTGCTGGGAGGCCTCGGGTATGCCGAGCAGTTCGCAGATCACCAGCACCGGCAGCTCGGCGGCGAACTCGGCGCGCAGGTCGACGACTTGGCCAGGGGCGGTGGCGGCCAGCCGGTCGAGCAGCTCGGCGGTGAGCCGGCGGATCCGGGGCTTCAGCAGCTGGGTTCGGCGGGCGGTGAAGGCCGAGGAGACCAGCTTGCGCAGCCGGGAGTGCTCGGCGCCGTAGGCGGTGATCATGCTGCGCACCGAGACCCAGATGGCCAGCGGCCAGTCGGCCGGGACGCGACCCTCGATCCAGTCGGGCCAGTGCTGTTGCGCGTCCTTGGAGACCCGGGGGTCGGTCATCAGACGCTTGATCAGCTCCGCGCCGGTGACCGACCAGGCGGCCACGCCGCCGGGCAGCAGCACCTGGGTGACCGGGCCGCGCGCGCGGATCCGGGTGATCTCACCGTGGATGTCGCGGCCCTCGGCGTCGAGGGCGATCGGTGCGGCTGGGCAGCTGGTTGGCCGGGGGGTCGCCGTCATGGGAGCACGGTAGGCAGCTGCGGCACCGCCGGGTCAACGGCAACCTGACGCAGAACAAACCGACGTCTTGGTATGGAAGATTGCCGGGTATGAGCTGTTGTAGCGTCAGCGGGAGGGCTGGAGCGGGCCGGGGCAGACGCCAACTCCCTTGAAACAGCGGGAAGGGTATGTTTTTATGGGTCAGGTAGGCCCAGTTCTTGACGCGGGAAGGCGTGTACCTCCCATGGCCATCACCATCGACGCCTGGTTCGACTACCGCAGCCCGCTCAGCATGCTGACGGGCCGACTGCTGTGCGAGGCGGTCGCCGCCGCAGACGATGTCGAGCTGCGCTGGCATCCCCACGAAGGCGGCGAGGGCCAGGTCTGGGCGGGGCTGCCGTCCTCGAAGGTCTGGGAGCACAGCGTGCGCCCGCTGGCCGCGCGACTGGGCGTCCCGGTGGCGCAGGCTCGCCCCGCCGACTTACCGCATACCCGACTGGCTTGGCGCGGCTACCAGTTCGCCTGTGAGCAGGGTCGGGCGAGCCTCTACAACGAGCAGATCTTCGCGGCCCGCTTCGAGGAGGGGCTCGACCTGGGCGACCCGGCGGTACTGGTCCGGGTGGCCTGGCGCAGCGGTCTCGACCCGGAGGAGTTCCGCTCGGCGCTCGGCACCGAGCGCTACCTGCACCAGCACCTGGCGGCGCTCGCCGAGCAGCCGGTCGGTGCGCCGATCCGGCTCACCCCGACCGTGGTGGTCGGGGGGCGGCGGATCGAGGGGGTGCCCAGCGGCGAGCAGTTGGAGCGGCTGATCGAGCGGGCCCGCCGACTCGCGCCGCCCGTTCCGCTGCCCGCCGAGCCTGCCCCGGTTGCCCCGGTCGCCCCGACGGTCCCGGCTGCCCCGCTGGGCCAGGCTGCCCCGCTGGCCCGGGCTGTCCCGCTGGTCAGCGTCGCCGGCCGGCGCTGACCGCGGCGCCTCGCCCGTTCGCGGACTCCAACTGCCCCAGTACCGTCTCCAGCAGCGCGCCGAGCGCCTGCGGGACGCCCTCCGGAAGCCGGTCCAGCAGGTGCTCGTGCTCCACCGCCGCAACGGCCGTGACCTTCCCGGCCAGCGCCGCGCCCTCCTCGGTGAGCCGCACCCAGGAGCTGCGCCCGTCCGCCTCGTTGGCCTCCCGGTTGACGTAACCCCCTTGGGCCAGGCGGTTGATGACATTGCTGGTGCCGCCGGAGGAGAGCCCGCAGGCGGTGGCCAGGCCGGTGGGCCGCAGCCGCCGCTCCGGCGCCTCGTGCAGCGCGAGCAGCACATCGGCGTCCGCGTGGGTGAGTCCGGCCTCGGCGGCGGCCGCCTGGGTGGCGGAGTTGACCAGCTGGGCCAGTCGGGTCGCCTGCCGGGCCAGCCGGTCCAGCGAGATCGCTGGGGCCGGGTCTGGGTGGTCCATCTCTGTCTCCTCTCGTCCGGCGTCGCACCGTCGCCGGATCGATCCAAGCATCTCACCAAAAGGTTTCCGGGAAGTTTTCCGGATAGGTGCAAGTCCGTCAGTCGGTCCGGGACTTGGCCCCTGCGTCGGTTGCTGGCAAGGGCTCGGCGAGTTAGCATCTATCCAGAAAGCTTTACCAAAAGCTATCAGTCGAATGAAGGGCGATGGCATGTCCTCCCCGGAAAGCCTGCGCGCGCTGGACGGGCACGCCCAGTCCGAGCTGGTCCGCAGCGGTGAACTGACCGAAGCCGAGTTACTTCGGGCGGCCGTCGAGCGGATCGAGGCCCACGACGGTCGGATCGGTGCCCTGGCGGTGACCGACTTCGACCGGGCCCTCAGCGCGGCCGAGCGGTCCGCCGGCCGCCCCCGCCCCGAGCGGGCCGGCCCGCTGTACGGCGTGCCGTTCCTGCTCAAGGACCTCGGGCCGACCGTGGCCGACCTGGAGGCCACCATGGGCTCCCGCTTCCTGGCCGGCTTCGTGCCCAGTCAGGGCAGCGAGTTGACCGACCGTTTCCAAGCCGCCGGGCTACGGGTGTTGGGCAAGACCAGGACCCCCGAGTTCGGCGTGCTGCCCACCACCGAGCCGCGGCACCAGGGTCCGACCCGCAACCCGTGGGACCTGAACCGCAGTGCCGGCGGTTCCAGCGGCGGGGCCGCGGCCGCCGTCGCGGCCGGCCTGGTGCCGATCGCACACGCCAACGACGCCGGCGGCTCGATCAGGATCCCGGCCGCCACCTGCGGCGTCTTCGGTCTCAAGCCGACCCGGGCCCGCACCCCGCTGGGGCCCGCCGTCGGGGACCTGATGAGCGGACTGGCCGCCGAGCACGTCATCAGCCGCTCGGTGCGGGACAGCGCGGCGGTGCTCGACGCGATCGCCGGCCCCGCGCCCGGCGACCCGTACTGGGCCCCGCCGGCCACCGGCTCCTACGCCGGCGCGGTCCAGCGCGGGCTGCGCGGGCGGAAGTTGCGGATCGCGCTCAGCACCCGGGCCGGGCTCGGCCCACTGGATCCGGCCTGTGGCGCCGCAGTTGAACAGGCCGGCAAACTCTGCTGGGAGCTGGGCCACGAGGTGACCGAGGCCGCGCCGAAGGTCCGGTTCGCCGACCTGGTCGAGCCCTTCCTGGTGCTCTGGGCGGCCGGCGTCTCCTCCGCGATCAGCTCCTACGCACAGCTCAGCGGACGGACCCCGGCGCCGGACCAGTTCGAACCGCTGACCTGGCGGCTCTACGAGCAGGGCCGGACGCTCAGTGCGGCCCAGTACCTGCTGTCGGTGGCCACCCTGCAGCGGGCGGCGCGCAGTCTGGCCGGCTTCTACCGCGAGTACGACCTGCTGCTGTCCCCGGTCACCGCCTGGCCGGCGCCGGTGCTGGGCAGCTTCGCCATCGGCACCCCCGACCAACAGCTCATGCGCGCCATCGAGTTCTGCCACGAGACGCCGCTGGCCAACCTGACCGGACAGCCCGCCATGTCGGTCCCGCTGCACTGGACCGAGGAGGGCCTGCCGATCGGGACGCACGTCACCGGCCGGTTCGGCGCGGAGGCGACGCTCTTCGCGTTCGCCGCCCAGCTCGAAGCGGCCCAGCCCTGGGCGAACCGTCTGCCCGCAGCCATCCACCTGCGATCGGAGAGCTAGCCTTGCTGAAAATCACCGTGGTGACCAGAGGTTCGGCCGCCTGGCTGGACGCGGGGGAACTGGTCCGCCGAACCTATGCCGAGGCGTACGGGGCGCGGATCAGCCCCGACCCCGACGCCTTCTTCCTGGCCGCCGCCACCCGGGCCGACGGCACCCGCGCGATCGCGGGCTGCGCCGGCTGCACCTACGCCTCGGCCACACCGTTCTTCTCCGAGCGCTACCTCGACCAGCCGATCGAGTCCGCGATCGCGCAGCGCCTCGGTACGCCGGTGGACCGCGACCGGGTGATCGAGATCGGCCCGCTGGCCGGGCACGGGGGAGCCGGGCGGGAACTGATCCGGCTCACCCCGATCATCGCGTGGAGCATGGGGATGGAGTACCTGCTCTGCACCGTGACCGGCGCGCTGCGCTCCTCGCTGGAGCGGGTCGGGATCACCTTCACTCCGCTCGGGCCGGCCGACCCGGACCGGATCGACCCCGGACAGCGGGCCGCCTGGGGCAGCTACTACGACCAGCAGCCGCGCACCGGGTTCATCGAACTGCGAGCACTGGCACCGCTGTTCGCGGAGGCGACCGGACGGTACGCGTTCCTCGACCCCGAGGTGGGGCTGCTGGCCCAGGGGGAGGTGTTGAGTCGTGCGGGCCGTTGAGCAAGCGCTCAGTCAGTACGCGGAGAGCGACCAGCCACTGGTCCGGGTACTGGACGAGCAGGGCCGGGTCGTCGCCCGGCACAGCTATCGGCAGCTCACCCGGGCGGCCCGGGCGCTGGCGGACCGGCTCTCGGCCGGGCTCTTGGACCGGCTCTCGCCCGGCCTCTCGCTCGGCCTCGGACCGGATGCAGCGCGGGTCGGCGTGATCTGCGGCAACACGCCCGAGTACGTGGTCGCCGACCTGGCCCTGCTCGCGTTACGCGTCACCGAGATCCCGGTACCGCTGGCCTTCAGTCGCGAGCAGGCGGCCGGTCTGCTGGAGACGGCCGAGCTGTGCCTGGTGGACGCCCAGGGCGCCGCCCGGCTCGCCGAATGGGGTCCGCAGGTGCTGCCCGAGGGCTGCCCGGTGGTCGAGGTGACGGCGAGTCAACTCGGGGGTGACGTCGGCGATTCTGCGTACCTGGTCCCGCAGGGCGCCGAGGACTGGATCTGCAAGATCATCCACACCTCCGGCACCACCTCGCGGCCCAAGGGCGTACGGATCCGGGCTCACGGCATCGGCGCCCTGATCGACTCGCTGCACACCGTGATGCCGCCGAACGCCTTCGCCCGCTACCTCTCCTTCGTCCCGTTCAGCCTGCTGATCGAGCAGGTCACCGGCCTGTACCTGGTGCTGCTGGACGGCGGCTGCCTGACCCTGCTGCCGCCCGCCGCCGCACTGGTCGGCACCAGCGCCGGCGCCGTCGAGGCCGCACTGCCACAGCTGGCCGCCGCCCGCCCGACCGCCGTGGTCGCCACCCCCGCGCTGGTGGCCGCCCTCGCCGAGGCGGCCCGGCAGGCCGGTCCCGAGCCCTGGCGCACCCTGTTCGGCACCGACGCCGCCCCGCTGGTCTGCTGTGGCGGTGCCCCCGTCCACCCCGACACACTGCGCGAGTTGGCGCTCGCCGGCATCGACGTGTACGAGGGCTACGGGCTCTCCGAGAACAGCTCGGTGGTCAGCTGGAACACCCCCGGTGCCCGCCGGATCGGCACCGTCGGCCAACCGCTGCCCCACGTTCGGGTCCGGCTCGGCGAGGACGGCGAACTGCTCGTCAACAGCAGCTCGCTGTTCGCCGGCTACACCCGCGAGGACCCGTCCAGCTGCGAGCTGGTCGACGGCTGGCTGCACACCGGGGACCTGGCCACCATCGACGCGGACGGCTTCGTCACCATCACCGGCCGCAAGAAGAACATCATCATCACCGCCGCCGGGCGCAACATCGCCCCCGAGTGGGTCGAGGCGCAGTACCTGCGGCTGCCGTTCGTGCGGGCCGTCGCCGTGGTCGGCAACGACCTGACCGAACTGCACGGCCTGTTCGTCATCGACCCCGCGATCGATCCGCAGGACGCCCGGGCGGCGATCGCCGCGCACGGCGCCGAGCACCTTTCCGCCGTCGAACGAGTCGCCGCGATCCATCTGTTGAGCGCCGAGGAGCAGGACTGGCGCCGCTTCTTCACCGTCACCGGGCGACCGGTCCGCGCCGCGATCAGCGCAGCGCTCAGCACCGACAGGACGGCCGCCGTCGATAAGGCACCCGCCGTCGATCGGGCACCCGATGTCGAGCAGGTGCCCGATGTCGAGCAGGCACCGACCGTCGACAAGACACCCACTACCGACAAGGGAGTACTCATGACCAGCCACCGGCCCGAAGTCCAGCCGCACGGCACCGGCACCGGCAAGCTGCTGCGCCCGGCCCCGGGTGCGACCCAACTGCGCGACCTGGACCCGGCGTTCGTCATCGGCCTGCTCGCCGAGGCCGGCCACCTGGTGCTGCGCGGCTTCCAGCCCTCGATCGAGGACTTCTCGCTCTTCGTCAAGGAGCACTCCGACCGGGTGACCCTCGACCCGGCCCGCACCTTCCACGGCGGCGACGTCGCACAGAAGGTGGACGCCGGCACCGCCGAGCTCGGCCTGCACCTGGAGAACGGCAACAGCCCGTTCATCCCGGACCTGACCTGGTTCCTGTGCGAGAAGGCCGCTGCCTCCGGCTCGCAGACCACCGTCTGCGACGGCTACCGGGTCTGGGACGCGGCCGAGCCCGCCGACCGGGCCGCCTTCGCCCAGGACATCGTCTACGCCCGGCGGGTGGACGAGGCCAAGTGGAAGCAGTTCACCGTGCACCAGTTGGGCGGCACCAAGAGCGTCGACCAGGTCAGCTTCGCCGACTTCCAGCAGCTGGCCGCCGCCGACGGCGCGGGCACCACCGTCACCCTGCTGCCCGACGGCGCCGTGCACTACGCCTACCGCACACCCGCCGCCCGCAGCACCCTGTTCGGCACCCGCCGGGCCTGGGCCAACAGCATCTTCGGGCCGTCCTTCAACTACCAGAAGCCGACCATCACGTTCGCCGACGGGGCCGCGCTGCCCGCCGAACTGACCGAGCGGTTCGAGCAGTTGACCGCCGAGCTGACCGAGGAACTGGACTGGCAGGACGGGGACGTCGTGCTGGTCGACAACACCCGTGTGATGCACGGGCGTCGAGCGATAACCGACCCGAACCGGACCATCTACAACGCGCAGAGCTACCTGCGCCGCGACCTGCTCCCGGTCCGCAGCGCCTCCTGACCCTGGCCAGCAGGCCCCGACCCGCAACCGGGAGACCACCTTGTCCGTCCTGCCCGTCACGCCGGGCCCGCTCGGCCTCGACGACCCCGCCGTCAGCGCCGTGCTCGCCCGCCTCTACGCCACCGCCCGCCACACCGACCAGGAGGTGATGGCCCGCGCCTTCGCCGAGGCCGCGAAGCGCCCCGTCCCGCCCACCCCGGCCGAGGCCGCCGCGCTCTGCGCCGAGGCCTCGCTGCCGGTCCACCCGCAACTCGGCCGACTGCTCTACACCTTGGGCCGGATGCTGCGCCCGCGCAGCGCGATCGAGTTCGGCACCTCGTTCGGCACCTCCACCATCCAGCTGGCCGCCGCGCTGCGCGACAACGGCGTCGGGCACCTGGTCAGCACCGAACTGGACCCCGGCAAGGTCGACCGGGCCAGGGCCAACCTGGCCGAGGCCGGGCTGAGTTCGCAGGTCACCCTGCTGCTCGGGGACGCCCGCCGGACGCTGGCCGACCTGCCCGAGCCGGTCGACCTGGTGCTGCTGGACGGCTGGAAGGAGCTCTACCTGCCGGTCCTGGAGATCCTCGAACCGGCCCTGCGCCCCGGCGCGGTGATCGTCTCCGACAACCTGCCGATGCTCCCCGAGGAGTACCTGGAGCGGATCCGCGACCGTCGGCGCGGCTATGTCTCGCTGGACCTGCCGCTCGGCGACGGCATCGAACTCACCACCTGGACGGGGGTCCTGGGGTGACCGGGCAACTCGCGATCGTCGGTGCGGGACCGCGCGGGCTCTCGGTACTGGAGCGGCTCTGCTCCCAACTCGCCCACCGGACCGGGCAGACCGGGCCGACCGCCGTCACCGTGCACGTGGTCGACCCCTACCCGCCGGGCGCCGGGGCGGTCTGGCGCACCGACCAGAGCCGCCGGCTGCTGATGAACACCGTGTCCTCCCAGGTCACCGTCTTCACCGACGAGTCGGTGGAGCTGACCGGCCCGGTGGTGCCCGGCCCCAGCCTGTACGAATGGGCCCGGTTCCTCACCCTGATGGGCCCGTTCGACGACTACGCCGAACCGGTCCTCGCCGAGGCCCGCCGACTCGGCCCCGACGACTACCCGACCCGCGCGCTCTACGGCCACTACCTGGAGTGGGCGTTCCGCCGGATCGTCTCCACCGCCCCCGCCGGCGTCACCGTGCGGGTGCACCGCTCGCGCGCCGTCGCCCTGCACGACACGCTCGACGGCAGCCAGCGACTGCGCCTCGCCGACGGCACCGAACTGCCCGACCTGGACGGTGTGGTGCTGGCCCTCGGGCACACCGCCGCCCGCCCCGGCCGCACCGAGGCCGCGCTGATCGCCCACGCCGAGCGGCACGGCCTGGCCTATCTGCCGCCGGCCAACCCGGCCGACCTCGACCTGTCCTTCGTGGCTCCCGGCGAGACCGTGCTGCTGCGCGGCCTCGGCCTCAACTTCTTCGACCACATGGCCCTGTTCACGGTCGGTCGGGGCGGCCGCTTCGAACAGCGCGACGGCAGGCTGGTCTACCGGCCCTCGGGCCGCGAGCCCCGGCTGGTGGCCGGCTCCCGGCGCGGCGTCCCGTACCACTCGCGTGGCGCCAACGAGAAGGGCCCGCACGGGCGGTACTTCCCGCGACTGCTCACCGTCGAGCACGTGGCGGCGCTGCGCAAGCGCGGCGCCGCCGGTGAACCGGTCGACTTCCGGGCCGAGTTGTGGCCGCTGATCGCCCAGGAGGTGGAGAGCGTCTACTACGAGGCGCTGCTGCTCCAGTCGGGTCGGCAGAGCGCCGCCGGGCCCTTCGCCCGGCGGTACCTGGCCGCCGAGTCCACCGCCGAACGGCTCGCAGTGCTGGCCGAGTTCGGGATCGCAGCGGAGCAGCACTGGGACTGGGAGCGGATCGCCCGTCCGTACGGCGACCGGGAGTTCGCCTCGCCGGCCGAGTTCCGCCACTGGCTGCTCGACTACCTGCGACGCGACCTCGCGGCCGCCGCCGAGGGCAACGTCAGCGGCCCGGTCAAGGCGGCCCTGGACGTGCTGCGCGACCTGCGCAACGAGATCCGGCTCGCCGTCGACCACGCCGGGCTGGCCGGCGACTCGCACCGCGACCACCTGGAACGCTGGTACACCCCGCTCAACGCCTTCCTCTCGATCGGCCCGCCGGCCTCGCGGATCGCCGAGATGATCGCGCTGATCGAGGCCGGGGTGCTCGAGGTGCTCGGCCCCGAACTGCGGATCACCGCCGAGGCGGGGCAGTTCACCGCCGGCTCGGCGGCGACCGCCGGTGAGCGGGTGCGTGCCCGGGTGCTGATCGAGGCCCGACTGCCCGAGCCCGATCTGCGCCGCACCGCCGACCCGCTGCTCTCCCAGCTGCTGGCCACCGGCCAGTTGGCACCCCACCTGGTCCCGGCGGCTGACGGCGGCGCCGGACACCTGACCGGCGGGGTCGCGGTCACCGGGCGGCCGTACCGCACCCTCGACGCCCAGGGCCGGGCACACCCGAGCCGGTTCGCCTACGGCGTGCCCACCGAGGCGGTGCACTGGGCGACGGCAGCCGGGATCCGACCCGGCGTCAACTCGGTCACGCTCAACGACTCCGACGCCATCGCGGCAGCGCTGCTCGCGTTGGTGTGCGTGCCGGATTCCGCCGACCACCGATCCGACGACCTCTCCGAGGCCGGAGTATGACGATCCATCAGCAACTGGAGCACAACCATGAAGACTCTTGAGGACCAGCTCACCGCAGGCGCGCTGGAGCTGCCCAACCGCGTGGTGATGGCGCCCATGACCCGCAACCGGGCCGACGCCGACGGCGTGCCCACGGCCCTGATGGTCGAGTACTACGCGCGCCGCGCCTCGGCCGGCCTGATCATCACCGAAGGCGTGCGGATCAACCCGGTCGGTCACGGTCCGATCGGCCAGGCCGGACTGCACACCCCGGCGCAGGTCGCCGGCTGGCGCCGGGTGACCGAGGCCGTGCACCGGGCCGGCGGCCGGATCGTGGCCCAACTCGCCCACCACGGAAGGATCGCCCACCCCAGTCTGCTCCCCGCCGGGGCCCGCCCGGTCGGCCCGTCCGCCGTCGCCGCAGTCGGCGACGCCCGCACCGCAGCCGGGCTGCTGCCCACCGTGCTGCCCTCGGCGATGTCCGCGCCGGAGATCGCCGACACCCTGGACGACTTCGGCGCGGCCGCCGCAGCGGCCCTGGAGGCCGGCTTCGACGGTGTCGAACTCCAGGGCGGCAACGGTTACTTGATCCAGCAGTTCCTCTCCGACAGCGCCAACCTGCGGCAGGACGCCTACGGCGGTGCACCGGTCGACCGGATCCGCTTCGCGCTGGCGGCGGTGCGGGCCGCCGTGCGCGCCGTCGGTCCCGGGCGGGTGGGCCTGCGGCTGTCGCCCGGTAGCGGCTACAACGACATCCTCGAGCGCGACCCCGCGACCCTCTACGGTCTGCTCGCCGACCAGCTCAACCGCGAACCGCTGGCCTACCTGCACCTGATCGAGGATCCGGACGCCTCGCTCGCCCGGCTGCTGCGGGCCCGCTACACCGGCCGGCTGCTGCTCAACCCGTTCACCGGCGACGAGCCCACCGACCCCGCCACCGCACAACACCGGCTGCGCGAGGGCAGCGCCGACGCGATCAGCTTCGCCCGGCTCTTCGCCGCCAACCCCGACCTGCCCGAGCGGATCCGCCAGGGCCTGCCACTGAGCGCCCCCGATCCCGACACCTTCCACGAGGGCGGCGCCCTCGGCTACACCGAACTCGGAGTACCCGCCGTATGAGTGAGCAGACCGTGAGTGAGCCGGCAGTGAGTGAGCGGGCCGTGAGTGAGCGGGCCGTGAGTGAGCGGGCCGTGAGTGAGCAGATCGACCAGTACGCCGTCATCGGCGACCGCTACGAGGACTTCAAGGACACGGCCCCCCTGGCCGGCCCGGAACAGTACAACGTGCTTCGCCAGTTGGGCGACCTGTCCGGTGCCCGGGTGCTCGACCTGGCCTGCGGGCACGGCCACTACACCCGGCTGATCAAGCAGGCCGGCGCGGCCGAGGTGGTGGGCGTCGACCTGTCGCCGGTGATGGTCGAACTGGCCCGGGCGGCCGAGACCGGGCAGCCGCTGGGCATCTCGTACCACGTGGCCGATGCCGTCGACCTGCCCCGACTCGGCCAGTTCGACCTGGTCAGCGCCGTCTGGCTGCTCAACTACGCCACCACCAAGGCCGAGTTGACCGCAATGCTGACCGGCATCCGGCGCAACCTGGCACCCGGCGGCCGGTTCGTCGCGGTCGCCGTGTGGCCCGAGTTCGACCCGGCCGGGCCGGCCTGGGACGCGTACGGGCTGCGGGTGGTCTCGGAAACCCCCGACGGGGACCGGGGCATCCTGGTCACCGACCTGATCGGCACCGAGACCTCCACCATCACCACCTCACGGTGGAGCCACGAAGCCTTCGACGACTGCCTGGCAGCCGCCGGCTTCACCTCCTACGCCTGGCACCGGCCCGAGGTGCCCGAGGAGGCGGAGGCGCGGTACGGCGCCGCGTTCTGGGACAACTACCGGGCCAACCCGGTGCCGGGACTGCTGGTGGGCTCGGTCCCCGCTGAACTGACGGCCAGTCAGCGACTCGGCGCCGATCTGCAGCGGCTGCGCCTCGACTTCGAGGCCGGCCGCTGGGCGCCCACCGAGCTGGAGCGCCGACTGGCCCACCGCCTGGTCACCTCCGCCGCCGGGACCGGCCTGCTCACCGGAGTTGCCGTCCGGGACACCTGCTGGGAGGGCTCGGAGGCCTTCCTGCGGGAGAACGGCGGCCGACTCGCCGCACTGCTCGCCACGACGGCGACGGTGGTCGACACGGCCGGGACCAGCCCCGAGGCGGACGCCGTGCTGGCGCTGCTGGAGCGGTTCGAGCGGTTCGAGGGGGCCGAGGGGTCCGAGCGGGTCGAACAGCTCGAGCAGCACGCGCAGCTCGACTGACCTACCCGGGTGGGCAACCGCGCGCGCCGCGCGGTTGCCCACCCCGTTTTCCCGATCGAGAGGTTGCCGCCGATGACCACTGCCGTCCGGACCGAAGCGCCACCGTCCGACCCGTTCCGGGGGATCGGGCTCACCAGCGTCCACCTGGTGCCGATCGCCCGGCTGCGCACCGCCGACTCGCCCCGCGCCGCCGCCGAGGACCCCGGGCACCTGCGCTCGCTCGCCGTCGCCGAGAGCGCTCTGCCGCCGATCGTCGTGCACCGGCCCAGTATGCGGATCATCGACGGCACCCACCGGGTCAGGGCTGCCCTGCTGCGCGGGCGCACCGAGATCGAGGTGCGGTACTTCGACGGGACCGAGGCGGACGCCTTCGTACTGGCCGTCGAGTCCAACATCGGCCACGGGCTGCCGCTGAGCCAGGCCGAGCGCTCGGCCGCCGCCGAACGGATCCTCGCCTCGCACCCGCACTGGGCCGACCGCGCGATCGCCTCGGTGGCCGGCCTGTCCGCGCACACGGTGGCGGCGCTGCGCCGGGCCCAGCAGTCCGAGCAGGCCCGCCCCGCCGCCCGGCTGGGCCGCGACGGGCGGCTGCGGCCGGTGAGCACCGCCCAGGGGCGGCGGGAGGCCGGCCGACTGCTCACCGAAGCCCCGGACACCTCGCTGCGTGAGATCGCCAAACGCACCGGGCTGGCGCCGGCCACCGTCCGCGACGTCCGCGACCGCCTACTGCGGGGCGAGGACCCCGTTCCGGCGCCGCGTACGCCTGCGGCTGCGGCTGCGGTTGTACCTGTGGCCGGCGCTGCGCCTGCGGCTGGCTCTGTGCCTGCGCCTGCCGCTGTGCCTGGGCCTGCGGCTGCCACCGGCGCTGGTGTGTCGCCGGCCGCTGCCGCTAACCCGGCCGACCAGTACCGCAGGTTGGCCCGTGACCCGGCGCTCCACCAGCACGAGACGGGCCGTCAGCTGCTGCGCCTGCTGAGCATCGCCGCCCTCCCCGCTGCGGACTGGGACACCCTCGCCGAGGCCGTCCCGCCGCATCACGCTGCGGCTGTCGCCGAACTGGCTGCTGCCGCCGCCGAAGCGTGGCGGGCCTTCGCGGAGCGAGCGTCCTGAGCAAGCGCTTGCTTGGGGGTGGCGCATTGGTGGGTGGGCGTTTGCTTGGCCGGTGGCCAGTGACTGAGCGCTTGCTTGGGGGCGGCGCGTGGTGGGTGGGCGTTTGCTTGGTCGGCGGCCATTGACTGAGCGCTTGCTTGGGCGGCGCGTAGCGGGGTGAGCGCTTGGGCTTGGGCGGCGCACCCTGACGGAGCGCTTGCTCCGCCGGGGCTCTCTGGCTAAGCGCTTGCTTACAAGCCACGCGCTGATTGAGCGCTTGCTTAGCCGCCGTCCGGTGATTCACCCCTTGGTCGGCCGCGCGGGTCCTGAGTGAGCGCTTGCTCAGCCTCGCCCGTCCTGACCAAGCGCTCACTCAGGACGCGTCCCCGCCGTCCCCGCTAGCCCCGGCCCCGTCCCCCTCTGGAACAGTGGCCGCGTGCTGCTGCCCACCACCGCCAACCTGGTCGAGCTCATCGAGGTCGTGCGAATCGCCGACCCCGTCGGTTGGTACGCGTGGACGGATACCGTCCCGGGCGAAACCATCGGGCTCTGGGAGGACGCGCAGCAGGTGCTTGCACAGCTCGAAGCCCTGCCTCCGGGCACCAAGATGCGCTGTTTCACACCACGTTTCGCGCTCCGGGCCCACACCGGGCAGCACCCGGACTTCCCGAATCAGGTGCTCTTCGAGATCGCGTTCTGCTTCCAGTGCGAGGACGCCTGGTTCTTCGGCCCGGCCGTTACGCGAGAGTCGGCGCGTCAGACCTTCGACCCCGACAGTCCTCCGGCCCGTGAGCTACTGCGCCGGTTCCGCGCCGAGGATGCCTAGGGGCTGTCCGGCCGTCAGCGCAGCGGCGTGCGGTGCAGCGTGACGAGCAGTCGCCAGACCTGATGGGCGATCCGGTCGGAGTCGCCCTCGATCAGCCCGTGCAGCCAGTCGGCCAGCACCCCCGCGAAGGTGGCGGCCACGGCGGAGGCGATCAGTTCGGGCTCCGGGGCGCCGACCAGGCTGCGTTCGGTGTGGCTGCGGGCCCGTAGGTCCTCGTGCAGCACCTGGCCGAGCGGCCCCGCGCCGCCCGGGAGCAGCAGTGCCCGGTACAGGCCGGCGCGCGGAGCTAGTTCGGCGAAGAAGGCGAGCAGTGCCGGGGGCGGGGAGGCTGGGTCGGCGGTGCCGCGCCAGGCGTGCAGGGCGTCCACCGCCTCGCGGACCACGTCCGCACAGGCGTCGACGGCCAGCGCCTCCAGGTCGCCGTAGTGCAGGTAGAAGGTGGCGCGGCCGACCCCGGCCCGGCGCACCAACGCGGCCACGCTCACCTCGGCCAGCGGGTGCTGTGCGCACTCGTCCAGCAGGGCCCGGCGCAGCTTGGCCCGGGTCCGGGCGGCCCGGGGGTCCGCCTGCGGCTCCGGCGCCGGGCGGTGCTCCGGCAGCGGGTGGGCCCCCCTCGCCGGCCGTGCCCCCCTCGCCGGCCGCTTCTCCGGCGTCGGGAGGTGCTCGGTCACTGAGCGACGAGCACGGCGGCGAGCGCCACCGCCCCGGGCAGGGCCTGGGCGACCAGGATGCGCCGGTTCGAGGTGGCGCCGCCGTACAGGCCGGCGACGAGCACGCAGCTGAGGAAGAAGACCTGGACCCGGTACCCCGTGGGATCGGCGGCGATCAGGCCCCAGATCAGCCCGGCTGCCAGGAAGCCGTTGTAGAGCCCCTGGTTCGCGGCCAGCGGGGCGGTGGCCCGGGCCAGGTCGGCATCGAAGCCGGACAGCTTGCGCCCCGGCTGCTTCTCCCACAGGAACATCTCCAGCACCAGGATGTACGCGTGCAGGGCGGCCACCAGGCCGACCAGGATTTCCGCTGTCGTCTTCACTTGCACGTTCCCGCCGCTCGATTTCATGGACAGGTGTCCACTATACCTGGACAGTCGTCTAGTACGCCTCCCAGACCGAGCAGTCATGCGCGAAGAGCACCCGTCGCGGGTCGAACTCGTTGAGCCGCTCCAGCCAAGACGGGTAGCCGGGAAGCGGCTCTGCCACGCTCTGCTGGACGGCCCGGCGGGCCAACTGGTCCGAGCCGAACTGCGAAGCGAAGTCATGTGCCTGACCGGCGAGGACCACGGTGCCGTCGCTCTGCCGGACCACGAGCGACTGGTGCCCGTCCGTATGCCCTGGCGTGGGAACGATCCAGACCCCCGGCCACACCTCGGCCTCGCCGACGAGTTCCCGGTAGGTCGCGCCGGGGAAGTCCACCAGCTCGTCGATCGTGTAGCCGCCGCGGCGGGCTGTGGCCAACTCCACGGCCTGCACCAGGATCGGCGTGCCGGGCAGCAGGGGGTTCCCGCCGCAGTGGTCGAAGTGCAGGTGGCAGTTGACCACCAGTGAGATGTCCGCGAGGGTGACGCCGGCGGACGCGAGGGCGCCCTTGAGCGCCCGGCGACGGGGTCGGTAGTGCGCTTCGGTCTCGGGATCGGCGGCACCGATGCCGCTGTCGAAGAGGATCAGTCCCTCGTCGCGCCGCACCAGATAGGCGAGCACGGGTTCGACGCGCGGCTGCGGCCCGCCGGTCTCCGATGCGGGACGGACGAAGTAGCCCAGGTCGAGTCGACGTATCGCCGCGTTGCTGCTCATCCGACCATCCTGACGAGGCATGGTCGCCATGGCCGGGCTGTCCGCCGACGGCATACTCCCCGGCCGGGCTGTCCGCCGACGGCGGATTCCCTGGCCGGGCGGTCCGCCGACAGCGGACTCCGCAGCGCCCGGTCAGTACCGCACCGACCGCGGCTGCGGTCAGTACCGCACCGACCGCAGCCGCGGTCCGTACGGAGCCGCGTCCAGCCAGTGGCCGGCGCGGGTGGAGAGCGGGGACAGTGCGGCGGCGCCGCGTTGGACGAGACGACGGCGCAGGCTGCCGGCCAGCAGGTGGTCCAGTGCCGCGCCCGCCGCGAAGATGTTGCGCTCGGCGGCGGCCCGCCGGTCCCGTGCGTACCGCGCCACCGCCACCGCGCCCTCGCGGGTCGCCTGAGCCGCGGCCAGGGCGTCCGCGATACCGGAGTTCATGCCCCGGGCGCCGAACGGGGGAAGCAGGTGGGCGGCTTCGCCGGCGAGCAGGATCCGCCCGGTGGGGTCGGCGAACTCGCGGGCCAGGCGCCGCTGGAAGCGGTAGACCGAGGACCAGGTGACCTCGGTGCCCGCGCCCGGCGGCAGGACGGCGGGCAGCCACTCGGCGGCCCGTGCGGTCAACTCCTGGGCGTTGTCGCCGATTCGGCACTGGATGTCCACTCGCCAGCCGCCCCGGAACGGGACCAGCAGGACGTTGCGGCCGCCGACGGCGGGGTGGCGGTAGTGGAAGACCCGCTCGGGCGGCGCGGGTTCGGGGCCGTCCGCGACGTCGATCACCACGAACTCGGTGGCCGAGCTGCTCCCCTCCAGCGCGATGCCCGCCTCCTCGCGGACGCGGGAGCGGGAGCCGTCCGCGCCGATCACGAAACCGGCCCGGTACTCGGCGCCGGACCGGGCCGTCACCCGGACGCCAGGCGACCGACCGGCGCGCACCGACACCACCGGGTCACCGGCGACCGTCACCACGCCGGCGGCGGCGCAGGCCTCGCGGAGCATCCGCTCCACCTCGGTCTGCGGCAGGCTGGTGAACGGCGGCGGGCCGTCGGCGGCCGGCCGGTAGTGGCGGGCGTGCACCTCCCGGCCCGCCCAGAGCGTGCGCTTGGTGCCCCACACCAGTCCCTGGGCGGCGATCCGTTCGCCGAGCCCGGGGGAGACCCGGTCCAGCCGGTCGAGGGTGGCCCGGTGCACGAAGATCGCGCGGCTGCCCGCTCGGACCGTCCCCGGCGGTTCGGCCTCCAGCAGGACGGTCGTCAAGCCGAGCGCGCGAGCCGCGAGCGCCGCGCTCAGCCCGACCGGCCCGGCGCCCACCACCGCCACCTCAGCCGCCCCCGCTCCCACGCGGGTCACGAGGCGCGCTCCAGCGTGGCCGGCACCACCGCCGGGTTGAACCACTCCTCGACGTACAGCGGTTCCTCCGCCGCGAGCCAGAGCATGTAGCCCCGACAGACGGCCTGCCCGCCTTGGGACCCCGGCGCGTCCCAGTCGCCCAGCGCACACCAGAGCAACTCGCGCCGCTGGCCGGTCCCGCATGCGGCGACCGCCCGCCCGAGCGGCACCTGCGGTCCGGTGATCGCCGCCGCCAGCGACGGGTCCCCGGGCAGTTGACCCGTCACCAGGTTCCGCGAGACCACCAGCCCACCGGGCAGCACGAGTTCGGTGCGCCGGACCAGTCGGGTGCCCTTCAGCAGATGCTGCTCGCACACCCGCACCTCGAGCAGCGCGCCGAGCCGCTGCTCCAGCTGCGCGGTGGTCGAACCGCCGTGCAGCAGCAGCCGGCGAGTGAACGGATCACCGAACTCCTCGGCGGGGATGCCGAGTGACGGTCTGGCCACGGCGGCGGATATGGCAGACATGACTGTGGTTCCTCCCCATGAGCGAATGAGCAAGCAAGCATGACGACGCCGTGGCCGCCCCGGGCGGGCGACCACGGCGTGTTCCCCACCGAAGGCTCAGGCGGCCGGCTGGTACCCGCCGACCTCGAGCCGCTGGGTGATGGCGACCCGGTTGAAGGCGTTGATCACCGTGATCACCCAGACCAACTGGGCCAGCTGGTCCTCCCCGAAGACCTTCACCGCGTGATCGTAAACCTCGTCCGCCACCCGGTCCTGGTGAACCAGGGTGATCGCCTCGGCCAGGCGCAGCGCGGCCCGTTCCCGCTCGGTGTAGAAGGCGGTCTCCTCCCAGGCGTTGAGGGCGTAGATCCGCTGCTCGGTCTCGCCGGCGTGCCGGGCGTCCTTGGTGTGCATGTCGAGGCAGTAGGCGCAGCCGTTGATCTGCGAGGCGCGGATGCGCACCAGTTCGAGCAGCGGCTTCTCAAGTCCGGCGTCGAGGGCGGCCTTCTCGGCGGTACCGGCCAGTTTGATCATCACACCGTAGCTGTCGGCGGAGAGTTGACGAAGGTTCAGGCGCGATTCGTTCGTGGTGGTCATGGACCGAATATAGGTCGCCCGACGGGCCCGCGCTCGCTGACAGTCACCGGCAGTTGAACGGTCCGAAGCCAGTGGGCGGCTCCTCCCGGCAGGCGCTTGACAGCCAAGGTGTCTCGCGGAAAAGATAAATTCACGATGTCGAGCCGGCGTGCCGCGCCCTGTCCGCCGCCCGCTCGACCCCGCGCGCCTGACACCCCCTCAATCCGGGGTCGCGTCCCGCCGCGCCCAGAACCCGTCCGGAACCCGAGGTCCCGACAGCCCACCGGGACCGACCGACGAAACGGTTGGACGTACATGACTGAGCTGGCAACGCCCGAGCACACCATCACAACGAGCACACCCACAGCAGTCGGCACCGAGGAACACCTGCGCGAGATCCTGCGCTGGCACTTCGACCCCGCCACCGGCGCCCCGTTCTGGCTGCGCAAGGCGCCCACCCTGGGCTTCGACCCGCGCACCGATCTCGAGACCATCGCCGACCTGCGCCGATTCCCGGACTTCAGCGAGGAGTTGCGCACCGTCCCGGTGGAGCAGCTGATCCCGCGCGGCGCGCTGAGCCAGAGCTTCGAGGTCTTCGAGTCCGGCGGCACCACCGGCGCCCCCAAGCGCGTGGTGGACAGCACCGCGCGTTCCGAGAACGTCGAATGGGTCAGCCAGGTGCTGGCCGAGCACGGCTTCCCGGCCACCGGCCACTGGCTGCACGTCGGCCCGACCGGCCCGCACGTGGTCGGCCGGACCGTCCGGCACCTGGCCCGGCTGCGCGGCTCGCTCTGCTTCACGCTGGACTTCGACCCGCGCTGGGTGAAGCGGCTGATCGGCGCCGGCCGGCCCGAACTGGCCGCCGAATACCGGGAGTACCTGCTGGACCAGGTCGAACTCGTGGTCAGCAGCCAGCAGATCAAGGTGCTCTTCATCACCCCGCCGGTGCTGGAGGCACTCTGCGCCCGCCCGGAGCTCTACCAGCGGCTCGCCGACACCCTGGAGGGCATCCTCTGGGCCGGCACCAGCATCAGCCCGGAGTCGCTGCACCAGATCGAGACCGTCTTCTTCCCGAACGCCAAGGTCGCCGCCATCTACGGCAACACCCTGATGGGCATCGCCCCGCAGCGCCCGCGCCAGTCCGGCGACAGCCACCCCTGCGTCTTCCGTCCGTATGTGCCGCAGTCCGTGGTCGAGCTGGTGGACCCGGTCACCGGCGGGCCGGTCGGGTACGGGGAGCGCGGCCAGGTGCTGGTGCACCAGCTGAGCCGGGACATGTTCCTGCCCAACGTGCTGGAGCGGGACACCGCGATCCGGGTCCGCCCGGCGGCCGGTGACCAGGTCGACGGGCTGGCCGACATCGGGCCGCTGACCACCGAGCAGGCACCCACCGTGATCGAAGGGGTCTACTGATGAACACCGAAAGGGCGCACCGATGAACGCCGCCCAGTCAGCTCCGCCTGGCCGGCCGTCCCCGCCCGTCGTCAACCCGATCCTCGGCGGCCAGGCCGTCGAGAGCCGCGACCGCACCGAACTGACCGCACTGGACGGCTCGGTGCTCGCCTCGATCGGCCTGGCCCCGAGGCTGCTCGCCCAGGCCGCCGTCAACCGGCTGCGCACGGCGGCCCAGCAGGCGGCGCAGCAGCAGACCGGCGGACCGCCACCCGGCCCCGAACTCTTCGCCACCGCCGGCGAACTGTTCGCCAATGCCGAGTTGGACGGCGAGAGCCCGGCCGAGTACCGCCGCCGGGTGGTGCTGGCCACCGGCACCCCGGGCCCGGCGGTCAGCCGGGCGATCGAGAACATCCGCCGCTCGCTCGGCCTGGTCGAGCGGATCAACCAGGCCGAGCTCCCGCTGCCCTTCGCCGCCCCCGGCTACCGCACCCACTGGGTCCCGCGCGGCGCCCTGCTGGCCGCCATCGTGCCCAACAACCACCCCGAGCCGAACGTCAGTTGGGTACGCGCCCTGGCCATGGGCCTGCGGGTACTGGTCCGTCCTGGCAGCAAGGACCCGTTCACGCCACGCCGGTTGACCCTCGCCCTGCTCGCGGCCGGACTGGACCCGGACGCGCTGGCCTTCCTGCCCGGTGGCCACGAGGTCGGCGAACACCTGCTGGCCCAGGCCGACCTGGGGCTGATCTACGGGGGCCCGGCCGCCGTCGAGCGGTACGCGAAGCGCAGCGACGTGCTGGTGCGCGGTCCGGGCCGGAGCAAGGCGCTGGTCGAGGCCGGCGCCGAGCGGGACGAGCAGTTGCTCGCCGCCCTGGTCGAGTGGATCGCCGAGGACGGTGGGGTGCGCTGCAACAACACCTCGCTGGTCCTCACCAGCGGCCCGGTCGAGCCGCTCGCCGAGGCGCTGGCCGCCCGGCTGGCCGCGCTGCCCGTCCTACCGGTCCTGGACGAGCAGGCCACCCTGCCCGCCACCGGCGAGGCCGACGGCAAGGCGCTGGCCGACCACCTCGCGGCCCTGACCGGCGGTGCCACCGCCACCGACCACAGCAGCGCCCACCACGATTCGCCGCTCGCCCACCCCGGCGATGGCAGCACCGTGCTGCGTCCGCTGGTGGTCTCGGTCACCGACGGCGCCGACCCGCTGGTGGGGACCGAACTCGGCTTCCCCTTCGTGGTGGTGGCTCCCTGGCGGGCCGAGCAGGGGGTGCGCCCGCTGCGGGACTCGCTGGTGGTCAGCCTGACCGGCGAGCACGCGGGGCTGGCCGAGCGGGTCCTGCGCGAGCCCTCGGTGCGCAAGGTGGTCACCGGGCTGGTCCGCCCCTGGGCCGGCGTGCCGGAGACCCCGCACGACGGCAGCCTGTCGCAGTTCCTGCTGGAGCCCAAGGGCCTGGTCGACGCGGAGGTGACCGGATGACCGCCCCCGCACTCGGTCGCGGCACCACCCCCGCACCGGGCCGTGGCACCGCACCCGCCCCCGCACCCGGCCGCCACACCACCCCCGCGCAGCCGCAGCTGCCCAGCACCGACTGGCGCAACCTGCCCGCCGACCAGCAGCCGAGCTGGCCCGAACCCGCGCTCGCCGCCCAGGTGCAGGACCAACTCGCCCTGCAGCCGGCCCTCACCGCACCCGCCGACGTCCGCCGGCTCGGTTCGGCGCTGGCCCATGTCGCGGCCGGCCGTGCCTTCCTGCTGCAGGCGGGCGACTGCGCCGAACCCGTCGGCGCACCGGGCCTGACCGCCGTCCGGGGCAAGCACCGGATGATCGGCGCGATGGCCGAACTGATCAGCGGGCGCACCGACCAGGCCACCCTGACCGTGGGCCGGATCGCCGGTCAGTACGCCAAGCCCCGCTCCAAGCCGGAGGAGAGCACCGAGAGCGGGGTGCTGCCGGTCTACCGGGGCGACCTGGTCAACGGCCACGCCCCCGACCCGGCCGCGCGCACCGCCGACCCCCGGCGGATGCTGACGGCGTACCACACCGCCCGCGCGGTGCTCAACGAACTGCACCTGATCGCCCACGAGACGGCCTCCGCGCTCGCCCCGACGGCCTTCGTCCCGACCGCCTGGGGCCCCAGCGTCCCGGTGCTGCCCACCCTCGCCTGGGACGGCACGCTGCGCTCGGTGCTCAAGGGCTACGGCCAGACCGTCCCGACCGCCGAGGGCTGGCGCCGCACCGGGCTGTGGACCAGCCACGAGGCCCTGGTGCTCGACTACGAGCAGGCGCTGGTGCGGCGCGACCCGCACACCGGCGAGCACTACCTGCTCTCCACCCACCTGCCGTGGATCGGTGAGCGGACCCGGCGTCCGGACGGCGCCCACCTCGCCTTCCTGGCCCAGGTGGCCAACCCGGTGGCCTGCAAGATCGGGCCCGGCACCGGAGTCGAGGACCTGCTCGAGCTCTGCCACCGGCTCGACCCGCACCGCCGTCCCGGACGGCTCAGCCTGATCACCCGGTTCGGGGCCCAGCTGGTCCGGGACCGGCTGCCCGCCCTGCAGCGCGCGGTCCGCGCGGCCGGCCACACCGTGGTCTGGGTCTGCGACCCGATGCACGGCAACACCGTCACGACCGCCGGCGGGATCAAGACCCGGCTGATGAGCGACATCCTGGCCGAGTTGACCGGCTTCTTCGAGGTACTGCACCGGGCCGGGCAGCGGCCCGGCGGCGTGCACCTGGAGATCGCCGGCGACGCGGTCACCGAGTGCCTCGGCCAGGGCGGACCCAGCACCGAGGAGGGGCTGACCCGCGCCTACCGCACGCTCTGCGACCCCCGGCTGAACAACAACCAGGCCCTGGTGACGGCGCAGACCGTCGCCGAGCTGCTCGCCAAGGGCTGAGCGCCCGAGCCGAGTGGCCAACCCGCACCGACCCCCGCCCCCGCGACTCCGTCAGAAAGCCGCGTGATGCGCACTCTACTGATCGACAACCACGACTCCTACACCTACAACCTCTTCCAGTTGATCGCCGAGGTGAACGGTGTCGAGCCGACCGTGGTCACCAACGACGACCCGGCCGCCGAGCGGCTCGACCCGGCCGCCTTCGACAACGTGGTCATCTCACCGGGCCCCGGCCACCCGGCCCGCCCGCGCGACTTCGGCATCTCCGCCCGGATCCTGCGCACCGCCGAGACACCGGTGCTCGGCGTCTGCCTGGGCCACCAGGGCATCGGCCACGGCGAGGGCGCCGAGGTGGTGCCCGCCCCCGAGCCGCGGCACGGCTACCTGTCCACGGTCAGCCACGACGGCCGGGACATCTTCGCCGGGCTGCCGCAGGACTTCACCGTGGTGCGCTACCACTCGCTGAGCGTCGCCGAGCCGCTGCCGCCCACCCTGGAGGCCACCGCCTGGTCCGAGGACGGCGTGATCATGGGCCTGCGACACCGGCAACGGCCGCTCTGGGGCGTGCAGTTCCACCCCGAGTCGATCTGCACCGAGCACGGCCGCCGGATGCTGGCCAACTTCCGCGAGCTGACCCTGGCCCACCAGGCGGCCCACCCGCGCCCGGCCGCCGCCCGGCCCCTCGTCCCCACACTCGACGCCCCCACCCCGGTGGCACCCGCCGTCCCCGTCCCCGTCCCCGCCCACCCCGCCGAGCCGCTGGCCGGTCTGCGGGTGCACCTGCGCACCATCGAGACCGCCGTCGACACCGAGGCCGCCTTCACCCACCTGTACGCCGGGTCCGGCGCGCCGGCCTTCTGGCTGGACAGCGCCCACGTCGAACCGGGCCGCTCGCGCTTCTCCTTCCTCGGCGACGCCTCCGGTCCGCTGGCCGAGACGGTCCGTTACCGCACCGACGAGCAGCAGGTGGAGGTCCACCAGGCAGGCCGGCTGCCACGCCACGTACCGGGGACGATCTTCGACTACCTGCAGACCCAGCTGCGCCGCCGCCGCACCGACGTGCCCGACCTGCCGTTCGACTTCACCGGCGGCTACGTCGGCTACTTCGGCTACGAGCTCAAGGGCGACCTCGGCGCGGCCAACAAGCACCGCTCACCCAGCCCGGACGCGATGTGGATCTTCGCCGACCGGGTGATCGTGGTCGACCACCAGGAGGACAGCACCTACCTGCTGGCCCTCAGTGACAACGGACCTGACGCCGAGTCGGCTGCCGTCCGCTGGCTGGACGGCACCGCCGCCACGCTGCTCTCGCTGCCCGCCGCCACCTCCTCGGCGCCGCTGCCCGGCCCCCGGCAGAGCCCCGACGCCGAGGCCTGGCTCACCCACGACCGCGAGCAGTACCGGGCCCGGATCGCCGAGATCCACCAGCAGCTGCGGGCCGGCGAGAGCTACGAGGTCTGCCTGACCACCTCCGCCTGGCTGCCCGCCGAGGAGGACGGCTACGCCTTCTACCGCACCCTGCGCCGGGCCAATCCCGCCCCGTACGCGGCCTATCTGCGCCTCGGCGAGGTGGAGATCGCCAGCTCCTCGCCCGAGCGGTTCCTGACCATCGACCGGGCCGGCACGGTGGAGACCAAGCCGATCAAGGGCACCGTGCCACGCGGCGCCGACCCCGAGCAGGACGAGGCCCTGCGGGCCTCGCTGGCCGCCAGCGCCAAGACCCGGGCCGAGAACCTGATGATCGTCGACCTGCTCCGCAACGACCTGGGCCGGGTCTGCGAGGTGGGCAGTGTGCACGTGCCCCGGCTGATGGCCACCGAGACCTACACCACGGTCCACCAGCTGGTCTCCACCATCCGCGGCCGACTGCGCCCCGGCAGTGACGCGATCGACGTGGTCCGGGCCTGCTTCCCGGGCGGATCGATGACCGGTGCGCCCAAGCAGCGCACCATGGAGATCATCGACGGCCTGGAGACCGAGGCCCGCGGCGTCTACTCCGGTTCGATCGGCCTGCTCTCCACCAACGGCACCGCCGACCTCAACATCGTGATCCGCACCGCCGTCAAGATCGGCGACCAGTGGCGGATCGGGGCCGGCGGCGCGATCGTGCTGGACTCCGACGCGGACGAGGAGTTCGCCGAGATGGTGCTCAAGGCCTCCGCCCCGCTGCGCGCCTTCCGGCTCGCCGACCCGCTCGCGGCCTGAGCGGAGCCGGCCGATGAACCTGCTCGCAGCTCTCGAACAGGCCGCCGCCGAGGGCGGTTGGGCCGATCGTCCGGCCTTCCACGAAGGGGACCGGACCGTCAGCCACGGCGAGGTCCAGCTGCTCGCCGCCCGCGCCGCCGCCGTGCTCGCCGAGCACGGCGTCGGCCGGGCGGACCGGGTGCTGATCGCGCTGCCCGACTCGATCGGCTGGGTGGTGGCGTTCCTCGCCACCGCCCGGCTCGGCGCCACCGCGGTGCTGGCCAACCCGGCGCTGACCGCCGAACGGCTGCGCCACCTGGCCGCCGACAGCGCCGCCGTGCTGCTGCTCGCCGAACCCGAGACCGCCGCCCGGCTCCCCGGACTTCCGCACCTGAGTACCGTTCTGACGGATCATCAGAATGTGGGCTCCCGGGACGCCGCGCCGATCGCCGAGGTGTCCGACGAGCACCCGCTCTACCTGCAGTACACCTCCGGAACCACCGGCCTGCCCAAGGGCGTTGCGCACCGGCACGCCGACCTCGCCCGGTACTACCACGGCGCCGGCGCCCAACTGCTCGGCGTAGGCCCGGGCGACACCGCACTCTCGGTGTCCAAGCTCTTCTTCGCCTACGGTCTGGGCAACGCCCTGGCCTTCCCGCTCTTCTCCGGCGGCGCGGCCGTACTGGAACCGGGCCCGCCGCGCCCGGCCCGGATCGCCGAACTGGTGGCCCGGCACCGGGTCAGCTACCTCTACGCCGTCCCGTCCGCCTACGCCAACCTGCTCGCCGAGACCGAACCGGCCGCCTTCGCCAGTGTCCGGGCCGCGGTCTCGGCGGGGGAGCGGCTCAGCGCCGAACTGGCCGAGAGGGTCAGCGGGTTCCTCGGCGCCCCGGTCTACGACCAGCTCGGCTCCACCGAGGCGGGCCACGCGATCGCCAGCAACGGCGCGGGTGGCCACACCTCGGGCACGGTCGGCTTCCCGGCCCCGGGCTTCGAGGTCCAGGTGCGCGACCGAGCCGGTCGGGTACTGCCCCAGGGCAGCGCCGGCGAACTCTGGGTGCGCGGACCGACCGTGATGACCGGCTACCTCAACCTGCCCGAGGAGACCGCCCGCACTCTGGTGGACGGCTGGCTCAACACCCGGGACCGGGCGCTGCTCAACCCGGACGGCAGCTTGGTCCACCTGGGCCGCACCGACGACCTGGAGATGGTCGGCGGCATCACCCTCTCCCCGGTGGAGATCGAGCAACTGCTGGCCCGCCACCCGCAGGTGCGCGATGTCGCGGTGGCCGGGGTCGGCAACGAACGCGGCGCCACCAAACTGCGCGCCTATGTGGTGCCGCACGTCGGCGTTGCCGATCCCGCCGCGCTGGAGGGCGAGTTGATCGCGCTGGCCCGCACCCACCTGGAGCCCTACAAGGTGCCGCGCGGGGTCGACCTGGTCGACCGCCTGCCGCGCACTCCCACCGGGAAGCTGCAGCGCTTCCTGGTCCGCCAGGGCCGCTGGTAACCGACCGCCGGCCCCCGTACCCCCAACTCCTGCTCAGAGAAAGCAGACCCGCCGATGTTCGCCAAGCTCGCCCGCAAGCTCGCCACCGGCAACCTCCCCGACACCGCCTTCTACCTCGGCCGGCTCTGGGAGCAGGCCGCCGCCAAGCACCCCGGCGTGCCGGTCACCCTGGATCAGCCGCTGGCCACCTTCCCCGCGCTCGGCACCGACTTCAGCTACGCCGCCCTGGCCGACGTGGTGGACGACCTGGCCGCCCGGCTCTGGGAGATCGGCATCCGCCCCACCGAGCGGGTCGCCGTGCACAAGAGCGACAACTTCGACATCTCGCTGCTGGCCAGCGCGGTCTCCCGGGTCGGCGCGGTGCCGGTGATGGTCTCCTCCGCGCTGCCCGGCGAGATCGTCGCCCAGTTGCTGGCCCGGCTCGACCAGCCCTGGCTGATCACCGACGCCGCCAAGCTCACCGGTCCGCTGGACGGCGTCCCGGTCGGCGAGTTGACCCGCGAGACGGTGCTGGCCGGCACCGAGCCGCACCAGGGACTGCGGCTGATCGCCGAGCTCACCGGCCTACCCCGGCGCCCGGCCGTCTACCTGCACCCCACCCAGCCGCACCTGATCACCCACACCTCCGGCACCACCGGCGTCTCCAAGCTGATGGTGCACAACGCCCGCGGCCTCTTCCACCGGCTGCTGCCCCAGCAGTTGATCGCCTGGCCGATCCGCCGCAAGGAGACCGTGGCGCTGTGCATGTCCTTCGTGCACTCGCGCTTCTTCCACTCGCTGGGTGTCTTCCTCAACTACGGCAACCCGCTGCTGGTGCTCAACGACCCGGACCCGGACAAGATCGCCCCGATCTTCGTCCGGCACCGCCCGGGCCTGGTGGAGACCCACCCCAACAACTTCGTCCAGTGGGAGGACCTGGCCACCGCCCCCGGCGCCCCGCTGTCCAGCGTCCGCTACTACAGCAGCACCTTCGACGCCATCCACCCGCGCACCATCCAGCGCCTGCTGGCCGCCTCCACCCGCCCCCGCCCACTGCTGATCCAGCTCTACGGCCAGAGCGAGACCGGCCCGATCTCCGGTGCCTGGTACACCCAGAAGAGCGCCGAGAAGAACGACGGCCGCGACGTCGGGTACGTGCTGCCCGGCTTCATCAAGGTCCGGGTGGTGGACGAGCAGGGCCGACCGGTACCGCAGGGCCGGCCCGGCCACCTGGAACTGCGCGGCCGCAGCACCGTGATGACCTACCTCGGCGAGCACGAGCGCTACCTGCGCAACAAGACCGACGGCTGGTGGCGCCTGGGCGACATGGGCTACCTCGGCCGGTTCGGCAAACTCCACCTGATCGACCGGGAGATCGACCAGATCGAGGAGATCGACAGCAACCTCGAGGTCGAGGACGTGCTGATGTCCCGGCTCGAGGAACTGCTCGAGGCGGTCATCGTGATCGGCCCCGAGGGCCAGGCGGTGCCGGTGGTCTGCACCCGGCGGGACGCCCCGCTCGACCCCGAGCGCTGGGCCCGGGCCACCGCCGACCTGCCGCAGCTGGCCACCCCGCTGCACTGGCCGTTCACCGCGGTGCCGCGCACCTCCACCTGGAAGGTGCGCCGGGTGGAGATCACCCGGATGCTCCGCGAGGACACCGCGCCGACCGTCCCCGCCGCCCGTAGCTGACGAACCGTCACTTCCAGATCTGGAGAAGCTCCATGTCCCCTTCCCCCGTGCTGGTCGTCGGCGCCGGACCGGTCGGCCTGACCGCCGCGCTGGCGCTGCGCAGCCACGGCCTGCCGGTCACCGTGCTGGAGGCCGAGCCCGCCGACCGGATCCGGCCCGGCAGCCGCGCGCTCTTCGTGCACCGCGAGTCGCTGCAGCTGCTCGGCCGGATCAGCCCCGGCCTGGACCGCACCCTGATCGAGAACGGCGTCATCTGGCCGACCCGGCGCACCGTCTACCGCAGTCGCGAGGTCTTCGCCCGCAGCTACTCGCCGCAGGCGCTGCGCCCCGGCGCCACCCCGCCCTTCACCAGCCTGCGCCAGATCGAGACCGAGCGGCACCTGCTCGCCGCCTGCCGGGCGGCCGGCGTCGAGTTCGCCTGGGGCTCGGCCGTCACCGAGGTCGCCACCGACGCCGCGGGCGTGCGGATCACCACCGAGGACGGCACCGTCCACACCGCGCAGTACGTGATCGGCGCGGACGGTGCCCGCTCCCAGGTGCGCCGCTCGCAGCGGATCGCCATGACCGGCGAGCGCTCCGAGGCCTTCCACGTGGTGGTCGACATCGCCGAGGACCCGGACCACCCGCTGCCGCTGGAGCGGGTCTTCGTCTACGAGCACCCCGAACTCGGCGGCCGCAGTGTGATGCGGGTGCCGTTCGCCGGCGGCTTCCAACTGGACCTGCAGTGCAAGGACGACGACCGCCCCGAGGACTGGGCGGACGAGGCGGCGGCCCGGGCCTGGGTGACCAAGGTGGTCGGCGCCAGGTATGCCGACCGGCTGCTCTGGGTCTCCCGCTACCACTTCCTGCACGTGGTCGCCGAGCAGTTCACCGACCCCGAGCGCCGGGTGCTGCTGGTGGGGGAGGCCGCGCACCTCTTCCCGCCGTTCGGCGCGCGCGGCATGAACAGCGGCATCGCCGACTCGGTGGCGGCCGCCGAGGCGGTGGCGCAGGCGCTGGTCGCCCCGGAGCCGGCCGACCGGCTGGCCGCCGTCGACGCCTTCGCCCAAGCCCGCAAGGCCGCGGCCCAGTTCAACAGCGAGGCGGCCCGCACCGCGCTCGCCCACCTGCGCCCGCGCCGCCGACTCACCCGGCTCAAGCAGGCCGCCGGAGCCGCCCTGTCGCCGTACCTCGGCTCCTGCGGGGAGTGGCTGGAACGCGCCCCGTATGGGCCGCGCACCGGTGTGGCGGGCGTGACGGCCGGGCGGTACTGAGCGATGAGCACCGCTACCGCCGAGCGCTGGCTCGCCTGGGACGCCGATCGCGGCTTCGCGACCGAAGCCGAAGCCGACTCGATGTCTTCTGCCGAATTGGCGGAGCTGCTGGTGGCCGACTCCTGGTTGGTCGAGCACGGCGAGGTCCGCGACCTGGTCCACCACCAGGCCCGATTCACCGCCGCCTGCGCCCAGTTGGGCGTCTTCGCGCCGACCGTGGACCGGTTCTGGCAGCAGGCCGTCGCCGAACTCCCGCGCACGGGCGCCTGGTTCCCGCGGGTCGAACTGCGCGGCGGGCCCGCCTCGAGCTGGGTGCAGCTCGGGCTGCGACTGCGCCCGGCGCCGCCGCTGGCGAGCACCGTCCGGGTGCTGCTCTGGCCGGCCGCCGACCCGCGCCGCACGCCCTGCCGCAAGGGTCCCGACCTGCCACTGCTCGCCGAGCTGAAGGCCGCCGCCCAGACGGCCGGCGCCGACGACGCGCTGCTGATCGGTCGGGACGGCCGGGTCCTCGAGTCCACCACCGCCAGCCTGCTCTGGTGGGAGGGTGACCTGCTCTGCCTGCCCGACGCCGAGGATCGCCTACTGCCCGGTGTCACCGCTGAACTGATCGTCCGTCAGGCAACTGACCTGGGCATCGAGGTGCGCCGCCGCCCGGCCGGGCCGGCCGACCTGAACGGCCGCGAGGCCTGGCTGGTCAACGCCCTCCACGGGATCCGCCCCGTCACCGCCTGGACGGGCACCGGCCTGCGCCCGGGGCCGGCCGAGCGGGCGCCGAACTGGCAGCGCCTGCTGGCGACTTCGGCCCGTCCGCTGCCCACCCCTCACGGAGAGAAGCTCACATGATCACCCGAAGGACCCTGCTCGGCACCGGCGCCGGTGTCGCCGCCTCGGCCGGCCTGCTGCTCGCCGGCCCGGCCGCCGCCACCAACCGCCGCCCCGGCCGCAACTGGGACCAGCTGGCCACCGCCCTGACCGGCGACCTGGTCCGCCCCGGCGAGGCCGGCTACGACCAGGCCAGGAAGCTGGAGAACGCCCAGTTCGACACCGTCTTCCCGCAGGCCGTGGTCTACGCGGAGACCCCGCAGGACGTCCGCACCGCGATGCGTTTCGCCCAGGACCAGGGCCTGCACACGGCGGTGCGCAGCGGCGGCCACAGCTACGCCGGCTGGTCCACCACCGAGGGGCTGGTGATCAACCTGACCCGGCTGAACAAGGTGACCGTGGGCCGGGACACCGTCAGCCTCGGCCCCGGGGTGCAGGCGGTGGACGTGGTCCCGCAGCTCGCCCCGCACGGGCTCACCGTGCCGGCCGGGTTCTGCCCCACCGTCAGCCCCGGCGGCTTCGTCACCGGTGGCGGCACCGGCTGGCAGTACCGCAAGTACGGACCCGCCTGCGACCGCCTGGTCTCCGCCCAGGTGGTGCTGGCCGACGGCCGGATCGTCAACGCCACCGAGCAGCGCCACGCCGACCTGCTGTGGGCCCTGCGGGGCGGTGGCGGCGGCAACTTCGGTGTGGTCACCGAGTTCCGGATGGCGCCCACCAGGATCGCCCGGGTCGCCCACTACACCCTCACCTTCGCCTGGCAGGACGCCGCCCGCGCCGTGGCCGGCTACCTCGACTGGACCACCCAGGCCTCCGCCGACCTGGCCAGTGACGGCGTGCTGCTGCTGCCCGACGCGAGCCCCGGCGCGGTGCCGCTGGTCATCGTCACCGGCGTCCACCTGGGCGGGGTCGCCACCCTGGAACGGGACCTCGCGCTGCTCGGCTCGCTCACCGGCGTGGCCCCCGCCACCCGGGTGGTCCAGGACCTCGGCTACGAGCAGGCGATGATGCAGGTCTTCGGCTGCGGCGACAAGACCGTCGACTCCTGCCACACCGTCGGCAACAACGCGCACGCCGCGCTGCCCCGGCAGGCCTACGTCAAGAACCGCGGCCGGATGTTCACCCGGGTGCTGCCGTCCACCGGAGTGGACCGCCTGCTCGCCGCCTTCGACGCGGACCGGCGGGCCGGCCAGACCCGGATCGTCAGCCTGCTCGGCCTCGGCAAGAACGCCAACGCCCGCTCGCTGGACCACGGCGCCTGGGCGCACCGCTCGGCCCTCTACAGCGGCACCCTGACGGTGAGCCTGGCCGACCCCAACCCGCCGGCCGAGGAGCGGGCCGCCGCGCAGAGCTGGCTGGACGGGGTCTTCCACGCGATCGACCCGTTCTCCAACGGCCACTCGTACGTGAACTTCCCCGACACCGCGCTGACCGACTGGGCCGACGCCTACTACGGGCCCAACCTGCCGAGGCTCAGCCGGGTGAAGCGGCAGTACGACCCGCATGGCTTCTTCCGCTTCGCGCAGTCGGTGCCGGCGGCCTGAGCCAGGCCTGAGCCAGGCCTGAGCTTGGGCTTGAGCCGGACCTGAGCCGGGTCTGCCCCGGGCCTGACTCGGGATGCGGGGTGGGGCGGGTGCGGCGAGGGTGGGGAGCGTATGTGCACTCGCTCACCCCGCAAAGGATGGCCATGGACGTCACCGACCTCACCCCCGCCGCCCTCGCCGCCCTGGCGGCACCCCGCCCGCTCCCGGCGGTCACCGTCGCCGTTCCCACCCACCGGCGCGAGCCGGACAGCGAGCAGGACCGGCTCTGGCTGAAGAACCTGCTCGGCGAGGCCCGGCGCCGGATCGAGGCCGACGAGTCACTGGCCCGCTCCGACCGCCTGGACGTGCTGGGCCGGCTGGACAAGGCGGTCGAGGAGGCGGACCTGCGGCACGCCCAGGACGGGCTGCTGCTCTTCGCCGCCCCCGGGGAGCACCAGGTCTGGTCGATCCCGCGCACCGTGCCCGCCCGGGTGGTGGTCTCCGACACCTTCCTGACCCGCAACCTGGTCGCCGCCCGCGCGGTGCACGCGCCGTACTGGGTGCTCACCCTGGCCGCGCACCGGGTCCGGCTGTGGACCGGTGCCGGGCCCGACCTGGCCGAGGCCCGGGTCGCCGGCTTCCCGCAAATCCCGGCCAATCCGGAGAAGTTCGACCCCCAGCGGGAGGAGCGGATCGGCGACACACCGAACGCGTACAGCAACGAGGACACCAAGTCCTTCTTCCGTGAGGTGGACGGCGCGCTGGCCGGGCTGCTCAAGGAGGACCCGCGCCCGGTCTTCCTGGTCGGCGTGCCCGAGGCGGTCAGCCTCTTCGAGTCCGTCACCTCCAGTCACCCGTCAGCGGCCGGCCGACTCGAGAAGGGCGGCCTCGGCGACGGCCCCGCCACCGCGCTGGCCCCCGCCCTCGCTCCCGTCCTCAGCTCCTACGCCGCCGCCCAGGAGGCCGCCGCGCTCGCCCGATTGGACCAGGCCGCCAGTCGCAAGACCCTCGGCGCCGGCCTGGACGAGATCTGGCTCGCCGTCACCGGGGGCCGGGTCGCCGAACTCGTCCTGGAGGAGCACTACCAGGCCACCGTCCTGATCGCCGACGGTCACCTCGAACCCGCCCCCAACCCGGGGGGCGCGCTCGGCGGTGCGGAGCGCGACGTCCGCGAGGACGTGGTCGACGAGATCGTGGAACGCACCCTGCTGGCCGGTGGAGAGGTGAGCTTCGTGGCGGACGGCGCCCTGACTGAGCGCCAGTCGATCGCGGCGGTGCTGCGGTACTGAGCTGGGGAGGGGCGGGGAGGAGCTGGGGCGGGGCGAGCTGACTGAGCGCTTGCTCACCGCCCCCGCTCAGCAGGGCGTGGCGAGTGCACGGAAAATCCCGTGCCTGCCCGGCGGCCCGCTGGCAGACTCGCCCCTCATGACCATCGACGCAGCCCGACGTACCCCAACCGTGCCGGGACCGCTGAGCAAGCGCTCATTCAGATGGTTCTTCGTGGGGCGGGCGGTATCGCTGTTCGGCAGTGCGATGACGCCGGTGGCGCTCGCCTTCGCGGTGCTCGACCGCAGCGCCGATCCGCGCTGGCTCGGTTATGTGCTGGCCGCTCAGATGGCGCCGATGGTGGCCCTGGTGGTGGTCGGCGGCGGCTTCGGCGACCGGTACCGGCGCGACCTGGTGCTGCGGATCTCCAATGCCGGAGCCGGGCTCAGCCAGGCCGGCGTCGCCGCCGTGGTGCTGACCGGCGCGCGCCTGTGGTTGCTGATCCCGCTGGCCTTCCTCAACGGCGTACTGGAGGCCTTCACCACGCCCGCGCTGCGCGGCATCGTCCCCGAGCTGGTGGCGACGGAGGACGTCCAGCGCGCCAACTCCCTGCTCAGTACCGTGCAGAACGCCTCCCGGGTACTCGGTCCGACACTGGCCGGTGTGCTCGCGGCAACGGTCGGCGGCGGCTGGGGGATCGCCTTCGACGCGTTCAGCTTCCTGGTCGCGGCGGCCTGCCTGACGCAGGTCGCGGTGCCCGCCAAGCAAGCGCTCAGTCAGCGCCTGCTGCCGGAACTGCGCGCCGGCTGGCGCTACTTCCGCTCGCTGCCCTGGCTCTGGTCGATCACCGCCTGCTTCGCCCTGCTGAACGCGATCCAGCTCGGCGTCTGGCAGGTGCTCGGCCCCGCGATCGCACGGCACAGCATCGGCGAGGGCGCCTGGGGCGCCGTGCTCAGTGTCAAGGCGATCGGGCTGCTGGCGTTCAGCCTGGTGATGCTGCGTCTGACGGTGCGTCGACCGCTGGTCGTCGGGCTGAGCGGGTTCGCCCTGTCAGGGGTGCCACTGGTGCTGCTCGGCACCCGTGCCTCCGCGGTCTGGCTGGGTGCGGCGGCCTTCCTGGCCGGGACGGTCACCGCCCTCTTCGGCATCCTCTGGGACACCACCCTGCAGACCCGGATCCCCGGCGAGCTGCTCTCCCGGGTCTGCGCCTACGACGACTTCGGCTCCTACGTCGCCATCCCGATCGGCCAGCTCTCGGCCGTGGCGATCGCCACCGCCGTCGGCACCGGCCCGGTGGCGGTGGCGGGCGGCATCGCCTTCACAGTCATCGCCCTGCTGCCGCTGACACTGCGCTCGGTCCGGGCCGTCACCACGGTGGGAGCGGACCGACCAGCTGCCGCTGCGGCTGACCCGGGGGGCGCCGACTCCGAGGCTGTGAGCGATTCGCCCCGGCCAAGTATGTGATCTTGGGCCAGGGCAGGACCGACTACTCGAAGGCCGGGATCGCAGCTTGTCAGGGCTCGAACGGGTGCTGGAACAACTTCCAGTGGCCTTCGGAGACCACTTCGGCGGCGCCATCGACCACCTTGATGGCGGTCTGCTCGTCAATCGCATACGCCGGGCCGGCGATCCCGGTCGCCCATCGTTCCGCCTCGGCCATGGTGTTCTCCGGGCAAGCCGGATGATCAAGGTGCGGGAAGATCGAAAAATCCACCACACCCAAGGTGCTGTCGCCGCCGGTGGGCGGCCTCCAGCCCACGAAGATCTCCCCGATGCGGGGAGTCATCACCATGCTCCCGGCGCTGAGTCCCACGTAGACCGTGTCGGGCAGTGCCGGCAGGAGTTCAGCCAGCCCGGACTCCCGCATCCAGTGGCCCAGGTACAGCGCGTCACCGCCGTTGACCAACAGGACGTCGGCCTCCCGGACCCAGGAGACCCAGCGCGCCTCCTCGATGCTGGGCAGCGCGGTGAGCTCCAACACGCCCACCGACTTCCACCCCAGCTCGGTCATGGGGCTGGGAGACCGTCCGCTGATGAATCGCCACGGCCCGCCCGGATCGGCGTCGGGGGCTCCGTACCCCGCAGTGGGGATGCAGAGGGCGCTGGACTCGGCGATCGGCTTGCCCAGGAGGTCGATCAGCGCGTCCTGGATGCTCACGTTCTTGATGCCGGAGTCGGTGAGGAGAAGCTTCATCAGGTCCCTCCCGAGGAATGTCGTTGACGCAGGCAGTGCCGCCACAGGCGGATGCCTCATGTTGCCAGCAGCGGCGCTGCGCTCGGCGCATTCCAGGAGGCAACCGGCCTGACGCCGGCCGCACGCGTCAACCCCAGCCGGTCAGTGGCAGGTGTAGGTGAACGAGGTGGCGGCGGTGCGGGAGGTCGGGGAGTCCACCTGCAGGGTCGCCGTGGCCGCCATGGTGCCCTTGCCCTCGAAGGTCCACCGCAGCACCACGTCGGTGTGGTGACGGCCCTTCCGGACCGGCTGCTTGAGTTCCTCGGAGACCGTGCCGTCGCTGCGCAGCCAGCGGTAGGAGACGGTGCCCGCGCGGCCGTCGGTCTCCAGCGTGCCGACCACCACCGCGGTGCCGTCGCAGTTCGGGCCCGCGGGGTCGGTGCGGACCGAGACGGCGGTCACGGCGAGCGGCGGTGCGAACCGCTGCCAGGCCAGGTAGCCGAGCACCGCGAGCAGCAGGAGCACGGCCACCAGCAGCACCGGCCGCCTGCGGCGGCGCGGGCGCGGCGTGGCGACACCGGCGACCGGCTCGCCCGGGTGCGCGGTGCCGTGCCAGACGGCGGCCGCGACTGGCGGGACGGTCGCCGTGGTGCTCGGCACGCCCGGGCCGAAGCGGCGCAGTCCGTCGGTGTGCCCGTCGATCTGGGACGGCACCTCGTCGGCCGGGACGGCGGGGAGTACGACGGTGGCGACCGTGGTGTCGGGGAGCTCCACCGTGGTGGCCGGGGCGCCCCAGGCCTCGCCGTCGAGGTAGGTGGGGCTGTCGGTGTCGGTCTCGGTCGCGGGAGCCTTGCGGAGGTTGGTGGTGCGGTCGAGGCGGACCGTGCCGTCGAGGCGCACGGTGAGCTCGGGGTCCTGAGGTGCGGTCATGATGTCTTCCTGGAACAGGTCAGCGGGGCGGGTTGCACTGGAAGGCGTACTGCTCCTGGTAGCTGTCCTGCCCCCGGAGTGCGGCCGGATTGGTGTCGACCTGCAGGCCCCACGCAGTGGCGTTGTCCGCGAAGGTGTGGTTGACCGGGATCGAGGCCTTGGTCTGCCCCTTGGCGAGGGTGAAGGTCTGGGTTGCGACCACCGTCCTGGTGGTGCCGCCGTCGATCCAGCTGACGGTCAGTGTCCCGGCGGCGGCGCCGTCAGTGGTGACGTTGACCGTGCCCTGGGTGCCGTAGTTCCCGTAGCAGCCGTACCCGGTGATGCCCAGCGTGAAGACCCGCAGCACAGGAGCGGGGCTCGGTGACGGCGACGGGGTGGTGGAGGCGGGGGCCGGCGTCGTCGGTACCACCACCGGCGGGGTGGTCGGCGCGGGTGCGACGGTCACGCTCGGCGTCGGGCCCGCCGATGTGGGCTTGGGGCCGGTGGCGCCCGGCTTGGGCGTAGGACTTCCTGGGGTGGGAGCGGCCGTCCCACCGGGCGTAGGGCTCGCCGACGGTGACGGCGAGGTCGAGGCCGCAGCGGAGGCGGAGGCGGAGGCGGAGGCGGAGGCGGCGACGGTCGGGGAGGGCCCGGCCGAGGACGCGTCGCCGGCCGGTGCCAGCGAGGTCGTCAGCTCCGGCGCCGGAGCGGCCACCGAGGTGACGCCCGAGGCGTCCGCGCTGTCGGCCACGGCCATCTTCGCCATGGTCCCCGCCAGCAGGGCCACGCCCACTGCTCCGGCTGCTAGCCGGGCCCGGCGGCTCACCCTGGGGCGGCGCGCGGGGTGCGGGCCAGGGGCGGTGCTCGGCGCGGCGTCGGCTGCCGGACCGTCAGCACTCACCGCGCCGCCGATCACCGTGGTGCCGTCCAGCACGGTGGTGGCCAGCGCCGTGGTGCCCGCGCCGGCCGCACCGCCGGAGGGCAGCAGCAACAGCGGGAGCAGCGCCACCAGCGCCGCCAGTGCGTCCCGTCCGCGCTCCTCCCACTCCTCGCCGTACCCGGCGCGCGCCACCTGCTCGAGCTTCGCCACCAGCGCGGTCGCGTTCTTCGGGCGCTCCTGCGGCGTCTTGGCCAGGCCGGCCCGGATCAGCGGCCGGACCGGCTCCGGCGCCAGCTCGTCGGGGATGGGGGCCTCGGTGTGCTGGACGGCCAACTCGGCGATGGTGGTGCCGCTGTAGGGCTTGGCGCCGGTGAGGCACTCGAAGAAGGTCGCGGTGGCCGCGTACACGTCGGCGCTGGGCGAGGCGGGCTCACCCGCCCACTGCTCCGGGGCCATGTAGACGGGGGTGCCGGCGATGCCCGGAGTCTCGCCGCTGCGGACCGCGATGCCGAAGTCCACCAGCTTGGACGAGCCGTCGGCCGCGATCAGCACGTTCTCCGGCTTGTAGTCGCGGTGCACCACGCCGGCCGCGTGTGCGGCGGCCAGGCCGAGCAGCGAGCCCTTGAGCACGACCAGGGCCGCCTCCGGCGAGGTGGCTCCCTCCTCGCGCAGCAGGGCGCGCAGCGCGATGCCGTCCACCAGCTCCATGACGATCGCGGCGCCCTGCGGGCCCTCCACGTACTCGTAGAGCGCGGCGACCTGGGGCGAGCGCAGGTCGCCGAGCAGCACGGCCTCGGCACGGAAGGCGGTGGTGTCGCCGACCGCCGAGCTCAGGTACTTGATGGCGACCCGGGTGCCGGTGGCCTCATGCCGGGCCAGCACCACATGCCCGCTCGCGCCGGAGCCGAGCTCGCGCTCGTGGGTGTAGCCGGGCAGCGTCCAGAGGCCGTTGGCCTCGGCGGTGCTGCCCTCGGTCGGGCCGTTCATCTGCAGTCTCTCCCGTGGGGGTGGGCGCCGCCGCTGGACCGGAGGAGACCGGTGCGGTGGCTGCCGCGAACTCCCGCGGCGTAGTCAGCGACGTGCACCGTAGAGCCTCGGGTTCCCGGTTACGGTAAATCCGAGGTCACGATTCGGGTGCTTCGCACGCGACCGCAAATCCCTTCGTGTACCTGCGAGTTCGGCCTGCCGCGAGCGGCCCGCCGGCGTCGGCTACCGCTCCGCCACCAGCAGTGTCTGCAGGATCCGCCCGCAGTCCCCGTGCACGTCGTCCAGGCGGCCGGCGGCCAGGCCCGAGCCGTCGGGGCTGGCGGCGGTGGCGGCGCTGAGGCAGAGCCACTCGCCGACCGGGTCGCGGTGCAGGGCGAGGGTGATGTCGGTGTTGATCACCAGGCGGCGCACATGGTCGAGTTCGAAGGCGACGGCCCAGTTGCTGTCGGCGACGGTCAGGGCGCGGGTCAGCGCGGTGTCCGACTCGCCGGCGACCAGCGGCAGCCGCTGGCGGGCCCAGGCCGCACCGGGACCGGGCGTGTCGAAGCCGCCCTCGGCGAAGCGCCACTCCATCGCGCTGACGTAGCCGTCGAGGTGGGCGCCGCGCAGGCCGTGGAAGGGCTGCTCGGCCGGGAGCGGCGGCGGGCCGGGCTCGGGGCGCAGCGTCGGCGTGTCCGCCGGGCTCGCGGTGACCCGCCACGCCCGGGCCAGCATCACCGGCCTGCCCTCGGCGGTGATCTCGCCCTCCAGCAGCTCGGTCCGGGCCCCACCCCGGAGGGTGCGCACGTCCACCTGCAGCTCGCCCACCGGCACCGGGTACGGCACCTCCAGCGTGACCCGGGCGATCCGCATGCCCGGGCGGGCCCGGTGCCGCTCCAGCGCACGGCCGAGCAGCGCCGACGGCGGGCCCGCGTGCTGCGTCTTCGGGCTCCACGGCCCGGCGGTGGCGGGGGTGCTCTCGTACCGTCCGTCGCCGAGGTCGCGGTAGAACGCCTCGGGCAGCCCGGCCACCGATCCTGACGTCATCCCGGTTCCCTTCCTCGGCTCGCTGCTGCGCCCTTGGAGGCTACCCGGGGCGATGCGCGGACCGGACGGGAGGCGGGCACCGGGTCCGGCCGACCCCGTGATTCGGCCGGGCCCCGGCGGTGCGCGGTGGGGCGCAGCCGGGGTCGCGCTGCAGGTCTTCGCTTCCCCACGAAGGTCAACATCGCGTCCCCGGCTGTTCCCAACAATCGTCGGCTCGGTTAACGTTTCGGTCGCGTTGGTGTCGCGTGGAGTGAGGGTCACCCTGGCTGTCCGGAACGCGGCCTACCGGGGGGAATCATGGAGTTCGGGCTGTTGGGGCCGTTGCACGTGCACGACGGCACCCAGGCGCTGTCGCTGCCGGCCACCAAGCAACGGATCATCCTCGCTGCGCTGTTGCTGCGGCCCGGGTCGATCGTCACCCTTGACGAACTCATCGACGCCGTCTGGGACGGCGAGCCGCCGCAGGGCGCGCTGATCACCTTGCGCAACCACGTGATGCGACTGCGCCGCACTCTCGGCCCGGAGGCCGGCGGGCGGATCCGCACCCGGGCGCCCGGCTATGTGATCGAGGTCCGGCCGGGCGAGCTCGACCTTGACCTGCTGAGCAGCCACCATGCGGCGGGCCGGGCGGCCTGCCGGGCCGAGCAGTGGCACCTGGCCGCCGAGCAGCTCAACGCGGCGCTGCGGCTGTGGCGGGGCGAACCGCTGGTGGACGTGCCCAGCGAGACGCTGCGCAGCGCGCACCGCTCGCACTTCGAGCAGGTCCGCCTCGAGGTGCTGCGCTGGCGGATCGAGGCGGACCTGCAGCAGGGCCTGCACGAGCAACTCGTCGCCGAGCTGCGCACGCTGGTGCGCGACCAGCCGCTGCACGAGCGGTTCCGGGCCCAGTTGATGCTGGCCCTCTACCGCGCCGACCGGCAGAGCGAGGCGCTGGCCGAGTACCGGGCGGCACGCACCGTGCTGGTCGAGGAGCTCGGCGTCGAGCCGTCCGCCGAACTCGCCGAGCTGCACGACCAGATCCTGCACGGCGCCCCGACCCTCGGCCTGCACGCCGCCCCGACCCTCGCCGGCACGCCGGCCCGGCCCACCGCCGTGCCCCGCAACGACCTGCCGCGCGACGTGAGCGACTTCACCGGCCGGGAGGCGGAGTTGAGCCTGCTGCTGGCCGGCCCGCAGCCGGGGTCCACCGCCACCCGGGTGGCGGCGATCGACGGGATGCCCGGCGTCGGCAAGACCGCGCTGGCCGTGCACGCCGCCCACCGGCTGGCCGGGCAGTACCGCGACGGCCAGCTCTTCCTGGACCTGCACGGCCACACCGCCGGGCGCCAACCCTTGGACCCCGCCCAGGCGTTGGCGCGTCTGCTGACCGCGCTCGGGGTGCCGGAGAGCGCCATCCCGCAGGACGTCGAGGAGAGCGCGGCGCTGTGGCGGGCCGAGTGCGACGGCCGCTCGCTGGTCATCGTGCTGGACAACGCCGCCGACGCCGAGCAGGTCCGCCCGCTGCTGCCGGGCAGCTCGCGCTGCCAGGTGCTGGTCACCTCGCGCCGTCGGCTGTTCGGCCTCGACGGCGTCGACCCGCTCTCCCTGGACGTGCTCGAACCGGCCACCGCCACCGCGCTGTTCGTCCGGATCGCCGGTCCGGCGCGCGGCCAGGAGCCGGCCGCCGAGCTGGCCGAGGCGGTCGCGCTCTGCGGCCGGCTGCCGCTCGCCCTGCGGGTCGCCGCCGCCCGGTTGCGCAGCAGACCGGCCTGGACGGTGGGTGACCTCAACCGCCGACTGCGGGCGCACCGGGATCGCGCCGAGCCCGACACCGACCACCGCGAGGTGACCGCCGCCTTCGCCCTCTCCTACGAACAACTCGAGCCCGAGCAGCGGCGGATGTTCCGGCTGCTCGGCCTGTTGCCCGGCACCGACACCGACGGTGCGGCGGCCGCCGCGCTGGCCGCCTGCGACGAGGACGAGGCGGTGGAACTGCTGGAGCTGCTGCTCGACTGCCACCTGCTGCAGCAGCGCGCCAGCGACCGGTTCGGCCTGCACGACCTGCTGCGCGACCACGCCCGCCGGACCGTCACCGCCGAGGAGCCGCCGACACCCCGTCAGGCGGCGGTGCGCCGACTGCTCGACCACTACCGGTGGCGCGCGGCCGCGGCGATGGACGTGATCGTGCCGCAGGAGCGGTTCAACCGGCCCACCGTGGAGCCGCTGGGCCCCGGGTTCGACGCCGTCCCGGATGCCGTCGCCTGGCTGGACGCCGAGCGGGCCAACCTGGTCGCGGCCGTCGGCCTGACCGACTTCCCGGTCCACCAGATCGACCTGTCCACGATCCTCGCCCGCTACCTGGAACGCGGCGCCCACTACGCCGATGCGCTGACCGTGCACACCGCCGCGCTCACCGCCGCCCGGGAACGCGGCGACCGGTCGGGCGAGGCTGGCACGCTGCGCTTCCTCGGGCTGACCGTGATGCATCGCGGCATGCATGAGCAAGCGCTTGCTCATCTGCAGGACGCGGTCCGGGTGTACCAGACCCTGCCGCCCTCCCCGGGCCTGTCCGCGACCCTGCTCAACATCGGCGTGGTCTGCGGCCGGACGGGTCGGCTCGACGAGGGGGCGGAGTACTTCGCCCGCGGCCTCGCCAGCGCGCGCGAAGTCGGCGAGCCGGTGCAGGAGGCCACCGCGCTGCTCAACCTCGGGGTGATCCGCCGCCGCCAAGGCCGGTTCGCCGAGGCGCTGACCAACCTGGAACAGGCGCTGACGGCGAAGGAGCGGCTGGGCGACCGGGTCGGCGAGAGCATCGCCCGCGACAACCTCGGCGTGGTCTGCCGCCGCCTCGGCCGGCTGGACGAGGCCCTGGAACACCACCGCCGAGCCCTGGAACTCGACCGCGAGTGCAACGACCGCGGGGGCGAGGCGATCACCCTGGACAACCTCGGCCTGGTCCACCAGCGCCGCGGCGAGCTGGACGCCGCGCTCGAACTGTTCCAGCAGGCCCTGGAGTTGAGTCGGACGATCGAGGAGCGCAGCGGCGAGACCGTCGCGCTCGGCAACATCGGCACGGTCAGCCGCTCGCAGGGCCGACTGGCCGAGGCCCTCGCCCACCACCAGGAGGCGCTGGCCATCGCCCGCGAGCTGGAGTTCCCGCTGGTCCTCGCCGAGGCCCGCAACAACCTCGGCGAGACACTGTGCGCCGTCGGCTCCCCGAAGGAGGCGCTGGCCGAGCACCAGGCCGCGCTGGAGCTCGCCGAGGGCTGCGGCGACCCGTTCGAGGCGGCCCGCTCGCACGACTGCCTCGGCACCGCGCAGCACAGCCTCGGCGATTCGGAGGCCGCCCTCGAACACCACCGCCGGGCCTACGCCGACTACCAGCGGCTCGGGGTGCCGGAGGCGGCGGCGCTGCTGGCGGCCGGGTGCTGCGCGGTGGCTTCGAGCGGGACTGCCGCCGCGGAGAGCGCTGATGTCGCTGACGCCCCGGACGGCGTCGGCTAGCGGGCGACACGCGCGGGGGCGTGGTTAGCGTGACCGCATGACGCTGCGCGAGGTTGCTGTGCTGTGCGCCGACCTGGCCGGCGCTCGGTCGGCCTCGGCCTCGGCCTCGCCGTCGCCGTCGCCGGCGGCGTCCCCGGGGGCGTCGCTGTCGGCGTCGCTGCCGCTGGTGGTCGCGCTCGCCGGAGCCGTCGGCAAGCGGAGCACCACCGCCCTGCTGGCCCGGTTGCTCGCGGTGGCCCCCGCACCCGCCACCGGGGGCGGTGCGCCGAGCGTCGCCGTGGTGCTCAACGTCGGCTGCACCCAGGGCGCCAGCAAGCAGGCCAGCGCCACCGCCCTCGGCACGCTGCTCGACGCGCTGCCGGCCGACGGCCTCGCGGTACTCAACGCCGACGACCCGTACGCGCTCTCGCTCGCCGCCCGCAGCAACGCCCCCGTCCTCACCTTCGGCCGCACCAGCGGCGACGTCCGCGCCGCCGCCGTGACCCTGGACCAGCTCGGCCGTCCCAGCTTCACCCTCACCGACCCGCGCGGCGCCGCGGCTCGGGTCCGCCTCGGCCTGCCCGGCGCCGACCAGGTCAGCTACGCCGCGGCGGCCGCCGCCGTGGCCCTGGGCGTGGGCCTCGGGATCGACCGGGTGGCGGCCGCACTGGGAGGCCGGGGGGAGGGGTAGAGGCACCGGGAACGGGCGCGGGGCGGGGGACGGGTGGGCTCTGGGGACGGGCAGGGGTCGGGTGGGGGTCTGAGAGCGGGCGCGGACGGGCTGACGGGCGGGGAACGCGCGCAGCACCTGGGGACGGGTGGGGCGCTGGGCACGGGCTCTGGTCTGGGGACCGGCGCGGGGCTGGTGGGGGTCTGGGCACGGGCTCTGGGCTGGGTGCGGGTGGGGGCTGGGCACGGGGCGGGGCGGGGGATGGTCTGGAGTGACCATGGGCTTTGGCTCCCTGACGGGTGCTGCCCCTACGATGCGGGCCATGAACGCAGGGGGTCCGGGAGGACAGCGGATTGACGACCGGTTCGAGCTGGTGGAACGGCTCGGCGGTGGCGGCATGGGTCTGGTCTGGCGGGCCTGGGACACCGCGCTGCACCGGGAAGTGGCGCTGAAGGAGGTCCGCCCGCCCGACCCGGCGATGGACGGCGGCGATCCCGCAGCGACCGCCGTGCTGCGGGAGCGGGTGCTGCGCGAGGCGCGGTCGCTGGCCCGGCTGCAGCACCCCAATGTGGTGGTGATCCATCACATCGTCGACCGGCCCGAACTCGCGCACCCGTGGCTGGTGATGGAGCTGGTCCCCGGCGGCTCGCTCGACCACCGCCTCAAGCAGGGCGCGCTGCCTCCCGCCGAGGCGGTGCGGATCGGGCGTGGCGTGCTCGGCGCACTGCGGGCCGCGCACGCCGCCGGGATCCAGCACCGGGACGTGAAGCCCGGCAATGTGCTGCTGCGCGCCGACGGGTCGCCGGTGCTGACCGACTTCGGCATCGCCGCACTGTCCGGGGCGACCAGTCTGACCACGACCGGCGGCCTGATCGGCTCGCCCGAGTACATCGCGCCGGAGCGGATCCGCGGGGTGGAGGGGGATCCGGCCTCCGACCTGTGGTCGCTCGGGATGCTGCTGTACGTAGCGGTCGAAGGACACCACCCACTGCGCCGGGGCACCAGCCTGGCGACGCTGGCGGCGGTGCTGGACGAGCCGCTGCCGCCACCGGTGCGCGCGGGGGCGTTGGGACCGGCCCTGGCGGCGGTGCTGGCGCGGAACCCGGGGGAGCGGCCGGACGCGGCGGCGTTCGACCGGATGCTGGCGGCGGCGGAGTCGGCGGGGGTGTTCGAGGAGACGATGCAGCTTCGGGTGCCGCCTGCCCTACAGCTCGTACCCCTCGCTCCCGTCGCACCCGCCGTACCCGTTCCGCCGGTCGCACCCGCCGTACCGGTTCCGCCGGTCGCGCCGTACCGGCGGCGCGGGCCGTTGCTGGCTGCCGCCGTGGCCGTGGTGGTGCTCGCCGGTGTGCTGGTCTGGGGGCTCGGGCAGGGCGCGGACGGCTCGGCGGCGCAGGGGGCGAAGTCGGCGCACTCGGCGCCACCGAACCCGAGCACTTCGGCCGGCGCGCCGACCAGCACCGACCCGGCAACCACCCCGGCAACCACCCCCGCCACGACCCTCGCCCCCACCACCCTCGCCCCCACCACCCCTGCCGCCGCGCCCAAGGTCGACTTCCTCACCCCCGCCGGCGCTCGCGCGCTCGTCGACACGCTGCGCCCGGCGATGGGCGGCACCCAGGTCACCGAGCTCACCGTCTTCCCGGACCACGCCTCGGCCCAGGCGCCGAACGCGGCGAACCACAAGCTGTACGACGTGTTCGACTACACCAGCGGCGGCGCGGTGGAGCGGACCAGCGGCGGGGAGCTGGCCTCCGGCACCCGGACGGTGGACCTGCAGACCGTCGACTGGAACGCGCTGCCCGCACTGTTCGCGCAGGCCCCGGCCCAACTCGGCATCGCGCACCCCACCTTCCGGTACATCATCGTCGACCCGGACTGGACCAACGACGCGCCCACGATCCGCGTCTACCTCGCCGACGACTACGGCGGCACCTACCTGGCCGCCGACGTCAAGGGGCATGTGCTCAAGACCTACCCGCGCAACTCCTGAACACCCGAGCTCCCAAGCACCCGAGCTCCTGAGCACCCCACTCCCGATCTCCCCGGAGACTCACCCGGCGGCGGCGCGCGGCTCGGCCCGGACCTGCATCTCGGCCCGCCCGGTGACGAGCAGCCAGGCCGGTAGCGCCGCCACGCACAGGAACGGCAGCAGCCCGGGGTCCGGGACGATCGCGGCCGCCGTGAACAGGCTCAGCCAGCCGGCCCGGGTGACCGCCATCAGCAGGCCCTCCACCGCGCAGGCCACCGCCAGTGCCACCGGGACGTCCGGCACGGCGGTGTTGATCGCGCAGCCCAGCGCCGCCGCCACGAAGACCGCCGGGAAGATCCGCCCGCCCCGGAAGCCGCTGGTTCCGGCCACCAGCAGGGCCACCAGTTTGACCGCAGCCAGCCCGAGCAGGCCCCAGCCGCTGTGCTGGGTGTAGCTGGTGGCGAGCTCCTTGACCTGGTCGAGCCCCTTGAACAGGGTGAGCTCCCCGCCGAGCGCCCCGAGCCCGCCGAGCAGCAGGCCGCCGAGGGTGATGGTGAGCGCCGGGTGGCGGAGCCGCTGGAACAGCCGGTGGAGCGGCGCGAAGGCGTAGACGGCCGCCATGCCGACGGCCGCCGCCAGTGCGCCGACCAGCAGCGCCCAGCCGGCGTCCGTCAGGCCTCCGCCCGGGAAGCGGGGCAGGTCGATGACGAACTCGTTGCCCGCGATCTCCAGCGTGGTGATCGCCCCGGCCGCCGCCGACACCAGCGGCGCGAAGAGCCGGTCCCAGAGGGCCGGCCCGCCGGGCTCGGCGGGCGCCTCGGAGAGGATCAGCGCCGCCGCCACCGGTGTCCCGAAGAGCGCGCCGATCGTGCCCGCCGCCGCCAGGGCGACCCAGAGCACGGCCTTGGTCCGGGGCAGCAGCTTGTGGCCCAGCCAGTAGGCCAGTGCGATGTTGATCATCGTGATCGGGTTCTCCGGGCCGAGGCTCACCCCGCCGGCCAGGGCCAGTACCGTCACCACCGCGAGGCTGGGCAGCACCCGGGGCGGCTGCGGCGCCTCCACCAGGCTGGTCGTCGCCGGATCGGGCCCGCCGTGACCGGGCATCAGCCAGACCACCAGCCCCACCAGCACCCCGGTGACCGTCAGCACCAGCACGATCCACCAGCGGTCGAACCCGCCGAAGCCGAACTGCTGCGGCAGGTAGTGCCACCAGAAGTGCTCCAGCTGGCCGGCCAACTTGCTCACCCCCAGCAGCAGGAGCGCGGACACCACCCCCACCAGCACCGCCGGCACCACCAATGCGAGCAGGACGCGCGCCGACATCTGCTGGTGCTCTCCATCGCCCATCGGGCACTCCTTCGCGCAGCGGTCCCCCCTCGACCCTGTGAGCCTGCGCGTCCCCCGCGCACCCCGACACGGCCGTTGGGGTGAGGAATCGACCCGCACCGGGTGACGGCCCCTCAGCTACCGTGGTTGTCCGAACAAGGGGGCAAGCCATGTCGACACGGCTGACGGCTGTGGTGGTGGAGGCGCTCGAGGTGCGGGCGCTGGCGGAGTTCTGGGCACGGGCGCTGGAGTGGGAGTCGGCGCCGGGCGACGGGCGGGTGGTGGTGCGGTCGAAGGCGGGGGACGGGGTCGAGCTGTGGTTCGTCCCCTCGGAACGGCCGAAGCAGGGCAAGAACCGGCTGCACCTCGACCTGGCCGGCGGCGAGGAGCCGCCCTCGTCGGTGCGCCGGTTGCTCGCCCTGGGGGCCGAGCGGGTGGACATCGGGCAGGGCGCGGTGCCGTGGGAGGTGCTGGCCGACCCCGAGGGGAACGAGTTCTGCGTCCTGCCGGTGGCGGACACCGGCGGGCCGCTCGTTCAGCTCTGCCAGGACGCCGCCGACCCGCGGCAGCAGGGCCGGTTCTGGGCCGAGGCGACCGGCTGGACCGTGGTGGAGCAGGGGAGTCGGGGCGTCCGACTGCGCGGCGCCGACCCTCCCCCAGCCTTCGGCCGGGGGGACCCCCATGGGCCGACCCTGGTGATGGGGCCGCCGGTCGCACCCAAGTCCGGTACCAATCGGCTGCGGTTCGCCCTCACCGCCGCCGGGGCGGCGGATCAGCTGCTCACCGACCCCGAGGGGAACGAGTACCACCTCGTCACTGGTGGTGGGGGAGCCGCACCAGGGACTCGGGGGTGAGGTCGGCCGGCGTCGGGTAGCCGTCCACGGCCATCAGCAGGTCGGCCTCGGCGAGCAGGCTGCGCAGCACGTGGACGATGCCGTCCGCGCCGCCGAGCGCCAGGCCGTAAGCGTAGGGGCGGCCGATGCCGACGGCGGTGGCGCCGAGGGCGAGGGCCTTGACGACGTCGGCACCGGAGCGGATCCCCGAGTCGAAGAGGACCGGCAGGCCGTCGGCGGCCTTGACCACGCCGGGCAGGGCGTCCAGGGCGGGCAGGCCGCCGTTGGCCTGGCGGCCGCCGTGGTTGGAGCAGTAGACGCCGTCCACGCCGGCGTCCTTGGCGCGGCGGACGTCGTCGGGGTGGCTCAGGCCCTTGAGGATGATCGGCAGCGTGGTCAGCGAGCGCAGCCAGGGCAGGTCGTCCCAGGTCAACGGGTTGCCGAAGACGCCGACCCACTCCAGCACGGCGGCGCCGGGGTTCTCCTCGGGGGTCTGCTTGAGCCGGGCCCGGAAGACCGGGTCGGTGAAGTAGTTGGCCAGGCAGTGCCCGCGCAGCTGCGGGAAATTGCCGGTGGCCAGGTCGCGCGGGCGCCAGCCGGTGATCCAGGTGTCCAGGGTGATCACGATGCCCTTGAACCCGGCGGCCTCGGCGCGGTGCACCAGGCTCGCGGCCAACTCACGGTCGGTCGGCGTGTAGAGCTGGAAGAAGCCGGGCGTGTCGCCGAACTCGCCGGCGACCCGTTCCAGCGGGTCGACGCTCAGCGTGGAGGCCACCATCGGCACCCCGGTGCGGGCAGCGGCCCGGGCGGTGGCCAGGTCGCCGTGCCCGTCCTGGGCGCACAGGCCGATCACCCCGACCGGGGCCATGAACAGCGGCGACGGCAGGGTGAGGCCGAACAGCTCCACGCTCAGGTCGCGCTGCTTGGCCCCGACCAGCATCCGCGGGTGCAGGCCCCAGCGCTCGAAGGCCCGGACGTTGGCCCGCTGGGTGTGCTCGTCGCCGGCCCCGCCGGCCACGTACGACCAGACGGACGGCGGTAGCGCGGCCTCGGCCCGGGCCTCCAGTTCGGCGAAGGCCATCGGCAGGGTGGGCAACACCCCGCCGAGGCCGTGCAGGTAGATCTCGTTCTGGTAGTCGCCGAACTGCTGGGGCATGGGCTCGCCTCTCTCGGCCGGGACAGCGTCCGGGCTGCGCTGCGTGGGAACCCACCCTCGGCCTAGGGGGCGATCACCGTCAACGCCCCGGGCAGGACCCGGACCCGCGCGGGGAGGGTGGCGATCTCGTCGCCGTCCGCGCAGACCGGGATCGGGCGGTCGGCGTCCACGGCCACCTCGCGGGCGGTCCGCACGGAGACCTCGGGGCGGTCGGTGTGGGTGCCGCGCTTGGCCTCGTTCATGAAGGAGACGATCTTCGAGCGCGGGCCGTCGCCGACCACCATCACGTCGAGCAGCCCGTCGTCCGGCTTGGCCGACGGCACGATCCGCAGGCCGTGACCGTAGGCGCCGGAGTTGGCGAGGATCACGGTGTGCGCGCGGACCTGGCTGTGCACACCGTCCACGGTGAGGGTGTAGCCGGCCGCTCGCCAGGACAGGATCGCGCGCAGCGGGGCCAGGCGGTAGAGCAGCAGGGCGGGCAGTCCGCGGCCGGCGTTGATGATCCGGGTGGCGACGGAATCGATGCCGATGTACACGTTGCCCGGCGCGATCACCCCGTTGACCTCCAGCACGTCGAGATCGCGTGTCGACCCGGTCAACAGCAGATCGGCCAGCGCCGCAGGGTCCACCGGAATGTTCAGCAGCCGGGCCAGGTCGTTGCCCCGCCCGGCCGGGACGACGGCGAAGGTGCCGTGGCCGGTGACGGCGCCGGCCACGACGTCCCGCACCAGGCCGTCCCCGCCGACCGCGACCACCACGTCGCCGCGCTCGGCGGCGGCCTTCGCGCAGCCGATCGCGTGCTCCCGGCTGCGGGTCGGCTCGGTGTGCACGGTGGCGCCGGCCGCGCGCAGCAGCGCGGCGACCGGCTCCCAGCGGGCGGCGGCGTGGCCACCGCCCGAGATCGGGTTCACCACCGCGGTGAACCGGCGTGCCTGCGTGGCGGCGGGCACCTCAGCGGCCGCTCTCGTCGCGAGCCAGCAGCACGCCCGGGTTGAGGATCCCCGCCGGGTCCAGCACCCGCTTGACCGCCCGCAGCGCCTCGATCGCCAGCGGCCCGACCTCCTGCGCGTAGGTCTCGCGGTGGTCGGTGCCGACGCCGTGGTGGTGGGTGATCGCCGCGCCGGTGGCCCGGATCGCCGCGTTGGCGGCCGACTTCGCGGCCTGCCACTGGCCGAGCGGGTCCTCGGTCTGGGCGCAGGCGACGGTGAAGTAGAGCGAGGCCCCGGTCTCGTAGACGTGCGAGATGTGGCAGAGCACCAGCGGCGGGGTGCCCTGGGCGCCCAGCGCGTCGGTCAGCGCCGCGGTGACGGCGGCGCGCAGCGCGGGCAGGTTGGACCAGAAGGTCACCGTCTCCAGCGTCTCGATCAGCACGCCCGCGTCCAGCAGCGGATCCCGCAGGTACGGCGCGCGGTAGCGCCCGGTGCGCCAGGCCTCGCCGGGCTCGGTGCCCATCGGCTGCCCGCCGGCCGCCGCCAGCACCTCGCCGGCTCCGGCCCGCCGCGCGGCCACCTCGGCCGCCGTGCCCTCGTAGCCGGTGACGGCCAGGCAGCCGCCGGGGCCGCCGCCGAACATCGCGGCCGGGTCGGCCAGGTTGACCGAGGTCTCGGCCTCGTCGGACAGGCGCAGCACGGTCGGCAGCGGCCCGTCCTGGACGAGCCGGCGCAGCGCCGCCGCACCCTCCTCGAAGGTGTCGAACCGCCAGGCCTCGTAGACCCGTTCGGCCGGGACGGGACGGACCCGGACGGTCACCGAGGTGATCACGCCGAGGGTGCCCTCCGAGCCCAGCACCAACTGGCGCAGGTCGGGCCCGGCCGCCGACTTGGGCGCGCTGCCGGTGGTCAGGGTGCCGCGCGGGGTGGCCAGGACCAGGCCGACCACCATCTCGTCGAACCGCCCGTACCCGGCCGAGGACTGGCCGGCCGAGCGGGCCGCCGCGTAGCCGCCGATGCTCGCGCCCTCGTAGGACTGCGGGAAGTGACCCAGCGTCAGGCCGCGCTCGCGCAGCAGCCGTTCGGCCTCCACGCCGCGCAGGCCGGCCTGCAGGGTGGCGGTGCGGGAGACCTCGTCCACCGCCAGCACGGCGTCCAGCCGCTTCAGGTCCAGCGCGACCACGCCCGCGAAGCCGGCCCGCTCGGGGGCCAGGCCGCCGACCACCGAGGTGCCGCCGGAGTAGGGGACGACGGCGTAGCCGAGTCGCTCGCAGCACTCCAGCAGCGCCACCACCTCCTCGTGCGAGCCCGGGTAGGCGACGGCGTCGGGCGCGTCGGAGGCGTCGCCGGCGCGCAGGCGCAGCAGGTCGGGGGTGGACCAGCCGCGGGTGTGGGCGAGGCGGGCCGCCGGGGTGGCGGTGACGTGCTCGGCGCCGACCGCTTCGGCCAGCGCCGCGAGGTCCACGGCGGGCTCGGGCAGCGGGAGTCGGTCCAGCTCCACCGGCGGCTTCTCGGGGGTGCGGACGCCGAAGGCGGCAAGGGTCTCCTGGGCGGCGGCCGGCAGTGTGGTGCGGTGGGCGGGGTCGCCCCAGCGGTAGGGGTGGAAATCGGTGAGGGGCAGGTCTGACTCGGTCATCGAGGTCCTCAGGTCCTGGGCTGGGGGAGAGTGCGCTGATACACTTGTACATGTGGTGTCGCAGCGAATCAACACTCAGGTAGAACTCAAGGCCGCCAACGCCATCCCCGAGGAGCGGATCCTCGACGCGGCGTACCAGCTGCTGCTCAGCTTCGGCATGCAGCGCATCACGATGGCCGACATCGCCCGCCAGGCGGGCGTGTCGCGGGCCACCCTGTACCGCCGCTGGGGCGGCGTGCGCGAGGTGCTCGGCGCCCTGACCATCCGGGAGTGGACGGCGCTCACGCTCGCCGCGATGCCGGGGGAGGCGCGGGCGATCGGGCGGGCGGAGCTGGTGGACGGGGTGGTCCGGCTGGTCCGGGGGATCCGGGTCCACCCGCTGCTGCGGAAGATCATCGAGGTCGACCCGGACTTCCTCACGCCCTATCTGCTGACCAGGCGCGGCACCAACACCAACCACCAGCTGGAGATGCTGACGGGCGCACTGGGCCTCGCGGTGGCCGAGGGTTCGGTGCGGGCCGAGGACCCGGAGCTGTTGGCCCGCGCGGTGCTGCTGACCGCCTGGTCGTTCACCCTCACCGGCCCGGTCTTCACCGACACCCCCGACGGGGCCGGCCCCGAACTCGACCGGCTCGACGCCGAGCTGCGTCTGCTGCTCGACCGCTACCTGGCGCCCCAACAGCAAGGCGGACACGCATGAACACCTCACTCAACGCCGCCCGCCGCTCCCGCGAGCTGGCCGAGCTGCGCGGACCGGACGTCGGCCCGGTCGACGTCCTGGTCATCGGCGGCGGAGTCACCGGTGCGGGGGTCGCGCTGGACGCCGCCTCGCGCGGGCTGTCCGTGGTCCTCGCCGAGAAGCACGACCTCGCCTTCGGCACCAGCCGGTGGAGCTCCAAGCTGGTCCACGGCGGCCTGCGCTACCTCGCCTCCGGCGCCGTCGGCATCGCCCGCGAGAGCGCCGTCGAACGCGACATCCTGCTCCGCCGCACCGCCCCGCACCTGGTGCACGCGCTGCCGCAGATCGTCCCGCTGCTGCCCGGCACCGGCTTCGGCGGCGCCGCCCTGGTCCGGGCCGGCTTCCTGGCCGGGGACGCGCTGCGGCTCAGCGCCGGCACCCCCTCGGCGGTGCTGCCGCGCTCGCGCCGGCTGGCCCCCGCCGAGGTGCTGCGCTACGCCCCCACCGTCGCGGCCGCCGGCCTGCGCGGCGGGCTGGTCTTCTGGGACGGCCAACTCGTGGACGACGCACGGCTGGTGGTCGCACTGGCGCGGACCGCGGCGGGGTACGGGGCGCGGGTGCTGACCCGCTGCGCGGCGTCCGGGGCCAGCGGCTCCGGTGCGCTGCTGCGCGACGAACTGACCGGCGACAGCTTCCGGTTGCGCGCCCGCACGGTGATCAACGCCACCGGGGTGTGGGCGGGCGGGCTGGCCCCAGGGATCACCCTGCGGCCCAGTCGCGGCACCCACCTGGTCTTCCCGCAGTCCGCCTTCGCCGGCCTCAACGCCGGGCTCACCGTCCCGGTCCCCGGCGAGACCAACCGCTTCGTCTTCGCCCTGCCGGCGCCGGACGGCCGGGTCTACGTCGGGCTCACCGACGAGGACGCGCCCGGCCCGATCCCCGACGAGCCGCAGGCCTCCGAGACCGAGATCGACTTCCTGCTGCGGACCATCAACTCCGCGCTGCGCACCCCGCTCACCCGGGCCGACCTGCTCGGCACCTTCGCCGGCCTGCGCCCGCTGCTGGACGACGGCACCGGCCGCACCGCCGACGTCTCCCGCAAGCACGCCGTGCTGACCGCCCCCGACGGCCTGGTCACCGTGGTCGGCGGCAAGCTCACCACCTACCGCCGGATGGCCGAGGACGCGCTCGACGCCGCCCTCGCCCGCACCCGGCTGCCCGCCGGCCCCTGCCGCACCCGCACCCTCCCGCTGGTCGGCGCCGCTCCCCGGGCCGCGCTGGCGGAGGTGCCGGGCCCGCTGCGGCTGGTCCGCCGCTACGGAACCGAGGCCCCGGCCGTGCTGGCCGCCGGCGAGAGCACCCCGGTCGCCCCGGGCGTGGCGACCACGATGGCCGAACTCCGGTTCGCGGTGGCCCACGAAGGCGCCCTGGACGTCGCCGACTTGCTGGACCGACGTACCCGACTTGGCCTATCACCGTCGGATCGTGCGTCGGCGCAGGACGCAGCGGCGGCAGCACTGCGACAGTAGGGCCATGGGCGACAAGGACGGCGAAACGCGATACATCTTCCTCGACCCGGACGGGTCGGGCTCGGGCCTGGGCTGGGTGGCCGTGATCGTGGCGGCGCCCACCGGCGTGGTCTACCGCAACCAGGGCGGCGGCCACGGCTGCATCCCCTACGAGCAGGAGGGCTACCTGATCCCGCTCTTCGGGGAGGGACTGGACGAGGAGCTGCGGGGGATCTTCGTCGGCGAGCTGGACGGCTGGGGTTCGCGCGGACTGGACTGGCCGGCGCCGCTGCTCGATCGGCTGCGCACCGCCGTCGGCTTCCACGTCTACGGTTCCGCGAACCGGGAGGACCTGTTCCCCACCCCACTGGTGCTGGACGAGTCCCGGCTGACCGAGGCCGACGAGGCCTGGATCCCGGTCCACACCCCGGACGGGCCCGGTCAATTGGTGTGGGAGAACTCCGACTAGGGCGCTACCGCAAGCCGCATGACGGATGATCAACTGCACAGTGCCGACCGGCTGGTTCGGGCCGACGAGCTCTACCACGCCGCCGTCTTCGGCGCCCCTGCCGCGCCCGCCGAGCTCGGAACGGCGGCGGTGAGCCGCAGCATGGTGTCGGCCACCGCCTGCGGGGTGGGACGGTCGAGGGCGTCGACCAGCTGCCCGTCGGCCAGGAAGAGCACCCGGTCCGCGTGCGCGGCGGCCAGCGGGTCGTGGGTGACCATGACCACGGTCGCGCCCAGCTGGTCCACGGCCTGGCGCAGCAACTGCAGCACCTCGCGCGCGGTGCGGGTGTCCAGGGCGCCGGTCGGCTCGTCGGCGAAGAGCACCTCGGGACTGGTGATCAGGGCGCGGGCGATCGCCACCCGCTGCTGCTGGCCGCCGGAGAGTTCCCCGGGCCGACGCCTGCCGTGCTCGGCCAGCCCCACCCGGGTCAGCAGCTCGCGGGCCCGGCCCCGGTCCGGCCGACCACCGGCGAGGCGCTGCGGCAGCAGCACGTTCTGCTGGACGGTGAGGGAGGGGAGCAGGTTGAAGGACTGGAAGACGAAGCCGATCCGGCTGCGGCGCAGCTCGGTCAGCTTGTTCTCGCTCAGCCGGCTGATCTCGGTGCCACCGAGCAGCACCTCGCCGGAGTCGGGGCGGTCCAGCCCGGCGGCACACTGCAGGAAGGTGCTCTTGCCGGAGCCGGAGGGGCCCATCACCGCGGTGAAGCTGCCCCGGGGCAGGGCCAGGTCGATCCCGCGCAGGGCCTGCACGGCCCGGTCGCCGCGGCCGTAGCGGCGCTGCACGGCGCGCAGCTCGACGGCGGGGGAGTCCTGCGGGGTACGGGGTGCCATGGTGGTCCTTCCGAGGGCGGTTGACGACGCTTCCCACGCTAGGAAGTGACGGGCCGGTGGACCATGGAGGTCGCAGGCGTCCCCGCGGTGGGGTTAACCCCACTCGCCCACTCGCCCACTCGCCCACCGCGGACCTCAGGCGTCCTGTGCCGGGACCGTCCCGTCCGCGATCGCCCGGACCAGCTCGCCGTGGTCGGCCAATGTCTGGTCGGCGTAGCGCATGGCGAACTCGGCGATCGCGGCGTCGAAGGCGTCGCTGCCGCCCAGGTAGCCCGCGATCGCGATCCGGTCGCCCGAGCGCGCGTGCGCCCGGGCCAGCGCGTGGCCGCAGAGCGCGGCGTAGGCGCGCAGCCCGCCGGCCGTCATCCGGTCGACCTCGGCGGAGCCCTTCATGTCGCGCAGCTGCCGGCCGTAGAAGTGTCGGCCCCCGGGACCGGTCGTCCAGCCGAGGAAGATGTCCCCGGCCGCCTGCAGCAGCCGCTGCCCGGCGACCACCCGGTGGCCCTGGTGATCAGGCACCGGCCCGGTGGCGAACGGCGCGAGCACCGACTGCTGCGCCTCCTTGACCTGCAGGAAGAGCGGGTCGCGCGAGTCGCGGCCCTGCAGCAGCACGATGAAGCAGCGGGTGCCGACGCTCCCCACGCCGACCACCTTGACCGCCACGTCGGTGAGCTGGAACCGGTCGAGCAGCACCCGCCGCTCCTCCGGCAGGGTGGCCCGGTACTGGCTGAAGACCTTGCCGACGGCCCGGTACTCGGGCACCGCGACCGGCTGCACCAGCGGCGGGTCGGCGATGATCCGCGGCCGGCCGTCGCGCAGCTCGGTGAGCTTCTCGAAGGCCTGCAGGCTGGTCCGCCGGCGCGCGCGTTCGAGGTTCTGCTCGGCCCGTCGGCGACGCTCGCCGGTGAGCAGCGGCAACACCTGGGAGGTGTCCAACTTCTGGTACCAGACATCCAGCTCGCCCATCCCGGCGAGGCGGCGCATCGCCGTCCGGTAGGCCTCGGCCGACGCCTTGGCGGACGCCCGGGCGGCGCTGTCGCGGTCGCCGTTCTGCCGGGCGGCGACCGCGATGCTGGCGGCCAGGCGCTTGACGTCCCACTCGAACGGGCCGGGGTGGGTCTCGTCGAAGTCGTTGAGGTCGAAGAGCAGTGCCCGCTCCGGGGAGGCGTACATGCCGAAATTCAACAGGTGGGCGTCGCCGCAGAGTTGGACGACCAGGCCGGTGTTGGGGCCGGCCGCCAGGTCGGTGGCCAGCACGGCGGCCGCGCCGCGCAGGAAGGCGAACGGGGACTGCGCCATCCGGCCGTAGCGGATCGGCAGCAGCTCCGGGACCCGGTCCGCGCCCTGCTCGACCAGCACCGCGACCGGGTCGGGGCGCCCGGTGGCCGGGATCCACTGCCCGTGCGAGCGCCGCCCGACCACCTTCCGGGCGTCCTGCCCCAGCTTGGCCCGTTCCGCCGGACTCGTCACCGCGCCGCCTCCTGCGTCGTCGTGGATCGTTCCCACATCCTCGACGCCGGGCCGGCGCCACGCACTCCGGGCGCAGCTGAGAGAGGCTCCTAGCCGCCCGGGCGGCCGAAGAGCTGCTCGAGCGAGCGGCGGTCGCGCTTGGTCGGACGCCCGGCGCCGCGGTCGCGCAGGGCGAAGCCGCCGGCCTGCTCGGCGGTGGGGCGGGGCAGGCTCTTGTCGACGAAGCACTCGGCGGCCACCGAGGCGCCCACCCGCTTGCTGATCAGCCGGGCGACCACCACCACCCGGTCCCAGTTCTCCTGGCGCACCCGCACCTCGTCGCCCACCCGCAGCGCCTGCGCGGGCTTGATCCGCTCGCCGTTGACCCGGACGTGGCCGGCGCGGCAGGCGGCAGCGGCGAGTGAGCGGGTCTTGGTCAGGCGCACCGACCAGATCCAGCTGTCCACCCGGACCGAAGCTTCGTCTACAGCCATGCTCCGACTCTACCTGCCGGCCGGCCCGCAACGGCCGAGGACCGGCAGCCCCGGGAGAGGGGGCTGACGGTCCTCGGCCGACCAGGACGGATCAGGCGCAGTGGCTCCAGCCACTGGTCCACGAGGCGGTCTTGTACGAGCCGCCCCACTCGACGCAGGCACTCGGTGCGTGCTCGACCACCGGTCCGGCGTAGTAGGTGAAGGTGCCCGGGTTGTTGGCGGAGTTGCCGCCCTGCACCGCGAGGGTGGCGTTCATCGAGACCGCACCGGCCGGGTTGGCCGCCAGGGTGGTCACGCAGTTGTCGCCGGTCGCGCTGTTGTAGAGCAGGTAGACGGTGGCGTCACCCAGGTTGTGGGTGTCGATCACCGAGTAGCCGCTGCCGCAGACCTGCGCGGCGGAGTACGGGTTGCCGGTCGCGGGGGACGGCGACGGGGACCCGGTGCCGCAGTGGCTCCAGCTGCTGGTCCAGGACGTGCTCTGGTAGGAACCACCCCACTGGACGCAGGAGTTGGGGGCGTTCTCGACCACCGGTCCGGCGTAGTAGGTGAAGCTGCCCGGGTTGCTGGCCGAGTTGCCGCCCTGCACCGCGAGGGTGGCGTTCATCGAGACCGCGCCCGCCGCGCTCTTCGCCAGGGTGGTCACGCAGTTGTTGCCGGTCGAGCCGTTGTACAGCAGGTAGACGACGGCCGAGCCGAGGTCGTGCGAGTCGATCACGCCGTAGCCGCTGCCGCAGACCTGGGTCGGGGTGTAGATGTTGCTGCCGACGGGGCCGGGCGCGCCGGAGCCGCCGCCGCAGTGCGTCCAACCACTGGTCCAGGAGGTGGTCTTGTAGGTACCGCCCCACTGGACGCAGGCGCTGGGCGCGGATTCGGTCACCGGCCCCGCGTAGTAGGTGAAGCTGCCCGGATTACTGCCGGAAGCGCCGCCCTGGACCGCGAGGGTGGCGTTCAGCGAGACCGCGCTGCTCGGCGAACTGACCAGGGTGGTGACGCAGTTCTGACCGGTCGAGCTGTTGTACAGCAGGAAGATCACGGCGCCGTTGAGGTCGTGCGAGTCGATCACGCCGAAGCCGCTGCCGCAGACCGCGCTCGGGCTGTACGGGTTGCCGCTGGTGACCGGGGGCGGGTTGTTGCCGCTGCCGCTGGCCACCGGGGTGGTGTAGGCCTTGATGTAGTAGCCGTCGTAGGTGTCCACGGTGCTCGGTTCCGAGCCCACCGACTTCTGGCCGGCCGAGATGGTGGACGCCACCACGCTGGAGCTGACCGCGAATCCGGCCATCGAGCCGGTGCCGCTGGTGCCGTTCCAGTCGCCGTTCGCGATGGTGATCGAGCCGTCCGAGTTGACCGAGCTGACGATCGCCACGTGGTGGATCTCGGAGTCGTAGATGCTGCCGAACTCGACCGCGTCACCCGGCTGCGGGCTGTACGAGGTGGAGGTGTGCAGTGTGCCGTTGTTCTGTCCGTAGGTGTAGAAGCTGGACGCGGCGGCGGTCAGACCGCCGGTGTAGAAACCGGAGTTCTGCCAGACCCACTCGGCGAAGTCGGCGCACCAGTACTCGGGACCGCCCGAGTAGCCGCCGGAACAGCTGTGGATGAACTGCGAGCCGCCCAGGCTGTTGGTGGTCGGGTGGTTGGCACAAGTACCCGCGGTCTTGCCGATGTTGGCCGCGGCCAGGCTGGCGGCGTTGCCGCCGGCCGCGGCGGACGCGGTGGTGGCCGGGGCCAGTGAGACCAGAGCCAGCATCAGGATGACCGCGGCGGCGCCGGATATTCGGCGCAGCAGACGCGTGAAGGAGGACACCATTCTCCTCGGGGGAGCGGAGTTGACGGGACGCCCGCGCCGCCGGTGCCGGAGCCGAGAGGGAGTCTCGGGTCCGGCACCGCGTTGTGGTCGGTGCGAGTGCGGTCAGTCTCGGTGCCTGGTCTATCGCGGCCATATAGCGCAGCTGGGCGTCTGACGATCAGTCAGTAATGCTGCCGGTCAGTGCTGGTGGCGATGGCTCAGTTGGTGTCCGGGTAGCGGCAGGCCGCGTGTTCGGCCGTGCCTCGTTCGGCGGCGCTGAGCTGGGCGGGCTGCCCAGTGGCGTCGCCGGGTGACAGCAGGCGGGCGTCCAGGATGTCGGTCGGATCGCCGCCGCCCAGGCAGCCCACCGCCACCACCCGAAGCTGCCCGGCACGAGCGGCCTCGCTCAGCGATCCGAGTCGCCAGGCGTAGTCGAAGGCCTTCTCCAGGCTGCCGTTGAGCTTGAGCTGGTGCCAGCTGGGGGCGTCGGTCCCACTGGCGTAGTAGCCGGCGAAGCCGACGATGCCCAGATGGGTGCCGGTCGCCTTCAGGTCCACCAGGCCCTCGATGTTCGTCGAGCGCGTCACGGTCAGCGCGACCGAGCTGGGCGGCGGGACGTCGTTCGGGCAGGAGCTGGGCTGCAGGTCGCCCGGCGGGTCGCCGTGGATGATCGCGGAGGCGACCACGCCGCCGCCGACCAGCTGGAACCAGCGCATGTCCATCGAGCCGCCGGTACGGTCCCAGACCACGTCGCCCAGGCAGTAGCTGCTGAAGTTCAGCTGGCAGCCGGCCGGGACGGTACGGATGGTGGGCGCGTTCAGGCTGGCGCCGGAGTGGACGTGCGCGCCGTTGTCGTAGGTCTTGCCGGTGAACCTGGCCGGTGTCCCGGCCCCGGTGCCGGTGGTGCCGGTGGTGCTGGAGTTGCCGGTGCTGCGCGAGGTGGCGCCGGTCACCGGGGTGGCGTCCGGGCCGCAGGCGACGGTCGCGGCCTGCGGCTCCTGATGGACCGCCAGCCGGGTCGCCAGCACACCGCCGATCAGGGCGAGTGCCGCGGCGGCGGCCGCAACGACGATGGTGGTGCGGCGCTGCCAGGGCCAGCGGCGTGCTGCCCAGCGGCGCTGCGCCGAGTCGGGGGTGCTGGCGAGCTGGTCGAGGGTGGATATGTCGGTGTCGGTGTCAGTGTCGGTTTCGGCAGCGCTGTCGGCCGTGCTGTCGGCCGTGCCGGCGGCAGCGGTGTCGCCGGCTGGGGCCGACTGCTCCTCGGGGGACCGCTCCTTGACGGCCTGTTCCGGGGCGGGCTGCTGCTCGGGCGGGCTGTCCGGCGCCGGCACGCGCTGCTCGGTCAAGGTGCGGTTGAGCTCCGTCCAGCGCCGTTCCCAGAGCTCGACATCGCCGCCGCAGGCGCCGACGTACGCCAGCGTCACCTCCAGCGTCGGCTGCCGCATACCGGCGGCCGCGTCGCTCAGCGTGCTGGCGCTGAATCCGGCCGTGGTGGCAAGAGCTCGGTAGGTCGGGTTGCCCGCCTGCTCGCGCACGGACCGCAAGTCGTGCGCGAAGGCCTGCAAGGGCCCCTCGGTCGGGTCGATGGGACGTGGTTTGCGGGCCAACGAGTCTCCTGGGCTCTGCCCGTACCGTCCCCTGCTGAGAGACGGTCGGGGCTGTCGTCCGAACGCGCGTTCCTGGTGGTGGTACCTGATGGAAGGTCAGTGTGGCGGTGTGATGGTACTCGGCCAGGTTTTCCGCACGCGAGTCCGGAGGTTCACCGGCGGGCAGCCCGCTGTTACCGGGAGTGGCCGCGGTAGGTAACGAATGATCACCTCCCGGTGGCTCCAGGTAAAACCGAATGTTGAATATTGCCCCAACCCTTGTTGACCTGCGCATGCCTGGCTAGCCTCATCGCGAGCCGGCCGACCGAACGAGGATTCGGGCAGCTCACACCCCCACGCGCCCGGGCTTCACCCTGCCCTGGCCTCAGCACGCTCCGCCCCCGGTTAACCAGCCACAGGAGGCAGTTCGTTGTTCAGCTCCCCCACGTCCGCCCGGGTCCGTCAGCTCGCGTTCGCGCTCACCGGCACCGCGGCCCTCGCTGTCTCCAGCCTCGCCGCCGCCGCGCCGGCGAGCGCGACCGGCAACACCGTCTACACCAAGGGCGGCACCTCCTGGGTGCGTTCCTGCGAGACCCTGGCGGCCGGTGACACCATGGCCTGCCACGCGCTGAAGGTCACCAGCACCGTCCAGCACGTCAGCCCGCTCGGCGTCACCCCCAACGCGACGCCGTCCGGCTTCGGCCCGAGCGACCTGCTGAGCGCCTACAAGCTGCCCGCCAACGGCGGCGCCGGCCAGACGATAGCCATCGTCGACGCCTACAACGACCCCAACGCCGAGTCCGACATGGCGGTCTACCGCGCCCAGTACGGCCTCCCGGCCTGCACCACGGCGAACGGCTGCTTCAAGAAGGTCAGCCAGACCGGCAGCACCACCAACCTGCCGGCCAACAACTCCGGTTGGGCCGGTGAGATCTCCCTCGACCTCGACATGGTCTCGGCGATCGCCCCCAACGCGAAGATCATCCTGGTCGAGGCCAAGACCGCGTCGATGACCAACCTCGGCACCGCGGTCAACGAGGCCGTCAAGCTGGGCGCCAAGTTCGTCTCCAACAGCTACGGCGGTGGCGAGTCCTCCGCGGACACCAGCTACGACAGCTCGTACTTCAACCACCCCGGCGTCGCGATCACCGTCTCCGCCGGCGACTCGGCCTACGGTGCGCAGTACCCGGCCGCCTCGAAGTACGTGACCTCGGTCGGTGGCACCGCGCTCAAGCGCGACTCCAGCGCCCGCGGCTGGAGCGAGTCGGTCTGGTCCACCAGCTCCACCGAGGGCACCGGCTCCGGCTGCTCGGCCTTCGACGCCAAGCCGACCTGGCAGAAGGACACCGGCTGCGCCAAGCGCACCATCTCGGACGTCTCCGCCGTCGCCGACCCCGCCACCGGCGTGGCCGTCTACCAGACCTACGGCGGCTCCGGCTGGGCCGTGTACGGCGGCACCAGCGCCTCCGCGCCGATCATCGCCGGCGTCTACGCGCTCGCGGGCACCCCGTCCGCCGGCTCCGTCCCGGCCTCGTTCGCGTACTCGCACACCAGCGCGCTGAACGACGTCACCAGCGGCAGCAACGGCTCCTGCTCGCCGTCCTACCTCTGCACCGCTGGTGCGGGCTACGACGGCCCGACCGGCCTCGGGACGCCGAACGGACTGGCGGCCTTCACCGGCTGACGCCCCATCGCTCCACGGAGCCCGCCGAGCCCCCACACGGGGGCGCGGCGGGCTCCGGCGCGTTCTGTGCGCCAGACCTCAGAAACCCCAGGTGCCACGTATGCTGACTGATCGTCAGCCGGTCTTCCCGCTGCTGCCCGTTGCGTGTCGCCCGCTGCCCGCTGCCCGCTGCCCGAAGGAGAGCTCGCCCATGAAGATCGCGGTCCTGGGAACCGGTGAGGTCGGCCGTCGGCTGGCCACCAAGCTCGCCTCGCTCGGGCACGCCGTCACGCTCGGCTCCCGGACGGCGGACAACGCCGACGCGACTCAGTGGGCCGCCGAGAGCGGCGGTGAGCACGGCACCTTCGCCCAGGCCGCCGCCGGCGCCGACCTCGTGGTGAACGCGACCGGCGGGATGGTCTCGCTGGTCGCCCTGGAGGCGGCGGGAGCCGAGAACCTGAACGGCAAGGTGCTCATCGACGTCGCCAACGCGCTCGACTTCTCCGAGGGCTTCCCGCCCAAGATCGTGCAGCCGGAGGGCATCAGCCTCGGCGAGCAGATCCAGCAGGCGTTCCCGCAGGCCCGGGTGGTCAAGACGCTCAACACGATGGGCAACGCCCTCATGGTCGACCCCAGCCGGGTCCCCGGTCACCACACCGTCTTCCTCAGCGGCAACGACGACGCCGCCAAGGCCGAGGTCGCCCAACTGCTCCAGTCCTTCGGCTGGACCCCCGCCCAGATCACCGACCTCGGCGACCTCTCCAGCGCCCGGGGCACCGAGCAGTTCGTGTCACTCTGGCTGCGCCTGTACGGATCCCTGGGCTCGCCGGACTTCAACATCGCGGTGATCAAGCCGTAGCGTCACAGTCCGAGTGGTAGCGGCACTGGTGGCGCTCCGTCGGCGATCAAGGCAGCCAGGGGGGTGGCCAGGTCGCGGGGGGAGAAGAGGTCGGGGCCGGGGTGGGCGGCGATCTCGGGCAGGGGCCACCAGCGGAAGCCGGTGATGTTCTCGGCGGCGAGTTGGTCGTCGGACAAGGCGCCCCGGGGGTGGAAGGTCGTGGTGCGGACGAGGAAGTAGTCGTTGACCACTCCGTCGTAGCCTGCGGCGTGGCCGGGGTCGATGACCTGCTGGTGCCAGACATGCGGCGGGTCGGCGTCGACGGTCAGCCCGACCTCCTCGGACAGTTCGCGGCGCAGGGCGGCGAGCAGGGTCTCGCCCTCCTCGATGCCGCCGCCGGGCGCGGCCCACACGACGATGGGCCCGGTCGGCTTGGGAATGACGAACCGACAGAGCAGGATGCGGTCGTCCTGGTCGAGGACGACCGCGCGGACCGAGCGTCGTAGTTGCACCGGGGGCCGATCAGTCAGTGGAAGCGGGTGACGAAGCGGCGCTGCCACGGGGTCTCCACCGCGTGCGACGAGTAGTGGTGGCGGACGTAGGCGACCGCTTCGGCGCTGGGGACGCCGTCCAGGACGGCGAGGCAGGCCAGGGCGGTGCCGGTGCGGCCCCGGCCGCCGGCGCAGGCGAGTTCGACGCGTTCGGTCTCGGCGCGGGTCCAGGCCTCCTGCAGTGCGGCCCGGGCGGTGGCGGGGTCGGCCGGTAGCCGGAAGTCGGGCCAGCGGACCCAGCGGGCCTCCCAGGGGACGGGGGGCGGTTCGTGGCCGAGCAGGTGGAGCGCGAACTCGGGCTGCGGGCCGGGCGGGAGGGGCTTGCCGAGGGCGCGGCCACGGACCAGGCGGCCCGAGGGCAGCGGCAGCACGCCGGCTGCGGTCGGCTCCCAGGTACTCGAGGTGTCCCAATCCGCACTCACGGAGTGAGCCTAACCCGTCCCGTCTAAGCTCACTCCGTGACCGAACTCGACTTCCTGCGTGCCACCCGGACCTCCTACGACGCCATTGCCGCCGACTACACCGCGCGCTTCGTGGACGAGCTCGCGATCAAGCCGCTGGACCGGGCGATGCTGGCCGCCTTCGCCGAGTACGTGCGGGCCGGCGAACCGGGGCAGGTGGCCGATCTCGGCTGCGGGCCGGGGCGGGTGACGGCGCATCTGCGGGGGCTCGGGCTGGACGCCTTCGGGCTCGACCTCTCGCCGGAGATGGTGGCGCTGGCCCGGCGGGCCTACCCGGAGCTGCGGTTCGAGGTCGGGTCGATGACCGAGCTGGGCGGCCTGCCCGACGGGTCGCTGGCCGGGATCGTCGCCTGGTACTCGATCATCCATCTGCCGCCCGCTCAACTGCCCACCGTCCTTGCCGAGTTCCATCGGATCCTGGCGCCGGGCGGACAACTGCTGCTGGCCTTCCAGGTGGGCGACGAGCCGGTGCACCGGGAGGAGGGCTTCGGCCGTTCGATCGACCTCACCTTCCACCGGCGCCGGCCGGAGCAGGTCGTCGAGCTGCTGGCCGAGTCGGGGCTGGCCATCCGGGCCCGGCTGGTGCGGGAGGCCGCCGAGGACGGGATGGAGAAGGTGCCGCAGGCGTTCCTACTGGCCACGAAGAGCACGAAGAGCACCAAGAGCGGCTGAAGCGCCCGGTCACCCCACCGCGATCGCGTCGATCGACACCCGCCGCCCGCCCGCCAGCGTCACCACCGCCGCCGACCGGGCCGGCGGGTCGATCGCGAACACCTCGGCGTACACCTCGTTGATCGCCGGCAGGTCGGCCAGGTCGGTGTAGAACAGCGTGGTCCGCACCACCTGGTCCAGCCCGCTGCCGGCCGCCGCGAGCACCTGGGCCAGGTTCGCCAGCGCCTGTCGGCACTCCGCGGCCGCGCCGCCCTCCGGCACCGCTCCGGTGGCCGGGTCCAGTCCGGTCTGCGCGGAGACGAAGAGCAGTTCGCCGGCGCGTACGGCGGGGGAGTAGGGGCCGTGGACGGGCAGGTCGGGGCTGCGGACGATGTCACGGGACATGGCGGGATCCTCGGGTGCTCGAACTGCGGGGCTAGGACGCGTGCGGCCGGCGGACGGTTCTGACCCGTGGACACCCGGCCCGGTGACCCGGCCGCTCCCCTAGGCTGCCCACCGTGCGCCTGAACCGACAGTACCGACCGTATCGACAGGACCGACAGCACCGACAGGACCGACATGGCTGACTGGGACTGGTCGACCATCTCGGCCCTCGCCACCGCCGCCGGCACCCTGGTGCTGGCCGGGGCCTCGTTCGCCTCGATCCGCTCCGCCGACCGGGCCGCGCTCTCGGCCGAGCGGTCGGTGCTGGCCTCGCTGCGCCCGTTGCTGATCGGTTCCCGGCTGGAGGCGCCCGCGCAGAAGCTGATCTGGCAGGACGGGCACTGGACCCACCTGCCCGGTAGCGCGGGCTACCTCCGGCTGGCCGAGGAGAACCTGTATCTGGCCGCCTCGATCCGCAATGTCGGGCCGGGCCTCGGCGTGATCCACGGCTGGCGGATCGCCGCCGAGGACACCTACCTGATGACCGGCCGCCCGGACCCGGCCGAGTTCCGCCGCCAGTCCCGTGACCTCTATGTGGCGCCCGGCGACACCAGCTTCTGGCACGCGGCGATCCGCGACCCCGAGGACCCGGACTACGCCCAGTTGCTCGACCCGGTGAAGAACCGGCGGCGGGTCAACATAGACCTGCTCTACGGCGACTCGGAGGGCGGCCAGCGCACCATCAGCCGCTTCTCGTTGATCCCGGTGCAGCGGGACGAGGAGAGCTGGGTCTGCCAGGTGGTCCGGCACTGGAACGTCGACCGGCCCGACCCCCGCTGACGACCGGCCCGATCCGCGCAGAGGAGAGGAACGGCCTCAGCCGATCAGCGGAGCCTGCGTCGCCGCCCGCACCTGCGCCGCCGAAACCCCCGGAGCGGTCTCCACCAGGCGCATCCCGTCGGCCGTCACATCGAGCACCGCGAGGTCGGTGATCACCCGGTCCACCACGCCGCGCCCGGTGGCCGGAAGCCCCAACTCCCGCACGATCTTGGGGCTCCCGTCCTTCGCGGTGTGCTCCATCACCACCACCACGCGGCGCGCGCCGTGCACCAGGTCCATGGCGCCGCCCATGCCCTTGACGAGTTTGCCGGGGATGGTCCAGTTGGCCAGGTCGCCGGTGGCCGAGACCTGCATCGCGCCCAGGATCGAGACGTCGATCCGGCCGGCGCGGATCATGCCGAAGGAGGCGGCGGAGTCGAAGTAGGCGGCGCCGGACCGGACGGTGACCGTCTCCTTTCCGGCGTTGATCAGGTCGGGGTGCTCGGCGCCGGCCTCGGGGTAGGGGCCGACGCCGAGGATGCCGTTCTCCGAGTGGAGCACCACCTGGATGCCCTCGGGCAGGTGGTTCGGTACCAGGGTCGGCAGGCCGATGCCGAGGTTCACGTACTGTCCGTCGCGCAGTTCCCGGGCGGCCCGGGCGGCGAGCTGGTCACGGTCGAGCGGCATCTCAGCGCACCTCCAGGACATCACGGACGTCCGACGCGTCCGGGACGTCCGACGCCTCCAGGACGTCCAGGACGGTTCGGCGTTCGATCCGCTTGTCGGTGGCGTCGGCGGCCGCGATCCGGTCCACGTAGATGCCGGGCAGGTGGACGGCGTCCGGCGGGATCTCGCCCGCCTCGACGATCCGTTCGGCCTCCACCAGGGTGACCCGACCGGCCATCGCGGCCAGCGGGTTGAAGTTCCGGGCGGCCGAGTGGAAGACCAGATTGCCGTGCCGGTCGGCCAGTTCGGCCCGGACCAGGGCGAAGTCCGCGGTGATCGCCCGTTCCAGCAGGTAGCGGCGGCCGCCGAACTCCCGTACCTCCTTGGGCGGTGAGGCCAGCGCCACCTCGCCCCCGGGTGCGTAGCGCCAGGGCAGGCCGCCCTCCTCCACCTGGGTGCCGACCCCGGCGGGAGTGTAGAAGGCGGGGATGCCGCAGCCGCCGGCCCGCAGCCGTTCGGCCAGGGTGCCCTGCGGGGTCAGCTCGACCTCCAACTCCCCGGCCAGGTACCGGCGGGCGAACTCCTTGTTCTCCCCGACGTAGGAGGAGGTCATCCGCGCGATCCGCCCCTCGCGCAGCAGCAGTCCGAGCCCCCAGTCGTCCAGGCCGCAGTTGTTGGAGATCACCGAGAGCCCCGAACTGCCGCTTGCCACCAGTGCGTTGATCAGGGTCGACGGTATCCCGCAGACCCCGAAGCCGCCGACGGCCAGCACCGCACCGTCGCCGATGTCCGCGACGGCCGTCGCGGCCGATTCCACCACCTTGTCCATCCGCCCTGCCTCCAGTCGACTCGCCGTCGGGCGTGTTCACTTTCGCCAGCGGGCCGACTCGCTGTCCATGGCGATCGGACACACCCACCCGGGTGTCGGGGCGGTGCGCCACCACATGCCGCTCGGCGGGCCGAGGCCGGGAGGAAGAGCCGAACAGGGAGCAAACGGTAGTGCAACGGACACGGAGCGTATGAGAATATCCGCATCCGGCAGACGCGCCGACCCTGGGTGATCTAGCCTTCGCAGCGGCCAAACGGTCCTGCGGAGAGGGGATTTGACGATCATGCAGAACACCCGAAGGGTGCTGCGGTTACCGGCCGTACTGACCGCGGTCTCGACCCTTTTGCTCGGCTCGACGGCAGCCTCCGTGACCTCGGCCGCCGCGACGCCGGCGGCCGCGCCGCCACCCACCGTGGTCACCGCGACCGTCCCGGTCGGCGCCGGCCCGATCGGTGAGGCCCTGGCTCCGGACGGGAGCCGGCTCTATGTCGCCAACTCCGGTGACAACACCGTGAGTGTGGTCGACACCGCCCGCGCCGCGGTGCTCGCCACGATCCCGGTCGGCCCGCAGCCGGTGGCGCTCGCGCTGACGCCGGACGGCCGGCGCGTCTACGTCGCCGACAAGGGCGGCAACGCGGTGAGCGTGATCGACACCGCGAGTGCCACGGTCACCGCCACCCTCACCGGCTTCGCCCAGCCGCAGGGCGTCGCGGTCAGTCCCGACGGCACCCAGGTGCTGGTCAGCAACAACGACTCCAACACGGTGAGCGTGCTCAGCACCGCCGACCACACGCTGGTCCGCACCGACCCGGTCGGCGACCGTCCGGGGGCGCTGGCGATCTCCTCGGACGGCCACTACGCGTACCTGGTCAGCCCGTTCACCGACACCCTGACCGTGCTGGACCGCACCCGGACGGACGCCGTGCTGGGCACCGTGCCGGTCGGCCCGCAGTCCTTCGCGCTGGCGCTCAGCCCGGACGGCTCACGGGCGTACGTGACCGACAGCGCGGGCGCGGCGGTGACCGTGGTGGACACGGCGAGCCGGACGGTGGCCGCGACGGTGGCCGTCGGCGGCTCGCCGCTCGGCGTCAGCGTCTCGCCGGACGGCGCCTACGCGTACGTCGCCAACGCGGGCGACGGGACGGTGAGCGTGCTCAGCACCGCGACCCAGACCGTCGGCGCCACCCTGGTGGTGCCGGCCGGTGCGGTCGCCGTCGGCTTCGCCCCCGACCTGCTGCACGCCTATGTGCTCGGCAACGGGCAGGTCAGCGTGGTGACCCCGGTGCCGGCTGTCACCGCGGTCAGCCCGTCCTCCGGATTCACCACCGGCGGCACGGTGGTGACGATCAGCGGCAGCGGGTTCTCCGGTGCCACCGCCGTCACCTTCGGCGCGGCAGGGCCCGCGAGCGCCGTCTCCTGCACGGCGAACTCCTGCACGGCCGTTGCGCCGCCCGGCGCGGCCGGTACCGTCGACGTGCGGGTGACCACGCCGGCCGGCACCAGTGCGATCGGCGCCGCCGACCACTTCAGCTACCTGCTGCCGACCGCCGACGTGAGTGTCGGACTCGCCGCGAACCCGGTCCCGGCGCTGCTCGGCGCGCACATCGACTACACCCTGACGATCGCCAACCACGGCCCCGCCACGGCGGACTCGACCACGGTCAGCGCCCCGCTGCCGCTCGGCACCACGGTCAGCAGCCCCGACTGCACGGTCACCCGCGCCACGGTCAGCTGCGCCGTGGGCCCGCTGGCCAACGGCGCCTCGGTCACCCGGCACTTCACCGTCCCGGTCGGCCTGCTCGGCATCAACCTGACCGTCACCGCCACCCGCACGGCCGGCAGCCCCGCCGACCCCAACCCGGCCAATGACAGCGCGGCCCGCAGCTGCACCGCGTTCACCTCACTGTTCATCAGCTGCCACTAGCGCAACCATGACGTCGCCGCGGTGGGCGCCGCCCCGTTGGGGGTGGGGCCCACCGCAGCGACGTGTGAGCGTCCGATCAGGCGTCAGCCGCCGCCAGTCCGCCCTCCACCAGCGGGCTCCCGGTGCCCGGCGAGTGCCGCTCGACCGTGGCCAGGTCCCGGCCGCGGGTCTCCTTGGCGCAGATCACCGCCAGTACCGTGATCACCGCCGCGGCCGCCACGTACAGCGCGATCGGGGTGGCGTTGCCGTAGTCCTTCAGCAGCGCGGTGGCGATCAGCGGTGCCGGGGCGCCGGCCGCCACCGAGGAGAACTGGGCGCCGATCGAGGCGCCCGAGTAGCGCATCCGGGTCGCGAACAGCTCCGAGAAGAAGGCCGCCTGCGGGGCGTACATCGCGCTGTGGAAGACCAGGCCGACGGTGACCGCGAGCACCAACTGCCCGAAGCTGTGGGTGTCCACCAGGCCGAAGAAGACGAAGGCCCAGACGCCGACGCCGACCGCGCCGACCAGGTAGACCGGCCGCCGCCCGACCCGGTCGGAGAGCGCGCCGAACAGCGGGATCAGCGCGAACTGGATCGCCGAGCCGATCAGCACGGCGTTGAGCGCGCTCTGCTTGTGGAAGTGGGCGTGCGAGACGGCGTAGACCAGGACGAACGTGGTCATCACGTAGTACGAGATGTTCTCCGCCATCCGGGCGCCCATCGCGACCAGCACATCCCGCCAGTGCTCGCGCAGCACCGCGACCAGCGGCAGGCTCTCCGCGGCCGAAGCCGGCGAAGCCTTGGCGGCCGCCTCGCGCGCCTGCGCCGCCGCCAGGGCCTGCTTGAACAACGGCGACTCGTCCACGCTCAGCCGGATCCACAGACCCACCATCACCAGCACCGCCGAGAGCAGGAACGGCACCCGCCACCCCCAGGCGAGGAACTCGCTGTCCGACTGGACGCTCGTCATCAGCGAGAGCACACCGGCCGCGAGCAGGTTGCCGGCCGGCGCGCCGCCCTGCGGCCAGGAGGCCCAGAACCCGCGTCGGCGCTGGTCGCCGTGCTCCGAGACCAGCAGCACCGCGCCGCCCCACTCGCCGCCCAACGCGAAGCCCTGCACCAGTCGCAGACAGGTCAGCAGCACCGGGGCCAGGACGCCGACCTGGTTGTAGGTGGGCAGGCAGCCGATCAGCGTGGTGGCGCCGCCCATCAGCAGCAGGCTGAGCACCAGCAGCCGCTTGCGCCCGATCCGGTCGCCGAAGTGGCCGAAGACCAGGGCGCCGAGCGGACGGGCGGCGAAACCGATCGCGTAGGTGAGGAAGGAGAGCAGGGTGCCGGTGAGCGGGTCGCTGTGCGGGAAGAAGACCTTGCCGAAGACGAGGGCGGCCGCGGTGCCGTAGAGGAAGTAGTCGTACCACTCGACGGTGGTGCCGATCAGGCTGGCGCCGACCACGCGGGTGAGCGATCTGGACATGGGTGAACCGTCCTGGGGGAGGGGTGGGTGGGTTGACGGAAGGTCAGCGGGCCGTCCAGCCGCCGTCCATGGTGAGCGAGGTGCCGGTGACGTAACCGGCGGCCGGTGAGCAGAGCCAGAGCACGGCCTGGGCGACCTCGGCCGGCTCGATCAGGCGCTTGATCGCGCTGCGCTCCAGCATCACCTGCTCGACCACGTCCGCCGCCGGGATGCCGTGAGCAAGCGCTTGGTCAGCGATCTGACGCTCCACCAGCGGCGTGCGCACGTAGCCGGGATTGACGCAGTTGCTGGTCACCCCGTACGCGGCGCCCTCCAGCGCGACCACCTTGCTCAGCCCCTCCAGGCCGTGCTTGGCGGTCACATAGGCGGCCTTGAACGGACTGGCCCGCAGGCCGTGCACCGAGGAGAGGTTCACCACCCGCCCCCAGCCGCGCTGGTACATGTGCGGCAGGGTGCGGCGCAGGATCCGGAACGGCGCCTCGACCATCACCCGCTGGATCAGTGCGAACCGCTCCGGCGGGAACTCGTGCACCGGAGCGACGTGTTGCAGGCCCGCGTTGTTGACCACGATGTCGGCGTCGGCCGGCAGTTGCTCGACCGCGTCCGGGTCGGACAGGTCGACCACGTACGCCGTCCCGCCGATCTCGTCCGCGACCGCCCGCGCCGCCTCGGCGGCCAGGTCCACGACGTACACCTTGGCCCCCGCCCCCGCGAGGGCCCGGGCGCACTCGCGGCCGATCCCGCCGGCCGCGCCGGTGACCAGTGCGGTGCGGCCGGCCAGGGTCTGGGCTGATGTCTGAGTGCTCTCCATGGCCGGAAACGGTAGGGATCGTGGTCCGGCCGACCCATGTGGGCTGCAGCCACAGCAGCCGACTTCGGCATGGTGCGGACCGCCATGCCGGCCGGGGAGCACTGGCGGGATCTTGATGAAGGGTGGCATTCCCGCCGCTGGTCAGCGCCCTGCGGCGGCGGGCAACCTTGATCCATGACCACCGCTGAGAACGCCGCCGCCACCGCTACCACTTTCGAGTCGGCCGCCACCACCCCCGACGCAGTCGTCCCCGACACCAAGGACTGGACCTGGGTGCTGGAGCAGGCCTGCCCCGACTGCGGCCTCGACACCCCCGCCGTCGACCCGGCCGGCGTTCCGGCCCTGGTCCGCGCCAACGCCGCCACCTGGACCGCCCTGCTGGCCGGCGACCCGGCCGAGCTGCGCCGCCGCCCCGACCCGGCCACCTGGTCGGCCGTCGAGTACGCCTGCCACGTGCGCGACGTCTTCCGTCTCTTCGCCCACCGGCTTGACCTGATGCTCAGCCAGGACGGCCCGCTGTTCGCCAACTGGAACCAGGACGAGACCGCCCTCGCCGAGCGCTACGCCGAGCAGGACCCGGCCGTGGTCGGGTCCGAGCTGGCCGCGGCGGCGGAGCTGGTGGCCGCGGCCTTCGAGCAGGTGACGGGGGACCAGTGGCAGCGCACCGGCGACCGCAGCGACGGCGCGCGGTTCACCGTGGCCAGCTTCGCCCAGTACTTCATCCACGACCCGGTGCACCACCTCTTCGACGTGACGGGCATCCGGGTCGGCTGACCGTCACCGGTGACCGGATCGTTCCGCATCGGGTCCCGATCGGGCCTTGGACGGGAGCGCGTGAGCGACCACCATGGTGTCCATGAACACCGCGCTGATCGTCATCGACGTCCAGGAGTCCTTCCGCCGCCGCCCCAACTGGGCGGCGGTCTCCAACCCCGAGATCGTCCCCCAGGTGAACCGCCTGGTCGAGGCCGCCCGAGCCAACGGCGACCTGGTGGTCTGGGTGCTGCACAGCGAGCCCGGCAGCGGCACGGTCTTCGACCCCGAGCTCGGCTTCGTGCACCCGATCGAGGGGCTCGAGCCCGCCGCCGGCGAGCCGGTCGTCACCAAGACCTCGCACAACGCCTTCACCACCACCAACCTGCAGCAGCTGCTCACCGTGCACGGCGTGCGCGAGCTGGTGATCTGCGGCATCCGCACCGAGCAGTGCTGCGAGACCACCACCCGGGTCGGCTCCGACCTCGGCTACCAGACGGTCTTCGTCACCGACGCCACCGCCACCCACCCGATCGAGCACTGGGACGCCCCCGCCGGCCGCAGCCTGGACGAGATCCTCGCCGACCCGCGTACCCTGTCCACCGACCAGATCATCGCCCGCACCGAGTACGCGCTCGCGGGCCGCTTCGCCCGCATCGCCACCGTGAAGGAGCTGACCGGATCGTGAGGAGCGTGTCGAAGCCGTGACCCGGGTGCTCTTCCTGCTGGTGCCGCAGCTGCACCTGCTCGACCTCGCCGGACCGGCCCAGGTCTTCTCCGCCGCAGCCGACCTGGGCCACGGCTACGAGATCGACTACGTGAGCGAGCAGGAGGACGTACCCACCGCCCAGGGCGTCACGCTGCGAGCCCGGACCGACTGGCCCGAGCTGCGGCCGGACGACCTGCTGGTGGTGCCGGGCTGGCGGTCCCGGACACTGCGCCAGGCCGGCGAAATGACGGCCGCCACCCTCGACCGGCTGACCGCCCATCACGCGGCGGGCGGCACCGTGGCCAGCATCTGCGCGGGCGCCGACGCGCTCGGCCGGGCCGGCCTGCTGGACGGCCGGCGCTGCACCACCCACCACGACCTGCAGGACGAACTCGCCCGGCGCTACCCGCGCGCCACCGTGGTGCGCGACGTGCTCTACGTGATGGACGACCGGGTGGTCAGCTCCGCCGGCATCGCCAGCGGCATCGACCTGGCCCTGCACCTGATCGCGGTGCGCCACGGCCCCTACGACGCCGCCCGGGTGGCGCGCACCATGGTGGTCTACGCCCGCCGCAACGGCGACGAGCAGCAGGCCAGCGCGATGCTGCGGCACCGCGCCCACCTCTCGGACGCGGTGCACCGCGCGCAGGACCTGATCGACGCCCGGTACGGCGAACGCCTCGCCCTGGCCGAGCTGGCCGGCGCGGTCGGGGTGAGTGAGCGCACGCTCACCCGCCGCTTCACCGCCGCCACCGGCCTGACCCCGCTGCGCTACCAGCAGGAACTGCGGATCGAACGCGCCGAGCACCTGATCGCCCAGGGCGCCACCGCCGAGGCCGCCGCCCGTACGGTCGGCTTCCAGGACGCCCGGATGCTGCGCCGGCTGCGAGCCCGGGAGAGCGACTGAGGCGCGGGCGCCGCTGCCCGCGCCAGCTTCCCGCCGTTCTTCCCACTCTTCTCCGCGCCGTCCTCCCCGCCGGTTACCGACCGGGGGCGGCACCCGTCCACCACGGTCGTCGTCCGGGCCCGGATCGCCGCCACTTCCCCGGACAGGTTGCCGCCCCGGTCCACTGACGATCGTTCAGCACCAGGATACCCAAGTCAATCCTCGGGTTTCCTTCCACATCCCCAAGTGAAAGCTTGGGCTACCGTGGCATCCATGACCCTCGACGACCTCCGCGTCTTCGTCGCCGCCTGCGAGAGCGGCAACCTCAGCGCCGTCGCCCGCGACCTCTCCCGCACCCAGTCGGCGATCAGTCAGCACGTCCGCCGGCTGGAGGCCGAGCTCGGGCTCACCCTGCTGGAACGCCGGCCGCGCGGCGTGGTCCCGACCCAGGCCGGGCGCATCCTGCATCGCGCCGCCGCGCAGGGGATCGGGCAGTTGGACCTGGCGCTGCGTCAGCTCCGCGACCTGCGCGACGGGGAGAGCGGCACCGTGCGGATCGCCACCGGTGCCACCACGGTGCGGCACTTCATGTCTGCGGGCGTGGTCCGGTTCCGTCGCCAATTCCCCGAAGTGGACCTGGAGTTCCGCACCGAAACGTCCAGTCGCGGCTGCTTCGACGCGCTCGCCGCGCAGGAGGCCGACCTCGCCTGGATCACCATCGGCGCCGCCGCGCGGGGCATCGAGCAGCGCCCGGTGCTCTCACTGCCCTGGGTGCTCGCCGTGCACGCCGAGGATCCGCTGGCCCGGCGCAGCACCGTGGAGCTCGCCGACCTCGCCGGCGTCCAGCCGATCCGGCTCCCGCAGAACTCCGCGGGCCGCGCCCACCTGGACGGCCAACTCGCCCACCCCGCAGGCGAACCGGGAGCCACCACCAGCGTCGCCGACTGGGACACCGCGATCCTGCTCGCCGAACTCGGCCTCGGCCACGCCGTGGTCCCCACCCTCCCCGGCTGGCGCCCCGCCGACCATCCCGCGCTGCGGTTCGTCCCGATCCCGCACCTCCCACCCCTCACCGTCGGCTGGGCGGTCCGCCAGTGGGACGCACTCAGTCCGCTGGCCCGCGAGTTCGCGCAGCTGGTGGAGCGGACCCAGTCGGCACCGTGACACCGACGGCGGCGGAGCCCGGCGTGGGCTCCGCCGCCGTCGACCTGTTCAGGCGCGGGTTCAGGCGCGGGTTCAGGCCTGGTGGGCGCCCTTGCGGCGGCGCATGGCCAGGAAGGTGCCGCCGCCGACCAGCAGGAGGCCGGCCAGGGCGGGGGCGATGACGTTGGCGCCGGTGGAGGCGAGGCTGCCGGAGCCGGCGCCGGCAGCGACGGTGGTCGAGGCGGACGGGCTGCCCGCAGCACCGGACGCACCGGCCACGGTGGCCGAGCCGCTGGGCGAGGCGGTGACCGAGCTGCCGGCCGAGGGGCTGGTGGAGACCGAGGCGCCGGCCGACGGGCTGGTCGAGGACGGCGACTTCGACCCGGAGGTCTCACTCACCGACGGGGTCGGCGTCGGGGGCTTGGTGGTGCTCTGCGACGGGCTCGGCGTGGGGCTGGGGGTGGTGGTCCCCGTCGCCGGGCAGGTGTGCGAGAGGTTGAACCAGGAGACCTCGCCGCCCTTCACCTCGGCGGTTGCCGAGGTGAGCGTGGCACCGGGCGCCGAGGCGACGTAGGCGTGCTTGTCGGACGGCGGACCGAAGGTGGTGATGACCTGCTGGCCGCCGGGCTGGAAGGTGACCGTCAGCTTCACGAAGTCGGTGGAGTTGGTCGGCAGCACGAAGTGCCAGCCGTCCTGGTTGGCGGAGATGCCGGGGCAGTTGCCGTGCTCGCCGAACCCACTGGCGGTGATCGGGGTGGGCTGGTGCAGCGGCACCGTGTACGTACTACCGCCCGCGGCCAGGGCGGGCGCGGCGAACGGAACGACCGTCAGGGCCGCCGCGGCCATGGTGACGGCGGCCCGGACGGGCAGGGATATGCGCATGAGGACCACTTCGCTGTCCATTGGAGATGGGGCAGGGGGCCTGAGCGCGGCTTCAGGCTGGTCGGCAAGGTACAGCGGTCACGATCCCGTTACGAGGCCGGGTCGGTCACATTTCTCGATGCTTGCCCGTGGCGGCCTCGTCCCAGTACGGTGATCGGTATGAAGCGCGCTGCCATCGCCATGACGACGACGCCGGAGAGTGTCCCGGCGCGCTGACTGCTGATCTGGTCCGAAGCCCCGGGGCGAACGCCCCGGGGCTTCGTGCTGTGCGGGCGTTCGCCTCACCATCCGTGAGGGAGAGCCCCATGAGTGCCATGAACGACGTGAACGCCATGAACGCCATGAACGACGTGAACGACCGCCGTGTGAACGACCACCGCAAGCTGGGCCGGGAGCTCGGCCTGTTCGACACCGACCCGCTGATCGGCGCGGGCCTGCCGTACTGGCTGCCCGACGGCGCGGCGATCCGGCACAGCCTGGAGGAGTACATCCGGCGCGAGGAGCGCCGGGCCGGCTACCGCCATGTGTACTCGCCGGTGCTGGGCAAACGCGAGCTGTACGAGATCTCCGGCCACTGGTCGCACTACAGCGAGGACATGTTCCCACCCATGGAGATGGGCGAGGACGAGCTGGTGCTGCGGCCGAGCCTGTGCCCGCACCATGCGCTGATGTACCGCTCTCGCTCCCACAGCTACCGCGAACTACCGTTGCGGATCGCCGAGTTGGGAGGAATGTACCGGTCCGAGCGGTCCGGCGTGCTGGGCGGCCTGACCAGGGTGCGGTCGATCCAGCTGAACGACGCGCACATCTTCTGCACCGTCGAGCAGGTGGCCGAGGAGGCACGCGGTGCACTGGAGTTGATCCGGCGGGCCTACCGCGCGCTCGGCATCGAGCCGGTCCGCTACCGTCTCTCCCTGCCGGGGGAGGGCGGCAAGTACGTGGCCGACCCCGAGCTGTGGCGCCGCTCGGCCGCGCTGCTGGTCGAGGTGCTGGAGGAACTGGGCATCGAGTACCAGGCGGTGGCGGGCGAGGCGGCGTTCTACGGGCCGAAGATCGACGTCCAGATCGCCGACAGCACCGGCCGCGAGTCCACCCTCTCCACCGTCCAGGTCGACTTCCACCAGCCGGCGCAGTTCGACCTGCACTACATCGGCCCGGACGGCGCCAAGCACCGCCCGGTCATGGTGCACCGCAGCATCATCGGCAGCGTGGAACGGGCGGTGGCGCAGCTGATCGAGCAGCACGGCGGGGCCTTCCCGGCCTGGCTCGCGCCCACCCAACTGGCGATCCTGCCGGTCTCGGAGGAGCAACTGCCGCAGGCCGAGGCCCTGCTGCGGCAGGCCCGCGAGCAGGACCTGCGGGTCGAGCTGCTCGGCGCGCAGGACGGCAGCCTGGGCGCCAGGATCCGGGCCGCCCGGCTGGTCCCGTACCAGGCGGTGATCGGCCCCAAGGAGGCGGCCGCCGAGCAGGTCGCACTGCGCCTGCGCGACGGCCGCCGCCTCGACCCACGGCCCGCGGCCGAAGTCCTGTCCCGGATCGGCGCGTTGGTGGCGGAGCAGAGCACCGAGCTGTGGGTGCGGTGACCAGCACCGACAGGTCGAAGCTCAGGCGTCGAAGGCCGTGCTGCCGCTGAGCTGGGCCGTCCGGTCCAGCTCGGCGGCGACGGTGGCCAGCTTGGCGCGGATGGCACCCACCGCATCCGCGCCGAGCGCCAGGCGCAGCGGCGGTTCGGGCAGCTCCAGCGCGGCGATCAGGGCGGCTGCGGCCTTGGCCGGGTCGCCCGCCTGCTCGCCATGGCTGGCGGCCAGGCCGCTGCGCACCGCGCCGACGGTGGGCTCGTAGTCCTCGATCACCGTCGCGCCGTGTAGCGAGGGGCCGGCGAACTCGGTGCGGAAGGCGCCGGGTTCGAGGATCAGGGTGCGGATCCCGAGCGGCGCGACCTCCCCGGCCAGCGCCTCGGTGGCCAGCTCCAGCGCGCCCTTGGCGGCACTGTAGGCGCCCACGCCCGGGAAGGACATGAACCCGCCCATGCTGCTCACCTGCACGATGGTGCCGCTGCGCCGGGCGCGCATGTGCGGCAGCACCAGGCGGGTCAGTCGCAGCGCCCCGAAGAACATCACCTCCAGGATCGCGCGCAGCTCCTCCTCGCTGGTCTCCTCGACTGCGCCGACCAGGCCGTAGCCCGCGTTGTTGACCAGCACGTCGATCCGGCCGTACTGCTCGATCGCGCTCTTGACGGCCAGTTGGCACTGTTCGGCGTCGGTCACGTCGAGCCGGACGGCCGAGATCCGCCCGGGGAACTCCTCGAGGAGCGCCGCGATGCTCTCCGGCCGGCGCACACCCGCGATCACGACGTCTCCGGCGGCGAGCGCGGCTCGGGCGAAGGCGGCACCGAAGCCGCTGTTGGCGCCGGTGATCAGCCAGCGGCGGGCGGAGTCGGGCACCTGACTGTCAGTCATCTGAATCTCCATCAGATCAACAGGTTTTCGACCGAGCGTACACGGGCCTTTCGGTCGGGGGTCCGGTCGACCTGGTACGACTGAGCGGGTGAAGGGCGGCGCGGCCGGGCGCCCTACCAGGGCGGTGTGCGGCATGATCGACAGCAGCAACATGTCGCCGGGTGGAGTGGCCGAGCGGCGAGGCAGCGGCCCGCAACGCCGTGTACATGGGTTCGAGTCCTATCTCCACCTCCGCACAGCACAGCGGGCCGGTCGAACCTCGGGGTCGACCGGCCCGCGCGCGGGGACTGCGTCAGCTCAGCGCCCACTGCTGGTTGCTGCCGCCGTTGCAGGGCCACAGCTCAAGCAGCGCCCCGTTGGCCACGCTGCCGCCGGTCACGTCCAGGCAGAGGCCGGACTGGACACCGGTGATGGTGCCGTTGGCGTTGAACTGCCACTGCTGGTTGGTCTGTCCGTTGCAGCTCCAGGTCTCCACCTTGGTGCCCGCCGTGGTCTGGTTGTTGTAGGCGTCCAGGCAGAGCGTCGAGGAACCGTCGTAAACGGTCGCCTGGTTGGCCGCGGTGCGGGTGAAGACCTGGCCGGTGCCGCCGTTGCAGGTCCAGATCTCCAGCTGCGCACCGCGAGTGGTGGAGCCCCGCGGGACGTCCAGGCACTTCCCGGAGCCGAGGGCCGCCAGCGAACCCGCGTTCACGGTACCGGCGTTGCCGCCCGAGACCCGGTACATCACGGTGCCGTGCGCCGGGACCGAGGCGCTGATCGCACCGGTGGTGCTGCTGCCGGCCCCGCTCCACAGGTCGAGCAGGCCGTAACCGGCCGCGCCCGTCTTGCCGATGGCGGCGGCACTGGTGCTGATCGTGGCCGGCGAGTTGTTCTCGTTGAACAGCGTAACGGCGACGTCCCCGTTGGCCAGCGGCTTGGCCAGCACGTCCAGGCCGCCGGTGCTGGAGACCAGGTGGCCCTGCTGGCCGAGGGAGTCCTGGTCGACCGCGATGACCCGGGAGTTGGTCAGGGTGGCGAGCGTGTCGGCGCTCGCGGCCGCGATGTTGGTGCCGGAGATCAGCGGCGCCGCCATCTCGGCCCAGAGGCTGAACTCGCTGCGGTCCTCGGTGGCGGACATACCGTTGCCCACCTCCAGCATGTCCGGGTCGTTCCAGTGCCCGGGGCCCGCGTAGGTGCCCAGGCCCACGTTGGCGTGGAAGATGGAGAGCATGCTGTTGTAACTGGCGTTGATGTCACCGGTGGTGCGCCAGGAGTTGCCGACCCCGGATCCCCAGAGCCAGGGCGACTCGTCACCCCAGTTGCAGAGGCTGTACAGGATCGGACGCCCGGTCGCCTTCAGCGCGTCGCGCATCGCGGTGTACCGGGGCTGCGCGGGCAGGCCCTGGTTGTTGCAGTTGTCGTACTTCAGGTAGTCGACGCCCCAGGCGGCGAAGGAGTTGGCGTCCTGGGTCTCGTGCCCGAGGCTGCCGGGGTAGCCGGCGCAGGTGGCGCTGCCCGCGTCCTCGTAGATCCCCAACTTCAGGCCCAGCGAGTGCACATAGGCCGCGGTGCCGGTGATGCCGTCGGGGAACTTGACCGGGTCGGGGACCAAGGCACCGCTCGCGTCGCGGGTCTTGGTCATCCAGCAGTCGTCGATGTTGACGTAGGAGTAGCCCGCCGCCTGCATGCCGTTGGTGTGCATGGCCTGGGCGGTGGACTTGATCAGTGCCTCGGAGACGTCGCAGCCGTACGCGTTCCAGTCGTTGAAGCCCAACTGCGGGGTGGTGGCGAGCGAGTTGTCCAGCGCCACGGCGGCCGGCGCGGTGGCCAGTGCGACGGCGGGGGCGATGGGTACCAGCAGCGCGAGGACGGTGAGGGCGGCGGCCCGACGCCGTCCGAGTGGTCGACGCAGGAGGGACCTGGTCGCCTGGCGAACCTGCATGAACGCTCCCTGGGTGGGGGTGAGGTCAGCATGAGCCAATCTGTTGGAAATAGGGAACTCCTGTTTAGACTGAGCGTCAAGAAGCAGGTAGGGGTCGGCTGTTCTGTTTGAATGCGTTCGGTATCGCCGGCTACTCAGCTCACCAGCTCGCGCTCCAGCGGGGTGCGGAAGCGCGGCGTCACCCGGACCTCGCCCAGCCAGCCGGCCAGTCGCTCCGCCTCGACACCGATCGCCGCCCGCGCCTCGGCGCCCGGCTCGGAGAACAGCCGCCAGACCAGTTCACCGTCCGCGCGCTGCGCCCAGCCGCCCACCACCCGGCCGTTCCACCAGACGGTCGGACCGGCATTGCCCGCCCGGTCGAAGAGCGCGGGCACGTCCTCCGGTCGCAGGTACCAGTCCCGACCCCGCCAGCCCATCACCGTCGGATCCAGGGCCGGCAGCAGCGCGGCCCAGGACTGCTGCTCGGGTTCGGCCGACTCGACGTCACCAGGCAGCACCAGAGCGCTGGTTCCGTCCTCCAACCGGACCTCGGCCACGGCCAGATCGGCCAGCGCCTTGCGGGTGTCGCCGAGCGTCCAGCCCGTCCACCACTTCACGTCCGCCTCGGTGGCCGGCGCGTAGCGGGCGAGCCAGCGGCGGACCACCTCGGCCTTGGCCTCGCGCGCCGGCACGTCCGGCCACTGCGGCACCAGCGCCCATGGGTAGCTGCTGCTCAGCCAGGATCCGCGGGGCCGGCAGCGGCGGACATGCCCGTCCGAGGCCAGCAGTCGCAGCAGCCGACTGCCCACGCTCTGCCGACCCTCGTACGCCTTGCCCGCCGACATCAGCATGGTCTCGCGCAACGCCGGTACGTCCTTGGACAGTTCGGCGGTGGTCGCCTCACCCCGGGCAGCCAGCGCGGCCAGCACCGCGCGCTCGGTCGCGGCCAGCCGCGCCTCGTCCCAGCCCTCGGCGTGCGCGAGCAGGTGCTTGACCAGGGTGGCCCGCTCCTTCATCGCGATCGCCCGGGCCGTGGAGGAGCTGACGTACGGCGCGAACTCCTCGGTGACGGCGAAGATGGTGCGCCGCATCGAGAGCAGCTTCACCAGCGTGACGTCCTGGTAGAGCGCGCGCTCCACCTCCGCCGCCGAGGGCTCGGCGAGCCGGGCGCAGGCGGAGAGGTAGACCGTCGCCGCGTCGGTGGCGTGCAGGCCCACCACGGCATCGGCGACCTGCTCCACTGTGGCGGCCCGGCCGGCCGGCTGCAGCAGGTGCCGCCGGCCGAGCCGGGCTCGGCGTTGCGCGTCGGTGATCACTGGGGGTGTCATGGGGGGAGCGTAGCCGGACGGAGTGTCAGGAGCCGTGCTGGTGGCCGTGGTTACCGTGGTGCTCATCGTGCTCATCGTGCTGGTGGTCGTGCTGGTGGCCGTGGCCGTGGCCGTGGCCGTGGTCGTGCTGCTCCGCGTCCGGTGAGCCGCCCATCATCCGCAGCATCGCCGGCCCGCCGGTCCGCAGGAACCGCACCACCAGCACCAGGGCCAGCAGCAGGAAGGCGATGTTCAGCCAGGTGGTGTAGTTCCAGCTGATCCCCTCCATCGGGATCACCGCGTCCCGCTCGCTCGGCACCAGCCCCAGTCCGCCGAAGACGATCTCCACCAGGTACCCGGCCGCCACCATCGCCAGGTAGAAGGTGCCGGCCAGGAAGGCGGCCATCCGCAGCCCGTAGTACTTCCGGTAGATGTTGAGGATCGGCAGGATCAGCAGGTCCGCGAAGATGAACGAGACCACCCCGCCGAAGCTGATCCCGCCCTTCCAGAGCACCACCGCCAGCGGCACGTTGCCGATCGAGCAGACGAAGGAGACCACCGCCACCAGCGGCCCGACCAGCGGCCCCCAGATCTTGCTGGCCAGTGGGTGGCCCTCGAAGAAGAAGGCGTGCCAGAAGCTTTCCGGCACCCAGGCGGCGATCGCGCCCGCGATGAACAGGCCCGCCACCAAGTCCTTGAGGATCGCCGTCCACTCCATCACGAAGACGTGCGAGGTGGCGGTGAAGCCCGCCCGGGAGAGCAGCCGGCGGCGGAACGAGCCCTCGCCCCCGACCGCCATGTCCATCGCGGCATGCCCCTCCATCGACCCGGCGAGCCCCCGGTCGGCCTGCTCGCGGGCCTCGCGCAGCAGCTTGGACCGCAGCAGCAGCCGGAAGAGCACCGCGAGCACCAGGATCATGATCGGTCCGCCGACGAACTCGGCCGCCGTGAACTGCCACCCCATCAGCAGCGCCAGGATCACCCCGAGTTCGACCACCAGGTTGGTGGAGGCGATCTCGAAGGCCATCGCCGCGGTGAAGTCGGCGCCCTTGCGGAAGAGCGAGCGGGCCAGCGCCACCGCCGCGTAGGAGCAGGAGGAGGAAGCGGCGCCGAGCAGCGCGGCGTTGCCCAGGGTGCGCGGCCGGTCGTCGCCGAGCAGGCGGACGATGGTGGACTTGCGCACCACGGCCTGGACCACCGCGGAGAGGGTGAAGCCCAGGATCAGCGCCCAGGTGATCTCCCAGGTCATCGATCCGGTGATGGCGAGTGCGTGTCGAATCGCGGACATGGCCTCGACCTCCGCTTTCCTCGGTGGTGGGTGAACGACCTGGCCAACCATATACCCCCTGGGGGTATTCCGGCTTCGGCGTCGGAGTGATCCAGGTGGTCCGGGAGTCCCGGGGGCGCCGGACGCGACGGCGCCCCCGGACCACCCTGCGGCTCAGCCCGCCGCGTTCAGCGTCAACGCGGCCGTGTGCAGCTGACCGGCCGTCTGGAACTGCAGGAACAGTCGCCAGTCACCGGGCTCGGCCAACTCGGCGTGGAAGGTCAGCGTCGGGCCGCCGCGCTCCCCGGTCGCCGTGGTCTCCGGGTGCAGATGGGCGAAGGCCTGGTCGCCCGCGTGGAAGGCGGTCAGGTGCGCGTACGTCTCCAGGTACGGCTGGAGGTCCGTGACCGGTTGGCCGTCCTTGCTGACGGTGACGGTCAACTCGTGCGCCATCCCCGCCATCAGCCGCCCGCCCGGGACGGTGGCCGTCACCGTGTAGCCGTCCGGGGTGGTCGCACTGCCGGCGGGCGCGGGCAGCGGGACCTCGGACTGCGGACCGGGGACGGTCGCGGTGCGGCTCAACACGTACGCCCGGCCCTTGCCCGGGCCGCTGTCCGGTGTGAAGGAGGCGTAGAACCGCCAGGTCCCGGCCTCGGGCGCGGCCAACTGCGCGGTCCAGCCGCCGCTGCCGTCGCCGGCCAGGGTGGGGTGGAGGTGCTGGAAGCCGGTCAGGTCCGAGCGGATCGCGTAGAAGTGCAGGCGCTGGGTCTGCTCGACGGCGAAGTCGGTGAGCGGCCTGCCGTCGGGGGCGGTGATGGAGAACCTCAGCGCGGCTCCCTGGCCGGCCGGGAGAGTGTCGGGCAGGCCGCTGAGGCGGTAGCCGTCCTGGGCGTCGGCGAGGCCGTCGCTGGTGGCGGAACCCATGCCGGGCATGGTGGACATGGAGGGCATGGAGGGCATGGACGGCATCGCGCTGGGGGAGTGCGAGTCCATGGTCCCGGAGTGCGAATCCATGTTCATGGACGAGGAGCCGCAGGCGGTGAGCGCCAGCGCGAGGGCTGCGGCGCCGGCGACGGCGGCGAGGGTGCGGCGGGAACGGGAGAACGCGGACATGCTGGGGCTACTTTCCAGGTGCGCGCCGCCGCCAGGGGCTGTCCGGGGCGCGGCGCGAAGTGAGCAGGACACCGTGCCGGGCCACCGGAGATCCGGGGCCCGGGAGGTGTCGGCCTAGTTCCGCGCTACGCAGACCTGGAGCAGGAGTTGTCGCCCGCTGTCGGGCGGTCCCCGGCGCCGGGCGCGGCGGCCGAGGCCGAGCCTCGGCCTCGGCACACCGATCTGCAGTACCAGGACTGCCGCGACAGCCGCCGCGACAGGGAGCGGGACGCTGCTGCGGGCCTGGGTGGCCAGGCAGCTCCCGCCGTGCGCCGGAGCGTGCGCTGCGGCATTCGCGGTGGCGTGCGTGGCGGCCGGGGAGAGGCGCTCGGCCATCGGCTCGGTCATCGGGTCGGGGACCGGCGCGGCCACCGGCTCGGCCGGGTGCATCGCGTGGCTGGGCATGCTGACGGTACGCGCGCCGTCGTGGCAGCCACCGACGGCGGTCGCCGGGGCGCCGTGCATCAGGAACAGCCCGACCAGCACGGCGCAGAGCAGCAGTAGCCGGGCCCCCGCCCGCCTCGCTGTCGCGCCGTGCCCGCTCACCGATTCCCCTCCCGTGCCGATCTCTGCCGGCCACTGTACCCGTACCCCCCTAGGGTACCCGCACGGGAGGGAGTGCCCAGTCGACTGCACCCCCGCCGACTGCACCCCCGCCGACTGCACCCCCGCCGACTACGCCGCCGCCGACTACGCCGCCGCCTTCTGTCGGGCCACCTCCCCCACTCGCTCGCCCAGCCGGCGGACCACCCGGCTGCCCGGTTGGGTGGTGACGCTGCGCCGCAGGACGTCGAAGTGCTCGTCGCCGCGCGCCGTGGACAGCGCCGCGTAGTCGTCCAGGAACTCGCCCCAGGTGCCGGCGGCGGCCTCTATGTGGCCGAGCTCCCACTGACGGGTCGCCAGCACCCCGTTGGCGTGCAGCCGCCCCTGGCGCTCGTTGGCCGGGCGGACCCGGTTGGACTGGCGCATCGCCTTGATCGAGCCCGGTAGGTCGCCGAGCGCGTACAGCACGCTGCTGACGTGGAAGTGGTAGGCCGCCCAGTCGTAGCCGCCCACCGCGTCGTTGCGCCCGTCGGCCTTGGCGAGCGCCGCCTCGGTCTGGTTGAGCCGGGCGAAGGCGAGCCGCTGGTCCTGCACCAGGGCCGCGCCGTGCGCCTGCTGGCCGCGCAGGAAGGCCGTCAGCCGGGGCCCGGCGGCCGGCGCGCACTCGGCGGCCGCGTCCGCGTACTCCAGCGCCCGTGGCCCGTAGCCCAGGTTGGCCGCCTGCAGCGCCATGCCGCGCAGGGTGCGGCAGTACGTCACATGGTCCTGGCTGTCCTGAGCCAGCGTCAGCGCCTCGCTGAAGTACTGCTGCCCCAGGCCGTGGGCCCGTTCGTACATCGCCATCCAGCCGGTCAGGTAGACCAGGTCGGAGGCGGCCGCCAGCATCGACTTCTTGACCTGCGCGGTGCCGTCGGCGGTCAGCCACGGCATCACGGTGTTGGCCAGGAAGGCGGCGCTCATCGGACGTGCGTGGCCGCCGCCGAGCTCGTCCAGGATCCCCGCGATCCGCTCGGTCATCGCGCGGACCGTCTCCACCTCGCTCTCTCCGATCCGTACCGTCCGCCCGGCGCGGACCTCCTGGCGCGCGCTGTCCAGGCGCTGCGCGAGCTCGCTGTAGCCGGGCACCAGTAACGCAGCGGAGTAGAGCCCGGCGGCGAGCATGCTGCGCCGGGACGGATCCATGTCGTTGCGCACCAGGTCGGCCAGCCCGCCCAGTTCCCCGCCGTCCTCCGTGCCGGCGGGAGCCGGGCCGAAGCCGGCCTGCTGCGAGGTCACCGGCCGGCCGAGCCGGCGGGCGAAGGCCTCCGCGATCACCGGCCGGACGGCCGCCCTCGGTCGGACGCCCCTGAGCCAGTGCGAGACCGAGGAGTGGTCGTAGGTCAGTTCCAGGCCGGCATCCCGGCCGATGCGGTTGACCGCGCGGGCCAGTTGGTCATTGCCCCAGTGGGCCTCGGCCAGTAGAGCGCTCAACTGTCTGTTCGGCGTGCGTGTCATAGCTCCCCCGCTGATTCACGTCATTCACGACTCCGTCCAGCATGGACCGTTCTCTTCTTTGGCGTAAGTCGATTGACTGTGTATCAGTCGTGGGGGGCGGCACACGTAGGCTCGGCCGCCCCCCTGATCGTCGAGGAGATGCCGAGATGGAGCGCGAGTACCGTCCCCTCCGGGACGAATTCCACGTCACCGCCGGTGTGGACGCGGTGCGCAGGGCCCGTGACCGGATTGTCGCGGTGGCCCAGCGCTGGGGTGTGCCACTCTCCCGCGACGCCTTGGCGGACTTGCGGCTCTGCGCCAGCGAGGTGGTCACCAACGCCCTCGAACACGCGGGCGGCGACTGCCGGGTGACGGTCCGTTGGACCGGCGACCAGCTCCGGGTGGAGGTGGTCGACCGGTCCTGCCGCGCGCCCGTGCTGCTCGCGGCCGGCGACGAACTGCCCTCCGGGCGCGGCCTCGCACTGGTGGCAGCCCTGGCCGGCAGCTGGGGCTGGGAGCCGACGGCCGCCGGCAAGGTCGTCCACTTCGCCTTCGCCGCCGACACCGCCGATGCCCCGGTCTGGCGCGACCCGGTGACGGCAGGCGCGAGCCGGCGGCGCGGCTAGGCAGCTTCGTCCTGCCGACCCGTCAGTTCTTGGCGAACCGTGCGATGGTTTCCAGGACCGCCTGCGTCATCGCAGGGCTGCCTGTGTGCCCCGACTCGTCGACCACCTTCAATTCGGCGTCGGGCCAAGCCTTCGCCAGCTCCCACGCGCTTTTCAGGGGACAGCCCAGGTCGAGCCGGCCATGGATCAGCACACCCGGGATGCCGGCCAGCCGGTGGGCGTCGCGCAGCAGTTGCCCGTCCTCCAGCCAGGCGTTGTTGGAGAAGTAGTGGGCGCAGATCCGGGCGAGGGCCACCAGCGCGTCGTCCGGCCGGTCGCTGTAGGCACCAGGGTGGCCGAGCGCCTCATGGGCGATCACCGCATCCTCCCAGGTGCACCAGTCACGGGCCGCCTTCAGCCGGACTGCCTCGTCCGGGCTGCTCAGCAGCCGGTCGTAGGCTGCCAGCAGGTTGCCGCCCCGGTCCGCCTCCGGCAGCGCGTCGCGGAACGCCTCCCAGGGCCCGGGGAGCAGCCAGCCCAGGTCGCGGTAGAGCCAGTTGATCTCCTCCGGCCGGCTCAGCATGAGACTGACGAGGACGATCTCGGACACCCGCTCGGGATATCGCTCGGCATAGGCGAGGATCAGCGTCGGGCCCCAGGAGCCGCCGAACAACATCCAGCGCTCGATGCCGAGGTGCTCACGCAGCCGTTCCATGTCGGCGATCAGGTGCTCGGTGGTGTTGTGTTCGAGGCTCACCGCCGGGTCGGCGGCATGCGGCAGGCTCTCGCCGCAGTTGCGCTGGTCGTACCGGATGACCCGGTACACCTCGGGATCGAAGACCGTGGTCGTGCCGCCTCGGCGCCCTCCACCGCCGGGGCCACCGTGCACGGACAGGACCGGTTTCCCCTCGGGATTGCCGCTGACATCCCAGTAGATCCGGTTGCCGTCGCCGACATCGAGCAGGCCGTGGTCGTACGGGGGAATCCGGGTGAACAGCTGGTCCATGGCAGTCTCCTCCTGGCAGGCGCGAGAACGAACTCGCCAGACTAATCGGCGACTTGGAGGAGGTCTCCCGATTTCCTCCCAGTAGGAGCCGGAGTATCCGCAGTACCTTATAATGGCCGTAATTCGGACCGGTCGTTAAGCTGGCCACTATGGAGACCATTCCGATCACCGAAGCCAAGGGCCGTATCGCCGAGCTGGCCGACCGTGCTGAACGTGAGCACGACGAGTTCACCCTGACCAGGAACGGCCGCCCCTCGGTCGTGATCATGTCCGTGGCGCAGTACGAGTCGATGATGGAGACCATGGCCGTCCTCGCCGATCCTGACCTCGTGCGCGATATCAAGGAGGCCAAGGAGAATCCCGACGAGCACACCACCGGAGACGAGATGGCCCAGTTGATGGCCGCACGCCTCGGGAAGAAGACGAACGCCGCGTGAGCGCCGAGCGTTGGGAGATCCGGTTCACGGCCGCCGCCCGGTGTGCGCTGGCCGAGGAGCTGCCCGAGGAAGTGGCTGCGGCGGCATACGAGACGATTACCGGGGCCATCGCCGTCAATCCACACCGGGTGGGCAAGCCGCTCGATGAGCCCTATGACGGTCTGTACAGCGCCCGGCGCGGGACCTACCGCATTCTCTACGAGATCAACGAGGCCAAGCACACGGTCGAGATCATCGCCGTCCGCCACCGGCGCAGCGCCTACCGCACCTGATCGGTGACCGGTCCTGTTGGGTGTGCCACCGTGTGTCACCCCTTCAGCAGCTTCGCCTCCAGTTCCGCGCTGATCCCCGTCGGCGAGTTCTCGGTGCCCTCCGGTGCCCCGCCCGGCAACTGCCGCTGCCAGGCCCAGGTGTCCGTGACCGTTTCCTCGATCGGGCGGCAGCGCAGGCCTGTTGCCAGCGCCTTGCTGACGTCGCCCTGGTGCATGGTGTCGTACAGCTCGCCCGGCGGGATCCAGATTCGGGCGATTCGGGCCAGCCGCCAGGGCAATCGGCCGACGAACTCGGTACCACCCAGCATCAGAAGTCTCCTGCCGGCGACTCTGCCTGCACGATCACCGGTTGGGGAAGAGCGGCAAGCTCTCGGCGGAACCGTGGATCACGCCCCGGCGGCCGTCACCACGACCCGGGGGAGCAGCGCCCGGTACGCCGCCTCGTCGTACGTCCCCGCCAGCGGGCTCAGTACCGTCGCCGCCGAGAGCGCGACGGCCTCGGCGAGCCGCTCCGGCCAGGGCGAACCGTCGACCTGGCCGGCCGTGAGTGCGGCCACCGCCGAGTCGCCGGCGCCGGTCGGGTTGCCGGTGAGCTGCTCGGGCGGGGTGGCCCGCCAGCTGCCCTCGGGGGTGACGGCGAGCAGCCCGTCCGCGCCGAGCGAGGCGATCACCGCCCGGGCCCCGCGTACGAGCAGCGCCTCGGCGGCCTGCTGCGGATCGGTCAGGCCAGTGGCCTCGCGGAGCTCGTCCAGGTTGGGCTTGATCAGATCGGGCCCGGCCGCGAGGGCGGGGAGCAGCCAGGGCGCCGAGGTGTCGAGCAGGACCGGGATGCCGCGGTCCCGGGCGAGCGCGACGAGGGTGGCGTAGGCGTCCACCGGGAGGCCGGCCGGCAGGCTGCCGGAGAGGGCCACGGCGGCGCAGCCCTGGTCGAGCAGGCGGGCGTAGTGCGCCTGGAAGGCCGACCACTCGGCGGGGCTGACGGCAGGTCCGGGCTCGTTGAACATGGTCACGTCGGCGGCCACCGGGTCGACCACGGCGATGGTCCGGCGGGTCTCGGCGCGGATGGTCAGCAGCGCGTCGGTGAGCGGGGTGGCGGACGCCTCGGACGCGGCCAGGTCCGCCCGCAGCGTCGCGCCCGCCGTGCCGCCGACCAGTCCGGCGACCACGGTCGGTCGTCCGAGCCGGCGCAGCACCTGCGCCACGTTGACGCCCTTGCCGCCAGCTCGGGTGGTCACGGCCGCGACCCGGTTGCTGCGGTGCAGTTGGACGCCGGGCACCTGGTAGGTGACGTCGAGCGCCGCATTGAGGGTGACGGTGAGGATCGCGGCGGGGGCGGCCAACGTGGGCTCCAGGGACTCTAGATTGATCGATTCTGCGTATTTGATAGCAGTTTCACGCTGATTTGCGCAATGGCGGGTGTGTCGACCGTGCCTCCTCGGTGGGCCGGGCTCGGCGGGTGAGGATCAGGCGATGAACACGAGGAACGACGGCGAGTCGGCAGGCGAGGCGGGAGGCGAGACGGCAGGCTGATCGCGCTGCTCAACGCGCTCACCCCGCTGGTGGAGGCGGCGCCGGCGGTGCACGCGGAGGGCGGGCCGCTGCGCGCGGAACTCGCCGCGCAGGTGCGGCAGATCGCGGACACGGTGGCGGGCGGTGGGGCGGGCGATGGGGTGGCCGGTGGGGTGGCCGGCGGGGCGGGTACGCCGAGGCCGGCGGGGTTGGTCGAGCCGGCCACTCCCGCGACCCCCGCGACCCCCGCCACTCCTGCCGCCCGGGCCGCCGTCGCCGCACTGCTGCACGTGCGCGAGGTGCTCGCGGGGAAGCGCGAAGGCATCCAGTACGTCACCGCGCCCGGCGCACTGCGGGTGCGCTTCATGGCGTCCGCCCGCGAGGTGCTGGCCTCCGGGGACTCCTGGCGGTACGGCCTGCGGCTGGCGCTCTGCATGGGGCTCGCACAGGCACTGGTCTCCACCGTCGCGGTGCCGCGCTCGTACTGGGTGCCGCTCACCGTCACCTTCGTCCTCAAGCCCGACTTCGGTTCGGTCTTCTCACGCGCCGTGCTGCGCGCGGTCGGCACGGCGGCAGGCCTGGTGGTGGCGGCCGCGATCCTGGAGGTGGTGCCGCGCGGCTGGTGGGAGGTGCCGGCGGTGGCCGCGCTGGCGGCCTCGCTGCCGATCGTCTCGCGGAGCAGCTTCGGCCTGCAGACGGCGGTGATCACCCCGCTGATCCTGATCTTCTCCGACCTGCTCAGCCACCAGGGCGTCGGGCTGCTGGTACCCCGCCTGGTGGACAGCCTGATCGGCTGCGCGATCGTCCTGGTCGCCGGGTACGCGCTGTGGCCGGAGAGCTGGCACTCCCGGGTCGGCGCGCAGCTGGCGGACGCGGTGGACGACACCGCCCGGTACATCGACTGCGCCTTCGCCACCCCGAGCCCGGTCCCAGCCACCCGGACCCGGCTGCGCCGCCGCCTCTACCGCGACCTGGCCGGCATGCGCACCGAGTTCCAACGCGCCCTCGGCGAACCACCCCCGATGGGCGCCCACGCCGCCGCCTGGTGGCCGCTGTTGGTCGCGGTGGAACGGGTGATCGACGCCGCCACGGCAGCCGCCGTCCGCGCGGCCCAGGGTGCTGCGCGGCCCACGGCGGCGGAGGTCACCGCTGCCAGCACGGAACTGCGCGCCCTCGCCACCGCCATCCGCACCAGCGCCCCACCCCCGCCCCCCACGCCCACAGCCCCGACCGCCCCCCTGGCCCCCGTCCACCGTGAAGCCGCCGCCGCCCACGACGCCCTGGCAGGGCGGCGGGGGGAGTGACGGGCAGCCGGCCGCGGGCGGTGGGGCCGGCGAAGCCGGTGGCTGCCTCGTCTGGGGCTAGTGGGCCAGGGAGCGGAAGCGGGTGAGGCGGGTGTGGGGGATGTCCAGGGTGGCGGCGCGGGTCAGTTCGGCGGCCACGGTGCGGGCGAGGCGGCGGGTGAAGGTGCCGGCGTCCTCCTCGAAGGGCTCCGGGAGGATCCGGTCGATCACGCCCTCGCGCAGCAGCTCGGGGGCGCTGATCCGTTGCTGGTCCGCGAGTTGTGGAGCCAGGTCAGGGGTGCGGTGCAGGATGACCGAGGCGCCCTCGGGCGGCAGCGGCGAGAGCCAGGCGTGCTCGCAGGCCACCGCGCGGTCCGCCGGGAGCAGGGCCAGCGCCGCGCCACCCGCGCCCTCGCCGAGCAGCAGGCTCACCACCGGGGTCGGCAGCGTGCTCAACTCGGCCACGCAGCGCGCGATCTCGCCCGCCAGTGCACCCTCCTCGGCCGCCTGGCTGAGTTCGGCGCCGTGCGTGTCGATCACCGTCAGCAGCGGCAGCCGCAGCTCCGCCGCCAGCCGCATCCCGCGCCGGGCGGTGCGCAGTGCGCCCGGGCCGACCGGTCCGTGCACGGCCGCTGCCGCCCGGTCGTGGCCGACCACCACGCAGCTGACTCCGTCGAACCGGGCCAGCGCCAGGCGCAGCGCGTCGTCCCGCTCGCCGGCGCCCGTCCCGGAGAGCGGGACCAGCGCCTCGGCCTGTCCCAGCACTTCGGCCAGCCCGGGGCGTTCGGGGTCCCGGGTCAGGGTGACGGACCGCCAGACCGGGCCGGCCGGCTCAAGTACCGCAGACGTCTCGTCAGGTGCTGTTCCATCGGCGGCACCCGCGAGCACCCCGAGTGCCGCTGTCAGCCACTCCCGCAGCTGTGCGGGCTCGAGCACCGCGTCCACCGTCCCGAACTGTTCCAGGTGCTCGGCCTGCTGGACGCCCTCCGGGAACGGTGCGCCGTACAGGGCTTGGTACACCCGCGGTCCGAGGAAGCCGACCAGCGCGCCCGGCTCGGCGGTGGTGAGCTGGCCGAGCGACCCCCAGGAGGCGAGCACGCCACCGGTGGTGGGGTGGCGCAGGTGGACCAGGTACGGCAGGCCGGCCGCCCGGTGCGCGCCCACCGCGTTGGCGATCGCGATCATCCGGACGAAGGCGGGTGTGCCTTCCTGCATCCGGGTGCCGCCCGAGGCGGGGAAGGCGATCAGCGGCAGCCGTTCGGCCGTCGCGCGTTCGACGGCCCGCAGTAGGCGGGCGGCGGTGGCGGTGCCGATCGAGCCGGCCAGGAAGCGGAACTCGCTGAGCAGGACGGCGACCCGCTGACCGCCGATCCGTCCCTCACCGGTCAGCGCGGCCTCGTCGGCCCCGCTGCGGGCCCGGGCCCTGGCCAGGTCCTCGGCGTAGCCGGGCGCCAGGGTGGGGCCGTACACCGGTGGCGTGTCCCAGCTGCGGAACGAGCCGGGGTCGAGGACCTGGTCGGCGAAGACCAGCGCGGCGGGGCGGGCCGGCGGCACGCCCGGTACCTCGGCGGGCGCTACTGGTCTCACAGGCAGTACGGGCGTTACCGGCGGTACGGGCCTCGGGGTCGATTCGTCCACAAGGTCAAGTGTCCGCACCCGCTCACGGCGCGGACAACCCCCGACTTGATCACATCGGACCGCTGCGCCCCGGCGCCGCCGGCCCCGGTGACTGCTGTGCTCGCCGGGCCTCGATCCACTCGCTGCTCTCGGTCTGGCTGATCTCGATGGTCCGCTCCAGCAGCGCATCGGAGTCCCGCTCGGCGGGGCGCCGCTGCAGGTAGCGGGCGATCTCGTGATGGAGCGTCAACCAGGCCACCGACGTGCGGGTCCAGCGCTCGTTCGGCGTGAAGAGCTGCCGGTAGCCCGTCAGGAAGAGGGTGAGCGCGGCGAGCGTGGCGGTGACGGCGGCCGGCGCGTCCAGCGCGGAAACCACCACGGTGCCCGCCGTGCTGACCAGCGCCAGCAGCTCGCTGGCCTTGTGCTGGAACTTCGCGGTGTCCCGGGACTTCCGGTAGAAGGCGAGCTGGCGCTGGGCGAAGGCGAGCGCCCGGTCGTCACCGTCCTCGCCTCTGCGACCGTCCCCGCCCGCCGGCGGCTCGGCCACCGCGCTCCCGGGGCTGCGCCGCTCCACCATCACCACATCGCGCCAGCGCCCCTGCGACTGCCCGATCCGCTCCCGGGTGCCGACCACCCGGAATCCGGCCCGCCGGTGCAGCGCCAGGCTGGCCGTGTTCTCCGGGAAGATCCCGGACTGGACGGTCCAGATCCCGGCCGCGTCCGTCGACGCCAGCAGCGCCCGCAGCAGGGCGAGGCCCACCCCGCGCCCGCGCGCGTCGGGGTGCACGTACACCGAGTGCTCGACCACTCCCGCGTAGGCGCTCCGGTCGGACACTGGCGAGACCGCCGCCCAGCCGAGTAGCTGCCCGTTCTCGCCCTCGTCCAGCGCGACCAGCCGGTGCTCGGGCAGCTTCGCGGCGTCGAACCGCTCCCAACTCGGAGCCTCGGTCTCGAAGGTGGCGTTCCCCTCGGCGATGCCCAGGGCGTAGACGGCCAGCACCTGTTCGGCGTGCTCGGCGCGCATCGGTGTGATGTTCACGTTGCACGATCGTAGACCCGCCCCAATCGCCGAAACAGCGCCTCCGCCCCGGCAACCGCCCGTCCGACCCAGCCGCGCACTGCTCCCGTACCCGCCGCGCGGCCTCCGGCAGGAAGGGTGCGAGCTCCTCACCGAGCGTGCGGCAGGCGTCGAGCAGGGCGCGCGCCTGCGAGCGGGAGACCGAGAAGTCCCGCAGCCCGCCCGCGAGCAGACCGAGCACCTCGTTGCGGCGCGCGGCCGGCTCGATCCGCAGCCGGTTCCCGGCGATCGCCGCGCGCAGCGGCTCGGTGTAGCGGGAGAGCCGGAAGAACCAGTTCTCCTCCGCCACCCACTCGGCCTCGGTGCCGTGCTCCGCACAGCGCCCCTCGACCAGCTCCTGAGGTGTGTAGAACTGCTCGCAGCCCACGCAGTACCAGCCCTCGTACCACCGCCGGTAGAGGTCCCCGGCCGCCTCGCAGCGCCGCCAGAGCTCCGCCACCCCAACGGCGTGGCGCGGATCCCGGCTGGTCCGGATGAAGTCGTCGAAGCTCAGCGCGAGCGGCTCGCGCAGTGCCTCGAAGGCGGCGGCGTTGCGGTCCACGAAGGTCCGCACATCCACCCCCGCCGCCTCGGCGGCGAGCACGTTCTTCAGCGAGTTCTCGTCAGAGGGGCGGGTTGAAGCGGGAGTAGTCGGGGGCGGTCCAGTGCAAGGGGAGCGCGGTGGGGGTGGTCAGTGCCTCGTGGAGGGTGAAGTCGACCAGGCGTTGGGCGCCGGGGACTTGGGCGGCATGGGCGGGGTTCCAGTCGGTGTGGGCGGTGCCGGTCAGTTGGAGGGTGGTGCCGGTTCGCCAGTCGATGAAGAGGAGTCCGGCTGCGGGGTTCTCGGCGAGGTTGCCCAGGGTGCAGAACATGGCGTTGCCCACGTAGTCGGGCCAGCGGAGTCGATCGGGCGCGAGCAGTTGGACGAAGCCGGGGTTGCCGCCCCGGTGCGAGGTGTCGACGTCGCCGGACCGGTCGGCGGTGGTGATGAAGAAGGTGTCCGATGCGGAGATCAACTCGGCTTGAGAACCGGTCAGTTCGGTGGTTCGGATGGGCGTGCCAGGGGCCTGCTCGCGCAGTTCGTACGCGCGGCTCTGGATGTACTTCGGACAGTTCGCGAAGACCTGGTCCAAGGTCACGGTCAGTCCTGAACCATCCGCCGCCGCACGTCCGTTCATCCGCATCCGGCGTCGCTTGGACGGTTCCAGGGCGATCATCCCCACCGGGGTCGGTCGGCGCAGCACCGCCGCCAGCGGGTCGCTTGGGCTGGGCAGTGCGTCGACTCGTAGCCCGTCGGGGTTCTCCGCCGCGCCGGGCAGTGCGGCGAGGAAGCCCGGCGGTCCGGTGAGCAGGCTCGCCCAGAGTCGACCCTGCGGGTCGGCCGCGCCGATCGCCAGCATCGGCTGGGCGGAGAGGAATTCGGCGGCGACGGCCGGAATCCGTCGGCTCTTGGTCGGTCCGGAGTAGCCGGGCCGGTCCAATCCGGCCTGGCGGCGTACCAGTTGCTCGCCGGAGAGCTGTGGCGGACGGTCGAAGAGCGTGTTCACGGTGACCTCCGGGGTGAGAAGGGGCCGCCGCCGCGAGCGGCTGGTCGGGGCGGGCTCGCGGCGGCGGGGGCAGCGGGGCCGGCCGGGGTCTAGAAGAAGCCGCAGGTCGGGGCCGCCCCGTTCGGGGCGGTAGCAGACTTGGCGCCGCTCGGGGTGAAGACCTCCAGTCGGATGCCGTCCGGGTCGGCGAAGAAGACGCCGCCGGAGTCGGCTCCCTCGCGGTGCGGGACCACGCCCTCGTAGGCGAACTCGGCGCCCAGTTCGCGCAGCAGCTCCTCGACCGCGCGCACCTCCTCGATGGTCTCCACGCGGAAGGAGAGGTGGTGCAGTCCGGGGGAGGCAGGGGCGAAGCTGCCTTCGCTCTGCTGCCAGAGGGTGACCACCGGTTGGCCGTCGCGGCCGAGAAAGGCGAAGCGGCGCTCGGGCTCGTTGCCCTCGCCGAGCAGGTCGAGGCCGAAGACGCGCTGGTAGAAGGCGCGGGAGCGGTCGACGTCGGTGACGTTCAGGCCGATGTGACCGGTCTGGAAGGACGTGGCGGTGGCGAGCTGCGGCATGGAGAAACCTCCGTATGCGGGTCCGGACCAGCTCCGGACTAACCGGTTATATCGAGTATGGAGGTTAGTTCGCGGAAGCGTCAACCGCTTGAGTCGGCCAAGCCGGTTAGAATCGACCGCATCCTCGGATTGGAATGCCATGACCCCCCAGGCGCCGCAGCCCCCGCAAGCCCCACGGCCTCCACTGGACGATCCGCGCCCGCTGCCCGGTGAGCCGCTCGCGCTCGACCTGCTCAACACCCGCTGGAACAACGGCGGGAACCCGCGCGACCTACTGGACTCGCTGGACGGACTGGCCCTCTGGCTGGCGCTGAACGGCTTCGCGGACCAAGGAGTGCCGGCCGACCGGGCGACGCTGGACGCCCTGGTCGCCACCCGGGAGGCGCTGCTGCAGTTGGAGCTGGGGAGGGTGGCGGGCGAGCAACTGCCCGAGGCCCGCGCCGAGCTGAACGCCGTCCTCGCGCACGGCTCGATCCGCCGCACGCTGACCGCTGACGGGCCCGCCCAGCAGGTCGAGACCGACGCCCCGGCCTGGCTGCCGGCCTGGAGTGCGGCGGAGGACTATCTGCGGCTGCTCGCCGAGGCCCCCGACCGGATTCGCTCCTGCGCCAGCGAGTCGTGCGTGCTCCGCTTCTACGACACCTCGAAGAACGGCACCCGCCGCTGGCACTCGATGGCCACCTGCGGCAACCGGGCCAAGGCATCCCGGCACTACGCGCGCACCAAGGCGTGACTGTGGGCGCCAAGGCCTGACCCTGTGTGGCAACCGCCCTCGGACCGACTGAACCCGCGTCAGACGGAGCATTGACACGGACTGGTCCAGACCGCTTCAGTGGTCTGGACCACGTGGGCGGCGGCAGGGTCGCTCCCTGCGCTGCCCCCGGTGGACATCCCCCACTTGTGGCAGTCGAGGCAGGAGCATCCCCACATGCGCAGTCTCAGCAGAGCTGATTCCACCCGTCCAAGTCCCCATCCCCGCCCGCGTCGTGGCTCCCGCCGACTGGCCGCGGTCGCCACCGCGTGGGTGGTTGCGGTCGGTGGCGTGGCCGGTCTGACGGTCGGTCTGGCGCCCACCGCCTCGGCCGGCGAGTACCTGGCCAACGGCGGCTTCGAGAGCGGCGGCCTGAGCCCCTGGAGCTGCACCGGCGGCACCGGAAGTGTGGTCACCGGCCATGCGCACAGCGGAAGTTACGCGCTCGCCGGGGCGGCCACCTCGGCCGACGACGCGCAGTGCACGCAGACCGTCACGGTCACCCCGAACACCACGTACACGCTGAGCGCTTACGTCAACGGCGCCTATGTGTACCTGGGCGTCAACGGCGGCGGCAGCACCTGGACGCCGGGCACCGGCGGCGGGTACCAGCAGCTCTCGGTCGGCTTCACCACCGCGGCGGGCCAGACCAGCGCGACCGTCTACCTGCACGGTTGGTACGGGCAGGGCGCGTACTACGCGGACGACGTGTCGCTCAACGGTCCGGGCAACCCGAGCCCGTCGCCGACACCCACCCCGACCCCCACGCCGACCCCCACGCCCACCCCGACGCCGACCGCCACGCCGACTCCAACGCCCACTCCCACGCCGACCCCCACTCCCACCACCACCCCGCCCCCCGGTGGCGGCCTGCCGACCCACGCCCTGGTCGGCTACCTGCACGCCAGCTTCGCCAACGGCGCCGGCTACCAGAAGCTCTCCGACGTCCCCGACTCCTGGGACGTCATCGACCTGGCCTTCGGCGAGCCCGACTCGGTGACCTCCGGCAACATCCACTTCAACCGGTGCTCCGTCACCGACTGCCCGACCGCCGAGACCGACGCCGACTTCAAGGCCGCGATCCTCGCCAAGCAGGCCAAGGGCAAGAAGGTGCTGCTGTCCATCGGCGGCCAGAACGGCGAGGTCCAACTCACCACCGCCGCCGCCCGCGACGCCTTCGTCAGCTCGGTCTCCTCGATCATCGACAAGTGGGGCCTGGACGGCCTGGACGTCGACTTCGAGGGCCACTCGCTCTCGCTCAACACCGGTGACACCGACTTCAAGAACCCGACCACGCCGGTGATCGTCAACACCGTCTCGGCGCTGAAGTCGCTGAAGGCCAAGTACGGCTCGAAGTTCGTGCTGACCATGGCGCCGGAGACGTTCTTCGTCCAACTCGGCTACCAGTACTACGGTTCCGGGCCCTGGGGCGGCCAGGACCCGCGGGCCGGCGCCTTCCTGCCGGTGATCTACGCACTGCGCGGCGACCTCACCCTGCTGCACGTCCAGGACTACAACTCCGGCTCCACCATGGGTCTGGACAACCAGTACCACTCGATGGGCGGCGCCGACTTCCACGAGGCGATGACCGACATGCTGCTCACCGGCTTCCCGGTGGCCGGCAACACCGGCAACATGTTCCCCGCCCTGGCGCCCTCCCAGGTGGCGATCGGCATGCCGGCCAACTCCTATGCGGGCAACGGCTATGTCGCCCCGAGCGCGGTCGACCAGGCGCTGGACTGCCTGACCAAGGGCAGCAACTGCGGGACGTACACGCCGCGCAGCGGCAAGCAGCCGAACCTGCGGGGCCTGATGACCTGGTCGATCAACTGGGACCAGTACAACGGCAACGAGTTCTCCAAGAACTTCCACAGCTACTTCGGCTGAGCAGCCGGGCCGCCCATCCTGTGGGGCAGGGTGGGCGGCCCGCCGAGCAGTTCATGACCATCCGTCAGGGGCGCGGCGCCTTCTCGCCATGGACGGCCAGGTACTCGGCGGCCAGCCATGGGCCGAGGTCCGTCAGCAGCAGGGAGAGCAGCTCGGGGTCGGTGCTGCCGGTCCGGGCGGCGGTGGCGGCGGCACGCATCTGCCCGCCGCGGGCGGGGTAGTAGCTCGCGAAGGCCTCGGCTGACTCCAGCAGGTCGCTGGTCCACCCCCGCCAGCGCGGCATCACCAGGGTGAAGCCGGTGCGGACGATCTTGCGTGCCGCCCCTCGGCTGAGCGCCACCGGATCCGCGCCCGCCGCCGCCCGTTCCCGCCAGCGGGGGAGGAGCGGCGCGAGGTCGCCGTTGGTCTCCCGGGCCAGCAGGGAGTCGGGACGGTAGCGGGGGAGCTGCTCGGCCAGGTCGGGGCCGAGCAGCGGGGTGCAGAGGCAGGCGACGAACCAGCCGAGGTCGTACCGCTCCAGCTCACTGAGCAGCGTCTCGGCGGCGAAGAGCAGCACGCCGCCCCCGTTGAGCTGCGCGAACCGCCCGTCCAGGTCCGCCAGCAGCGCGTCCGCGGCGGCCCGGTCCGCTGCGCCGGGTGGCTGACGCAGCGCCAGCAGCAGGTCCAGGTCGGAGACGCCGGGCACCGCGGTGCCGCGCGGGATGCTGCCGTAGAGGTAGGCGCTGTGCAGCCGCTCGGGCCCGAACGCTGCCGCGATCCGCTCCCGCGCGGCGGCCACCACTGGTGCGAACGCCAGGTCCACCCGGCTCAGCGCACCCTCACGGATGATCAGCCCGTCCTCGTCCAGCCCACGTCCAGCAGTCATCCGCCCAGCAGTCATCCGCCCAGCCTGCCAGACCGCCGCTGCCTACCGGGACGGGCCCCGGACCGGCGCTTCGTCAGCCGAGGGCGGGCGCCCAGGGACCCGCCACCACCCGGGCCTCCGCATCGCCCGGCCAGGGCGGCACGGTGACACCGAGGATCACCAGGCCCGGCCCATCCGTCTGGCCCGCCTGGTCCGCGCGGAACTGGAAGTGGGTGCCCAGCGGAATCGTCACGGTGGTGCCGGGCAGCAGCGCCGTGACCTCCTCGCGCTCGCCCTGGCGGCGCCACAGCAGCCCGGAGCCGGACAGCACCTGCCAGATCTCCTGCACAGTGGCATGGGTGACGGCCCGGGTCACCGCGCCCGGCGCCAACTCGAACCTGGCCAGGCTCGCGGCGCCCGCCAACAGGCCGACCGGGCGGACCAGCGAACCGTCCGGCGCCACCACCGCGGGGGCGTCGGCCAGCTCCCAACTGTCAAAAGGTTCCATGGAACCTGAGTATCCGTCAGGCCGTCCGCTGCCAGGCCCGCGCCGCCGCGATCCGGCGGGCCGTGCTCGGGTGGGTGGCGAAGAGCAGTTCCAGCAGCCGCGGCGGGTCCACATCGGCCACATTGGTCAGCGCGAGGCGCCGCTGCATCGCCACGAACTGGTCCGGGTCCTCGGTCAGGTCCAGCGCGTGCTGGTCGGCCCGGGCCTCGATCCGCCGGCTCACCGCGGCCTGGGCCGGCCCGCCCAGCGCGCCGAGCAGCGCCGCGCAGGCCGCCAGCAGCGGCAGCGAGCGCGGGTCGGCGATGTCGGAGGCGCCGGCCGCGTCCAGCAGCGGGCGCAGCGAGGTCAGCAGGCCCAGCAGTGCCACCGCCCCGGCCGCGCCCAGCGCGCCGAGCACCGTCCCGAGCGGCACGTCGCGGTGCTTCACGTGCCCCAACTCGTGCGCCACCACCAGCTCCACCTCGCGCGGCGCCGCCGTGCTCAGCAGGGTGTCGTACGCGACGATCCGCCGGGTCGCGCCGAACCCGGAGACGTAGGCGTTGAGTGCCGTCGTCCGCCGCGAGGCGTCCGCGACCAGGACGTCCCGCACGGCCACCCCGTCCCGCGCGGCGAGGGCCAGCAGCGCGGTGCGCTGCTCGCCGTCCGGCATCGGGGTGAAGCGGTTGAAGAGCGGCTCCACCAGGAGCGGGAAGAGGAACGAGAAGAGCACGGTGAGCAGGGCCGCCGCGCCGGCTGCCGGCAGCCACCACCAGCGGGTGGACCACCCGGTCAGCGCGTAGCAGCCGAGCGCGGTGGGCAGCGCGAGGGCCAGCGTCAGCAGCAGGGAGCGCAGCAGGTCGACGGCCCAGCCGCGCCAGCCCTGGGTGACCAGCCCGTACCCGCGCCGCACCACCCGTACCCGGGCCGCGAACGGCACCGCGAGCAGCTGCCCGAGCAGCACCAGCGCCAGCGTCCCGCCGAGCACCAGCGCCGCCCAGGAGCCGCCGAGCCGCTCGCCTGCCCACTCCACCAGGTGCGCCCCCGCCGGGGTCAGCCCGAGGACCAGGGACAGCGCCAGCCCCGCCACCCGCCCGCCGAGCGCCCAGGGCAGTTGCGCCCGCCGCAGGGCGCGGCCACGGGCGAGTTGCTCGGGCGTGAAGTCCGGCTCCAGGGTGAAGTCCGGCTCGGATGTGAAGCCCGTCGGGTTGCTCACCAGTGACCGCCTCCCAGCGCTCTCAGCCTGGCATCACGTTAGACCGCCCAGCCTTGGACCGTCCGGCCCACCCGTCCCAGCAGCTCTCGTTCTGCCTCGGCGGTGAGGCCCTCCACCGCCGGGCCGCCGCGGGCGTTGTCCCAGGCGAGGATGTCGGCAAGGGTGTCGGCGAGCGGGCGCAGCGTCAGGCCGGCGGCCAGCGCGCGCGAGACGTCGACCCGGTTGACGGCCGCACAGTCGGGGTCGCCGATCCACATCGGCACACCCATCCAGGAGTCGACACCGGTGGCCAGCAGGCGTTCGGTGGGGACCCAGACCGGCTCCGAGACGGTGTCGACCAGCTCCCGGCAGGCCGCGAAGAACTCGCCGAACGGCAGCGTCCGGCCGGTCGAGTTGTAGACGCCGCCCCGCTCGGTGGTCACGCAGTGCAGGATCCATCGGGCCAGGTCGCGGACGTCGATGAACTGCGCTGGGTCGTTCGGGTCGCCGGGCAGCAGCACCCGGCCGCCGCGCTGGAAGCGGCGCGGCCAGTAGGCGAAGCGGTCGGTCTGGTCGTGCGGTCCGACGATCAGAGACGGCTCAGTACGAGGACGACTCTGCGGCACGCCCAGCCCGGCGCGGAATGGGGCCCCTCCCGGCCGAAGGCTGGGGGAGCCGCGCGCTGATCCGACAAGATCGGCCGGACAGGCCCTAGCAGCGGATGATCACGCCTGTCGAGCGCTTTTCGGGCTCGCCACCCGCTCCACCGCGACCATCGCCGCGTCGTCGCCGAGCCGCCCGCCCGCGTGGTGGAGCAGGTCCCGGCGCAGGTGCGACAGCAGCACTGCGGGACGCTCGGCGGACCAGGCCTGGAAGCGCTCGGTCAGCGGGTAGAAGACCCGTGCGCTGTCGCGGGCCTCGACCACGCCGTCGGTGTAGAGCAGCAGCCGGTCCTCGCCGGTGAACGAGAAGACGTCCGGCCGGTACTGCGGCTCGATCAGGCCGCCGAGCCCCAGCGGCGGGGCCGGGCTGCGGGCGTCCAGGGTCAGCACCCGGCCGTCGTGCAGCAGCAGCGGCGGCGGGTGCCCGCAGTTGATGATCTGGATCTCCGATCCGTCGTCGGGGATGTCCAGGATCACGGCGGTGATGAACGACTCGCCCGCGTCGGCGCGGGCACCGCCCGTCCCGTCCTCCTCCTCGTCCGAGGGCGGGTCGCCGTCGGTCGCCGCCGCGAGGTCCCAGCTGACGCTGCCGTCGAGGTAGGCGGCCAGCTCGGGCAGGGTGGCCTGCAGATGTGCGGCGGCCCGGAACGCCCCCAGCAGCAGCGCCGCCTCGCCGAGCGAGGTCAGCCCCTTGCCGCGGACGTCGCCGATGATCAGCCGGGTCCCCGAGGTGGTGCGGGCCGCCGCATAGAGGTCGCCGCCGATCTGCGCCTCGGCCTCGGCGGCCAGGTAGACCGAGGCGATCCGCAGTGAGCCGATCCGGGTCGGCAGCGGGCGCAGCAGCACCCGCTGGGCGGCGTCCGAGACCGAGCGCACCTGGACCAGCTCCTGGGCATGCCGGTCCTGCAGCGCCCGGAACGCCACCACCATGGCCGACACCACGATCAGCGAGGCGATCTGGGCCTCGTGGTTGGCGGTGGTCAGTCCGTCCCGCAGCACGCCGATCACGGTCAGGGCCGCCACCGCGAGCACCCCGACCAGGGCGGTCAGCCGCGGGCCGGCGAAGGAGGCGGTGATCGCGGGGGCCACCACCAGCAGCGGTCCGAGGTGGATGTAGACCGGGCTCAGGACGTCGACGACGGTGATCACCGCGATCAGCGCAAGCGGCAGGATCACCAGGGCGCGGCCGGATCGCCGGGGCCGGGAGAGAGGGTCGGAACGCCACCCGACAGGCACCTTTCCTCTCTACACCCCGCCCGATCGGCGCGCACCGCGAGGTAGGGTCGCGCCATGGGGGCTGGGTGGAGCTTTGACGAGGACGCCGCGGAGCACGGCAGGGCGGACGGCAGCGAGCCGGCGGAGGTCGAGCCGGACGTCCTGGAGGGGGACCGACGGCCCCGGCGTACCCGTCGCGGGCTGTTGCTCGGCGGGGCGGCGCTGCTGGCCGGCGGCACGGCCTGGGCGCTGAGCACCGACGCATCGGCGCCCGCACCGACTCCCAGGGCGGCGCCGGACTCGGCGGGCCCCCGGATCAGTGGCCCGAAGCCGCTCTGGACCTACCGCAGTGACGGGCTCCTGGACCTCGCCCGCCTGGACGCGCCGCCGCGCCGGCCGCTGGTCCTGACGGATCAGGAGCTGACGGTCCTCGCGCCGGCCAACGGCACCCCGGTGCGGCGCTTCACGCCGCCGGAGAAGGTCGACCTGCTCACCGCCGGCTCGCTGCTGCTGGCCGGTGGGGCGCCCGGCCTCGGTATGCTGAGCGACCGGATCTCCGGCTACGACCTGGCCACCGGCAGCACCGACTGGCAGTTCGCCCTCCCGGCAGCCCCCGACGATCCGACCCGTCCGGTCGAGTCCCCCGGCGGCGCGACGCGCAGTCTGGTGGCGAGGGCCTGCGACGAGACCACGGTCTACTGCTCCACCGAGGTCTACACCCTCAACAACATCACCGGCCGCTTCTTCGCCGTCTCGCTGCTCACCCGACAGGTGCGCTGGGAACAGAGCCAGCAGCTCGGCGAGATGTACGACGTGGTGCACCCGATCGAGGGCGGCCGACTGCTGGTCTCGATGGGTCCGCGGCTCTCCCTCCTCGACGGCCGCGACGGCCGGCGGCTGTGGATCACCGACCGGCTGGCCGACACGGTCGTCCAACGGGCGGTCGACGACCAGCGCAGCTACGAGGTGCTGGCCGACGGCGGTGTGCTGGCGCGCAGCCTGGCCGACGGAACCGAGAAGTGGCGGCTCGCCCCGCACCCGGGCTCCGGCGACCGCTACCTGCGCCCGCTGCCGTCCGGCGGCCGGCTCTACCTGTTCACCGACGGCGGCCGGGTCACCGCTGTCGACACCGCCGACGCGACCGCGCGGTGGGAGCACCAGCTGCCGTTCCGCCTCGACGTGCGCAGCCGCCCCGTCCTGGCGGGCGACCTGCTGCTGGTGCCCGGCCCGACCAAGGACGGGGTGGTCGCCCTGGCCGCGCACCAGGGCACCGTCCGCTGGACCTTCCAGGACGGCGAACCGGGCGTGGACGTCTGGGCGGTGGCCGCCGACGACCAGCACGCCTACCTGGGGCACGACCACGCGCTGCACGCCGTCCCGCTGGCCTGACTGTCCGTCAAGACACGGCCATGCCACCTTGGTTATCCGTCCAGCGGCCTCATCGGTCCCGTGTCGGAAACCGTCGACGCAGCTCCACCAGCGCCGCGACCCGACCCAGCCAGCGCGCGAACAGGTGCTCCCGGCCGAGGTCCAGGCCGGTCGCGGCCGCTGCCCTGATCCAGCCGCGCACCAGCGCGCCCGCCGGCTCGCCCGGGGCGGGCTCGGTGAGGTCCAGGGCGGCGGTGAAGCCGCCGGCCCGGACGTGACGGGCCAGGAAGCCCAGCGGGTAGGGTCCGAGCCCCGCCTGCTCGGCCTGGTGGCAGGCGGCGATCGCGGCCTCGGTGAAGAGCGCGCGGCGCGGACCGCCGTCGAGCAGCAGGCCGCGGGTGATCGCGGCGGGCACGTCCAGGTCCGCGAGTTCGGTGTCCGCACGGACCTGGCTCGGCTCCGCTCCCACCGCCCGGTCCACGTCGGTGTTCATTTCGGCTGCTCCAGCGCGTAGGTGTACTGGCCGTTGATGAACTGTTCCTGGGGCATCCAGGAGGTGAAGCCCTCGGGGTGGTAGACCTCCAACCGGTCGCCGTCGCGGCCGATGATCAGCAGCTGCGGGGTGTCCGCCTGCTGGAGGCAGACGGGGAGCCCGTCGTCGACTGCGGCCTCGATCCGGCGCAGTGCGGCCCGGCGGTCCTCCTCGGGGTGGCGCGCCGCCCCTTGTTCCCCGAACGCCTCGCCGCCGCTGCACAGTTGCTGCACCCGTTGGTCGAAGCTGCCGCCGGTGGTGAGGCTGAGCATCAGCAGCGGGTCCAGCCGGGCCAGCGCGAGCAGCGTGGAGACCGGGACGTCGTCGCCGCAGCAGCTTTCGGGCGCAGGCGCTTGGCCGGTACCGAGCGGTGGCATCAAGTGCCGGGTGAGCCAGGCGGGATCGGTCCCGTGCCGGCGAATGGTCGCGTCGAAGCGCTGGATGTCCGCGAGCGGATGCCCGGCCGCCAGCGCCTTCCAGAGATAGGCCGCCTCCTCGGGCGAGGCCACGTTGGAGAGCAGGGCGCTGAACTCGGCCTGGTCGGAACCGTTCAGGCCGGCGAAGACCTGGGCGGCCCGGTCGAGCTGACGGTCCGTCAGAATCGCCCCGGCATCCTCGGCGGTCTGCGGGTCCGGCTGCCGCGAGGTCGAGTCCGAGGCCAAGTCATGGGCCCTGGCCGAGAGTTCATCGAGGCGGACGGCCGTGCTGGTGCCCGAGCTTTCGGCCCGGGTGGCCGCCGCCAGCCGGGCCGCCACGCCGTTGGCGGCGTGCGTCAGCGCCTCGCGGTTGCCGGGCTGAGCCAGCGCGGCCGCGCGCAACCGGGCACAGCCCTGGGCGTCGGTGCGTTGGGCCCAGGCGAGGTCGTCCGCCCAGCGGTCGAGCAGCCGGGCGGCGTCGGCGAGGGCGTCGCGGGTGGCCGTCAGTGCCTCGGCCACCGCGCGTACCGAGCCGGCCGCCTGTTCGGCCACCGATCCGCTCCAGGAGTCGGGGAGCCGGTCCCGCGCCAGGTCGCCCAGCTCGGCGCCGGCCCGGTCGTGGGCGGCGGCGGCCCGTGCGTAGGCCCGGGCGCGCTCGCGGATCGCGGCGGGATCGCCGACCGGCGACCCGACGGCCAGCGCCTGCTGGACGGCGATGACCGGGACGGCGGGTCGGTCGGCGGGTCGGTCGGCCTGTTGCGCCTGGTGAACAGCCTGCTGAATCGCCTGCTGAATTGTCTGCCGCGCTCGTCTCAGGTCGGTGACCTTGCTCATGGCCCGGTGCCGATCGAGGCGAGCGAGCTGCTCACGGCCGCCTCCACCGCCAGGTAGTTGGCGCTGCTGGCGGCCGTCTTCTGGGCCAGTCCGTCCACCGCCCGCCGAGCCGCCTCGAGCCCCGTCGCCCAGCCGGCCTCGAACCCGGAGCAGGCCTCGGCCATGCCGAACTCGCCGAACTCGCCGAAGGCGGCGGGCTGGTGGCCCTGCGGCCCGCCGAACTCGCGCTCCGCCGCCCGCAGTTCCCCGGCCAGCTCGTCGAGCCGCTCCGCCAGCGCGTTCAGCTCCCCCGGATGCACCTGATACCCGTCCATCAGCCTTCCCCCCGTACGCTCCCACCCGCCGACGCCCGAGCGCCCAGCCGAGCATAACCGTGCACCGGCCGGGACCAGCGGACCCGCCGAAGCCGGGCGTTGGGAGGGCTCGCGCCCGTTGGTCAGGAGGTGCCGCGCCGGGTGTCCGTCCAGTCGCCCGAGGGGATCGGTGCCGGGTGCGCGAGCAGCTGGGCGGCGGCCGCGGGGCCGGCCAGGTAGACCCAGGCCACGACCGGTTCGGGGGTGCCCGGCACGGTGACGGACAGGCGGCGGCGGACGTAGAGGCCGGTGTCGTCCGGGCGGCAGTCCTCCAGCCGGTCCAGCGCGGCCAGTACCTGAGGAAAGGCGGCCGGGTGGATGGTGAGCAGCTCGCCGATCACCCGGGCGCCGGGGGAGGGGAGCGCGAAGGGGTAGCCGGGGCCCGCGTGCAGGGCGGTGTCGGGCAGCACGGCGGGGCGGATCAGCTCGCAGCGGCCGGCCAGGTAGCGGTCATGGTTGCGCAGGCCCGGGCGGAGCGTGCCGTAGACGAAGAGCGGCAGCGGCGCTGACACGGCGGGTGCCTCCTCTGCTGGGCGGCGGGCCTGGGGCGGCGGGCCTGGGACGGCGGGCTGGCGCTCGGAGGCCCGATGCGCTGTCATTGGCCGTCGACAGTACAGCACCAACCCTAGGAGATGCCCATGACGTCGGTCGGGACCCGACAGTCCGCCCCGCCGACCGCGCCGCGTAGCGCAGGGCGGATATCCGGCACCGTCTGGGCCGCGCTCGTCGTGGTCTACGTGGTCTGGGGCTCCACCTATCTGGGCATCCGGATCGTGGTGGAGAGCATGCCCGCGCTGCTCTCCGGCGCGGCCCGGTTCCTCTGCGCGGGGGCGCTGCTGCTCGCTGTACTGGGCTTCAGGCACGGGGCGGGCGCGCTGCGGGTGACCGGGCGTCAGCTCGGCTCGACAGCGGTGGTGGGCGTGCTGCTGCTGGTGGTGGGCAACGGGCTGCTGGTGATCGCGGAGGGCAGCATCCCGTCCGGACTGGCAGCCCTGCTGGTCGCGGCGGTGCCGCTCTGGGTGGTGCTGCTGCGGGCCGTCTTCGGGGAGCGGCCCGGCTGGGCGAGGCTGCTCGGCGTCCTGCTGGGCCTGGGCGGGCTCGCGGTGCTCTCGGTGCCGGGGATCAGCGGGACCGTCTCGCTCGGCGGCGTGCTGACCATCATGATCGCCTCGGTCAGCTGGGCGGTCGGCTCCTTCGCCTCCGCGCGGCTGCCGATGCCGGCCAACCCGCTGGTGGCCAGCGCCTACGAGATGCTGATCGGCGGCTTCGGCTGCCTGCTGGTGGCGCTGGCCCGGGGCGAGGAGCGCGGGCTGGACCTCGGGGCGATCACCACCCGGTCCTGGCTCGCGCTGGTCTACCTGGTGCTGGTCGGCTCGCTGGTGGGCTTCACGGCTTACGCCTGGCTGCTCCAGCGGGCCCCGCTCGGCCTGGTGGCCACCTATGCGTACGTCAACCCGGTGGTGGCGGTGTTCCTCGGCTGGCTGGTGCTGGGGGAGGGGCTCAGCCTCCCGGAGCTGCTCGGCGGGCTGATCGTGGTCGCGGCGGTCTGCGTGGTGGTGAGCACCGAGCGGCGTTCCCGGGCCTGACGACCTACGGTGGAGACGGGGCGAGCGATTGGAGTCCGTGATGCCTGGATCCGTCACCATCGGTCACATCGAGACCGCGGCCATGGTCGAGCACACCGACGCCGAGCGGCTGGCGGTGTTGCTGGACGAATTGGGTCACCTGCTGGCGATGGACGGCCCGAACCGGCTGACCGACGAGCAGGTCGCCGCACTCTGCGCGGGCCGCGCCCAGCAACGGTCCGAGCTGGCGCACTGGTGCCGCGGCCTGGCGGCGCAGCTGCACGAGAAGCACTGATCCGCCAGGAGCGTCTTCGCTACCCTTCATCCCGATCAACTCTCCCGTAGCCGATCAACTCTCCTGTAGATCAAGGTAGTTGCTGGCGGAAACGATGGACGGGCCGGTCGCGCTGTGCCACCCTCATCAGCTATGGGGGTAGTCACGCGGCCGGTCCGCCTCGTTTTCGTCCCGCTGCTGTGTCTCGCCGCGCTCGCCTGCAGCCGGGGCAGCGCGGGCTCGGTCGGCGGGAGTCCGGGCGCCGCGTCCGCCGTGGCGCCGGGTGCGCCGGACCCGGTGAAGAGTGCGGCGGCACCGGTGGCGCCGCTCAAGATCCCGGACATCGTCACCATCCTCGGCAGCCCCTTCGGTGACCACGATCCCGACACCGTGTGGCCCGATGTCCAGGAGCTCTTCAAGCAGGCCTGCGCTGCCGCCTACGGTACGAAGACGCTGTGCGTGCAGCTGAAGCGGTCGTACAGCGTGGCAGCCGACGAACACCATCCGAAGTGCGGGCTGGCCGGGACCCAGCCCGCTGTGGGCCGTACGGCGGCTCGCGGCTCGACGGTCCTGGTCCTCGGCTACGGCCCCTGCCCGGCGCAGTCCGGCCCGAACCCCGCCGACCCGAACCCTGGCAGCCCGGTCCCGGTCAGCCCGAGCGCCGTGGCGACCAGACCCGTCGGCTCCGTGCCACCGTCCTCGCCCGTCCACTCCACCTCGCCCGCCCACTCCGCCTCCCCGACCCACTCCGCCTCGCCCGCCACGCCGTGAGCACCGAGCCGCCGCCGGCCTCCGGACCTCGCCAACTCGCCCGCCTCATCGGTGCGATCGTGGCACCGACCAGTCTGATCACCGCGCTGCTCTACTACTTCGGCTGGCACCACGCCTACTGGTTCTTCGACTACTTCGGCGTCAACTCGACCGTGCTCGGGCTGAGTACGGTCGACTACCTGATCCGCAGCCTGGACGCCCTGTTCGTACCCATGACCGTGACGGCGGCTCTCGGGCTGCTGACCTTCTGGGGCCACGACCTGCTGCGGACCCGGCTCGCCGGGGCCCTGGGCCCGCGGATCCTGCGGGTCCTGCTGCCGGCCCTGGCGGGGCTCGGGCTGCTGCTCACCCTGGGCGGCCTGTGGAGCGTGTTCACCTCGACCTTCCTCAGCGACCACCTGGCGCTCGCGCCGCTGAGCCTGGCCCTCGGCGTGGCGCTGCTGGCCTACGGCGTCCAGCTGCGCCGGCGCAGCGGTTCGGGAGCCGCCCGGGCCCGGTCCGGCTGGGCCCCGGTCGCCGAATGGGCGGCGGTGTTCGCGCTGGTCGGTCTGAGCCTGTTCTGGGCTGCCAACGACTACGCGGCCGCAGTCGGCCGGGCTCGTGCCCAGGAGTTCGTAGCCGGCCTGTCCGGCTATCCGGCGGTCGTGCTGTACAGCGAGCACAGCCTCAGCCTCACCGCGCCGGGTGTCATGGAGACCCGCTGCCACGACGCGGACGCCGCCTACCGGTTCCGGTACGACGGCCTCAAACTGATGCTGCAGTCGGGCGACCAGTACGTCCTGCTGCCCGAGCACTGGCGGCCCGCCGATGGTGTGGCGATCGTGCTGCCGCGCAGCGGCTCGGTGCGCCTGGAGTTCACTCCGGCTGCCCGTGGCACCGGGGCAGCCGCCCCCAGCTGCTGAGCGCCGGCCCCGGCCGCCGAGCACCGACGCCAACCGGGCTTCCTGTCAGCCCCCTTGACAGTGATCGCCGGACCGTGAGTACATGCCAACCGTGCTCATACCCTCCCCCCGCCGCTCCCTGGCGCGTGCCCTCACGGCCCTCACCCTGGCCGTGGCCGCCGCGCTGACCGTTCCGACGAGCGCCGGCGCCGCCACCGCGGCAGCCGCACCCGGTCATGTGGAGACCAACTACGGCGACCCGGTCACCGCGCTGCCGCCGATCTCGCGGCCGGACACCCCGCACTGCACGGTCACGGCCATGCAGCACGACTTCGCCAACAGCTACGGCCAGCCCTTCACCGGCACCCTCACCCCGCCCACCGACTGCCCCGGGCCGTGGACCAAGGTGGTGCTCGACTGGTCCGGCAGCGTCGCGGGCCGCCAGTACGACCGGCTGGCGGGCGTCTGGATCGGCGGCGCCGAGGTACTGCGCACCAGCACCCCCGAGCCCGACCCGGCCGGCATCAGCTGGCACCTGGACCAGGACCTGAGCAGCTTCGTCCCGCTGCTGCGCACCCCGCAGCCGCTGGTGGTCGACCTCGGCAACATCGTCAACTCCACCTACACCGGCACCTATCACATGACCATGACGGTCACCTACTACCAGGCCGACCGCGCCCATCCGCCGGCCGCCACCGCCGACCAGGTGCTGCCGGTCTCCCAGTCCACCACCGGCCCGGGCTGGTGGACCCTGAGCAAGGGCCAGACCGCCAGCTCCACCCTGAGCTTCCCGCGCAACCTCACCGCCGCCCGGCTGCAGGTCTACGCCCGGGGCGGCGGCTGCGAGGAGTTCTGGTACGCCAACGTGCCCGACGACTTCGCGGCCGCGCACCCCGACTGGGGCCTGTGCGGCGGCGGCACCTACCGCGAGGTGCAGGTCCAGGTGGACGGCCGGCTCGCGGGCACCGTGCAGCCGTTCCCGGCTATCTACACCGGTGGGATCAGCCCGCTGATGTGGCGTCCGATCCCCAGCATCGACGCCTTCCGCACCCAGCCGTACGAGATCGACCTGACCCCGTTCGCGGGCACCCTGACCGACGGCCGCCCGCACACCGTCACGCTGGTCCCGCCGGCCGGGATCAGCGACGGCTGGACGCTGGACGGCAGCCTCTTCCTGGACACCGACCCGCTGCGCGCACAGACCAGCGGCGCCGTCACCACCGACGACATCACCGCCGCCCCGCAGATCAGCACCACCGAGACGGCTCAGCCGGACGGCAGTCAGCTGATCACGGGGAGCACCGGACGGGACTGGACGGTGGCCGGCTACGTCGACACCTCGCGCGGCCGGATCAGCACCCGGGTCGAGCACCACGGCGAGTACCGCAACACCGACACGCTGGCCGACCAGGGGCAGCGCCAGGTGACCAGCCAGCGCGACAGCGGCTGGACCGTGGTCAGCACCGACCGTGACGGCCACGGCCGGCCCGAGCAGCGGCGCAGCAGCTGGTCGTACCCGCTGGAGGTGACCAGCAGTTACATCCCGGGCGCCGCCGCCGACAGCTTCCTGGTGCGCGGTCAGGTCACGGTGGCCAGGCAGCTGGTGGACGAGACCCGGCACAGCGCCGGCCGCTGGCAGCAGCAGGCCCGCTCCGAGGACCGGCTGACCGCGCAGGGCGTGCTGGAGCGGCAGTCGGGCACCGTGGTGCAGGCCGACGGAAGTGCCACCGAGCACTACCTGGGCAGCACGCCGGAGGGCGGCTGTTATGAACACGAACTGGCCGCCGATCACGGCTACCTGACCGAGGATCGAGTGACGTCTTCGAAAGACGGACGCCATTGCGCGTAACACTCCTGTTAAACCTTCAGAAATTGTGCGCACCCGATATTCCCGGGCTGTCCTGACACAGCGTTATGTCCGCGTTAAGGCGGGCCTGAGAAGGTCCGTGCCCAGGGCAGTGGCGGTTCGTCAGTTCAAGATCGAACACATCGCGAGAAGGAGTGAGATCTCCGTCACATCCGCCTTCGCCCGGGTTTTCGGTTGACGTCCAGTGATGCATCTGTGACCTGCGAAAACTCGACGGGGCGGGAGTGGTGGCTGGACGATCAGCCAAGTCCGACGGTCGAGTTGATCTTGTTCTCCGGTGTGTTCTGCGCTTCACTCTTGCGGGTGTCAGCGGCGGAACGGGGTGCGGCCGTCTTTCCGAGAGTGCGATCAGGGCTGGGCACGGCCTTGGTACTTGAAGCCTGACGAGAATGAGAGCACCGTTGCGTAAGAGGATGGCGCGGGCGCTGAGGGTTCTGCCCGCCGCGGCCGCACTCAGTGGGCTCACCGGCTGCGGCACCGCCACCCACGGCGGCACCGAGCTCTGGACGGTCGGCGGGGCGGCCGCCGTGGTGCTGGTCGGCGGTACCGCGGTGGTGGTTCGGCGGATCACCGCCCGTCCGCTGGAGCGGGCCCGCGACCTGGCCGCCCGCAACCTCTCCCAACTGCTGGACGAACGGGCCGGTCTGCTGGAGGAGCGCAACCGGCTGGCCGCCGAGCGCGACGCGCACGGCGGCCGGGTGCAGGCGCTCACCGGCGAGAGACAGCAGCTGCTCCAGGAGTACGAGGAACTCCAGCGCCACCACCAGGAGCTGACCCGCCGGCTGACCGAGGCGGCCGCCGCCCAGGAGGCGAACGCCGAGCGGCAGGAGGAACTGCTGCGCGAGTGCGAGCTGCTGCTCGCCGAGCGCGACGCCCTGGTCAAGGAGCGCGACGAGCTGCAGGGCAGCGTGGACGCCACCTTCGTCAACCTGGCGATGCGCACCCTGACCCTGGTCGAGCGCCAACTGGTGCTGATCGAGGCGCTGGAAGGCCGCGAGGCCGACTCGGCCCAGCTGGAGAGCCTGTTCAGACTCGACCACCTGGCCACCCGGATGCGCCGCAACAGCGAGAACATGCTGCTGCTGGCCGGCCTGGAGAACAGCCAGCGCAGCCGCAAGACGGTGACCCTGCTGGACGTGGTGCGCGCCGCGGTCTCCGAGATCGAGCGCTACGAGCGCGTCAAACTCGGCTTCCTGGCCGCCGTCCGGCTCAGCGGCGCGGTCGCCGACGACACCAGCCACCTGCTCGCCGAGCTGCTGGAGAACGCCACCGCGTTCTCGCCGCCGCAGGAGCAGGTCGAGGTCGGCGGCTGGCTGCTGGACAACGGCGAAGTGATGCTCTCGGTCAGCGACCGGGGGATCGGCCTGCCCGCCGAGCGACTGCGGGCCCTCAACGACCAGCTCTCCGAGCCCACCCCGAGCGACCCCGCCGAGCGGCGCGACGCCCTGCTGGCCGGCGCGCTGACCGGGCGCAGCATGGGCCTGTTCGTGGTGGCGCGACTGGCCGCCCGGCACGGCATCCGGGTGCAGCTGCGCGAGAACGGGCAGGGCGGCGGTGTCACCGCGATGGTGGTGCTGCCGCGCGAGGCCCTGCATCAGGACGGGCTCGGCACGGCGGACCTGGACGACCAGCGGCGTGCCGAGCGCAGCGCGGCCGCCGGGGCCGAGCAGGTCCGGGTGGCGGCGGAGGCCGCGGCCGCTCCGCTGCTGACTCCGGCGCCGATGGTGGCGGCGGTGGTGGCGCCGCAGCGCGGGCCGGTGCCGGGGGACGGGACGGGTGCGGCGGGCGCTGCCGCCGAATTGCCCACCCTGCCGCGCCGGCGGCCGGCGCATGCGGCTCCCGAGAGCGTCGCGGAGGACCTCGCGCCCGAGGCGCCTGCTGCCGCCTCCCCCGCTGCTCCTGCTCCCGTCGCTCTCGATGCCGCCGCTCCCGTGGCCGAGCACGAGCGCGCGGACGCCCTCGACAGTCCGATCCGAGAGCTGACGATCAGTCAGAATCAATCCCCCACTGGTGCGGTGACCGCACTTGGCCTGCCCAGGCGGGTGCCCAGCGGCAACGGACTGCCGGGCACCGGCGAGGCCCCGACCTCCGGCCTGCGCCGGGTCTCGGCCGAGCCCGTCCCCGAGCCGGGCCGCGAGCCCGCCACACCCGACAACCCGCCCAGCGCCACACCGACCCGCTCCCGTACCTCCGCCGAGGAGCTGCGCCGCCGACTCGGCGGTTTCCAGAGCGGGTTGCGCCAAGCGGCCCGTGAGACCGCCGCCGAGGGAGCCGAGGGACAGGACCGATGACCGACGACTACCACCTCGCCCCCGCGAGCACGAGCAGCCCCGCTCCCGCCGTCAGCCAGGCCGCGATGAACGTCCGCTGGCTGCTCGCCGACTTCCTCGGCACGGTCACGGCAGTGACCGAGGCCGTGGTGGTCTCCTCCGACGGGCTGCTGCTCGCCGACTCCCAACAGGGCCGCAAGGCCGACCAACTCTCCGCGATCGTTTCGGCGTTGACCAGCCTGGCCGGTGGTATGGCGCGGGCTGTCGAGTACGGCGGGGTGAAGCAGACCGTGGTGACCATGGACGAGGGCCACCTGGTGGTGATGGCCATCAGTGACGGCTCCTGTCTCGGGGTCTACGCCTCGCTGCACTGCGATCTGGGTGTGCTGGCCTATCAGATGGCGCGGCTCGTCGAGCGCGCCGGTCATGCGCTGACACCGCAGGTGCGCAGCGAGCTCCACCGGGCGATGGCCGTCCGATGAGCGAAAATGGGGAGGCAGGGAGCATGTCCGGCACCGCCGGTACCAGTGTCAGTGCGGCCGCGGGCGGGTTGGGGCTCGGTCTGCGGACCGACACCGTCCGTGCCGGGCAAGGGCGTTCGTCCCGGGTCCGGCCGTACGCGATCACCCGTGGCCGGACCAGGTTCGGGCGGGTGCTGCTGGTCGAGACCCTGGTGTCGGCGCTCAACCGCCCGGCCGACCCGGCCGACCGCAGCCTGCCCGAGCTGGCCGCGATCTGCGATGTGACGCGGGGTCAGATGCGCTCGATCGCGGAGATCTCGGCGCTGCTGCGGATCCCGCTCGGCGTGGTCAAGGTGCTGGTCAGCGACCTGGCCGACCAGGGCCGGGTGCGGGTGCACGGGGTCGACTCGGCCGAACTGCCGGACGGCTCCGACGAGGTCCCCGGCGCGAACAGGCGGGTGCTGCTGGAGAGGGTGCTGGGTGGACTTCGCAAGCTCTGACGGTGCCGCTGTCCCCGGGGTGCCGCTGGTGGCAGGCCGTGCGACCTCCACCAAGATCGTGGTGGCGGGCGGCTTCGGCGTCGGCAAGACCACGTTCGTCCGCTCGGTCTCCGAGATCCCGCCGTTGACCACCGAGGCGGTGATGACCGAGGCCGGCGTCGGGGTGGACGACACCGCCGCCGTCCCGGGCAAGACCTCCACCACGGTGGCGATGGACTTCGGTCGGATCAGCCTCGAATCGGACCTGGTGCTCTACCTGTTCGGCACTCCTGGCCAGGGCCGGTTCTGGTTCATGTGGGACGACCTGGTGCGTGGCGCGGTCGGTGCGGTGGTCCTCGCCGACACCCGCCGACTGGCCGACTCCTTCCCGGCGTTGGACTACTTCGAGGGCAGCGGCCTGCCCTTCGTGGTGGCGGTCAACCAGTTCGACGGCGCCCCGGCCTACTCGCCCGAGGCGGTGCGCGACTCGCTCGCCGTGCCGGCCCGGGTGCCGGTGCTGATCTGCGACGCCCGGCAACGCGTCTCCACCGTCGAGGTGTTGACCGCCCTGGTGGTGCACGCGCTCGCCGAGGAGCCGGCCACCGTCTGACGAGAAGTCAGCGCCATAGGCCTGTCGGTCCGACCGGCCCGCAAGCAGGACGTTTCCCCACCCTCTCCCAGCACACCTAGCAAGAAGGCAGACAGCGATGCGCAAGATACTGATCGTCGGAGCCGGGCAGGCCGGACTCCAGCTCGCGCTGGGGCTCCAGGCCAACGGTTACGACGTCACGGTGATGACCAACCGCACCGCCGACGAGGTGCGCGACGGCCGGGTCCTCTCCACCCAGTGCATGTTCGACACCTCGCTGGGTCTCGAGCGCGATCTCGGCCTCAACTTCTGGGAGGAGGCCGCGCCGAGAGTCGAGGGCATCGGCGTCTCGGTGGCCGCGCCCGAGTCGGTGGGGGTCCCCCCGGCCGGAGGCTGGGGGAGGGTGATCGACTGGGTCGGCCGGCTCGACGGCTACGCCCAGTCGGTCGACCAGCGGATCAAGATGGCCGGCTGGCTGGAGGCCTTCGAACAGCGCGGCGGCCAGGTCGTGGTGCACGGGGTTGCGGTCTCCGACCTCGACTACTTCGCCCGCAGCTACGACCTGATCCTGGTCGCCGCCGGCAAGGGCGAGCTGGTCTCGATGTTCGGCCGCGACGCCGCCCGCTCGCCCTACGAGGCGCCGCAGCGTGCGCTCGCCGTCGCCTATGTGCACGGTCTCGGCCCGCGCCCCGAGCACGACTTCAAGGCGGTCCGCTGCAACCTGGTCCCGGGCGTCGGCGAGCTGTTCATGATCCCCGCGCTGACCGCCACCGGCGGCTGCGACATCATCTTCTGGGAGGGCATCCCCGGCGGCCCGCTGGACGTCTTCGGCGACGTCAAGGACCCGGCCGAGCACCTGCGGCTCACCCTGGACCTGATGAAGACCTTCACCCCCTGGGAGTACGACCGCACCCTGGGCGGTGTCGAACTCACCGATGCCGGGGCGACCCTGGCCGGCCGCTACGCCCCCGTGGTGCGCAACCCGATCGGCGAGCTGCCGAGCGGCGGGCTGGTGCTGGGCGTCGCCGACGTGGTGGTCGCCAACGACCCGATCACCGGCCAGGGTTCCAACAACGCCGCCAAGTGCGCCGCCGTCTACCTGGACGCCATCCTCGCGCACGGCGACAAGCCCTTCGACCGCGACTTCATGCAGGGCGCCTTCGACCGCTACTGGGAGGACGCCCAGCACGTCACCAAGTGGACCAACGCGATGCTCGCCCCGCCGCCGGAGCACGTCCTCAACCTGATCGGCGCGGCCGGCCAACTCCCCCCGGTCGCCCACCGGTTCGCCAACGGCTTCAACAACCCGGCGGACTTCGAGGAGTGGTTCTACGAGCCGGAGAAGGCCGGCGCGTACCTGGGCTCGCTGACCGGCTGAGCGGTTGCCGGCTGACCGGCTGACCGGCTGACCGGTTGCCGGCCGGCGCTGCTGTCGGCTCCCTCGTGACCGGACAGGTCCTGGAGGGAGCCGGCGGCGTCTCAGCTGAAGCGCGAGCTGCGCACCGGCCCCGAGGAGCGGACCCGTTCGCGCGGGCCGGTGAGCCAACCGGCGGCAGCGCGCGCGGCGAAGGCGGCCAGCGCCTTGTCCGGGTCCGGCGGGGTGTTGCCGTCGCCCTGGTCCGGGGTCGGGTCGGCCGCCAGGATCGCCTCGGCCAGCTCCTCGGCGGAGCGCTCGTCCGGCTCCTGCTCCACGGGCTTGCCGTCGGCGCCGATCTGCAGCCCCGGCTCCCAGGGCGCGATCACGGTCTGCACCAGCAGCGTGCAGACATCGGCGGTCACCGCCGGTGCGTCCGTCCAGCAGCTCGCGTGCTCGTAGAGCACCTCGCCGCTCGCCCGGGTGTGCAGGCCGCCCAGCAGTTCCGGGTCGCACTCGTTCAGGTCGTAGGCCACCACCAGGGTGTCCGGGGTCCCCGGTTCGTAGGGCGCGGCCGGCAGCCCGAGCAGCTGCGCCGCCGCCAGTCCGAGGGCGCGGCTGCCCCGGTCCGGCAGCAGGGCGACCGAGGCGGGCTTGCGTCCGGTGGCGTCCAGCACCAGTCGCAGTCGCTCCAGGCCGCGCAGGCAGGCGCCGAAGTCGTCCTGCAGGAAGGCCCAGCGTCCGGTCATGCCTTGGGTGAAGCCGTGCGGGGAGAGGGTGGTGAGCAGCCCGCCGGTCAGCGCATGGTGCCAGCCGCGCAGGTCCTGGTCGTCGACCGGCGGCACGGCCGCAGCCCGGGCCAGCATCCGGCCGACCCGCTCGCCGGGCTGCACCCAGACCCCCTCCGGGGCCGAGAGCGCATCGAACGTCCGCTGTGCCACTTCGACTTGGCCACTCATCAGGGCGTTGTAGACCACCAGGTAGCGGTCCGGCCAGTCGGTCAGCAGGGAGTCGTGCTCCAGCAGCAGCGCGAGCGCCTCGGTGTGCCGCTCGCCGCGCTCCAGTGAGGTCACCAGCTCCAGCAGCACCCCGCGAGGGTCGACCGTGCTCTTGGTCTTGCGCCCGAACAGGCCGGTGCGCTGCGGGGCCAGGCTGCTCCGCAGTGCCTCGCGCAGCGCGGGGACGGCCAGCGCGGGGACCCCGCGCTCCACGCAGGCGTAGCCGAACTGGTAGAGCCGGTCGGCCTCCTGCGGCTTGGCCGCGAGCGCTGCCGAGGCCTCGGCCAGGTCGGCGAACCCCGCCCCCTGGGCCAGCTTCGCCACCAGCGGCGCGATCTCGGCAGACGACAGCTCGTCCGCGGCCAGGCGCAGCGTCCGCATCGCGCCCTGCGCGTCGCCTGCCGCGAAGAGCTCCCAGGCCTTGGACAGTTCGGTGGTCATGGATCTCCTGCTCGGCGGGTCGTGGATGCCGCCGAATCATGACCGGCCGACCGGGTCGGCGGCAAACGGATAACCGACCGGACCGCGGCGGGGCCCGGCTTGACAGGCCCTGACTGGCCTGGCTGGCCCGGGCGGCCTGGCCGACCCGACCGGCCGGTCGATCTTGGAATCCGCTACAGTCATCGGCACCCCGCCGGACCGGCTCCTCGACGGGCTCGCCGGCCACGACTTCACCGCCCGCGAGATCGCCGCCCGGCACGCGCTCGGCCTGTCCGAACACGACCCCGCCGCCCCGCGGCCGGCGCGGGCAACCCGCCCCAATCGGTCTGAGGAGGCCGCGATGACCCGGTTCACCGTACGGCGGCGCTGGTCGGGCGACCTCGCCGGCTGCGAACGCGCCCTCGCCGCGGTACACCGCGCGGACGGCTACCCGGTCGTGTGGCCCGAGCACCCCACCGACTGGCTGGCCGATTCCGACCAGTTGGCGGCCTGGGTGGCCGTCGCGCCGGACGGCACGGTGGTCGGCCACGCGGCGCTGAGCAGCGGGAGCGGTTCCTCCGCCGGCGCGGCCTGGGCCCGGCGCAGCGGGGGAGCGGCCGAGGAGACCGGCGCGGTGAGCCGGCTCTTCGTCGACCCGGGCGCCCGGGGCCACCGGCTCGGCGCCCGACTGCTCGACAGTGTGGTCCAGCAGGCCCGTTCCTGGCTGCTGTTGCCGGTCCTGGACGTGGTGACGGCCAACACGGCGGCGGTCCGGCTCTACCAGCAGCAGGGCTGGGAACGGCTACTGACGGAGGATCAGCACTGGTCCAACGGAATGACCGTGGCCGTGCACTGCTTCGCGCTCACCGCTGCGGACGACGGGCGATGATGTCGAAGAGGTGCCAGTGCTTGGGGCCGCCGAAGGAGTCGCCGTCCGCGTCCTCCTCGTCCAGCCGGACCACCTCCAGGCCGGCCAGCGACTCCTCGACCTGAGTCCGGGTCAGGAAGGTGCCCGAGCTGCTGCCGGCGTAGGAGTCGTGCTCCCCGAAGAGGTTCACCGCCAGCCAGCCGCCGGGTCGCAGCGCCCGTCGGACCAGCGCCCACACCCGGTCGAAGTCCGCCGCGGCGCAGTACGGCAAGGAGTAGCCCGCGTACACCAGGTGCGCGTGCGGCAGTGCACGCAGCAGGCCGAAGGGCACGCTCTGCACGGTCAGCCGCGGATGGTCGGCCGCCCGGGTGTGGGCGAGCACCTTGGCCTCGGTGTCCGGGTGCATGTCCACCGCGTGGGTCCGGTAGCCGGCCCGCAGCAGCGCGTCGGTCTCCCGGCCCAGGCCGCAACCGAGGTCGATCGCGGTCCGCCCTTCGCCGGGCCCGGCCAGGGCGAGCACCTCACGGCACAGCGGTCGGACCTCGCGGGTGCGCTGGGCGTCGTTGTAGTCGGTCCAGTGGGCGCGGGCGTAGGGCGTCATCGCTCGACGCTACCGCCGGTACAAGCGGCTTGGTAGCGTCCCGGCATGACTGATGATCGGATTCCGGCGACGCCGGGGGATGTCACCGAGGCGGTGCGCTGCCTGCTGGCGGGGCTGGGGCCGGCGATGGCGGCGGACTGGTCGGTGCCGGCGCGGGAGTTGGAGTGGAGCTGCTGGGAGACGCTGGAGCACGTCGCCGACGCGCTGCTCGCCTATGCGCTCCAACTCGGCCCCGAACCGGCGCCGCTGGACCACTACGTGCCACTGCGCTGGTCGCGGGACCGGCCGGGCGCACCCGGCGGGGTGGTCCTCGTCGACCGGGCGGCCGGCCCGACCGGGCTGCTGGAGGCGGTGGCTGCCTCCGGTGGGTTGCTGGCGGCCGTGGTCGCGGCCCGCAGCCCCGAGGTGCGGGCGCTGCACGGCTACGGGGTGACGGACCCGGAAGGCTTCGCGGCGATGGGCGTGGTGGAGACCCTGGTGCACGGCTACGACGTGGCGGGCGGGCTGGGCCTGGAGCTCAAGGCGCCGGCCGGGCTCTGCACCCGAGCGCTGACCCGCCTCTTTCCCTCGGTCCCCGCAGGCCCCGACCCGTGGGCAGCACTGCTGTGGGCCACCGGGCGGATCGAGCTTGCGGAACGCGGGACGGGACGGCGCCTCTTCAAGACCTGGCACAGCGCGCCGCTACCGGAGGAGGGCGCCTAGGGCCGGACCTGGCGCAGCCCACGCGCCGACCGGGCCGAGGCGGCCGCTACAGTCTGAGCCCGCAAGAGGCGCACGAATGCGCGTGGAGAGGGTGGGGATTGTGGTGCAGGCCCAGACGGTGCAGCCGAACGACGTGATCGGGGCACCGGCACCCGCGTCCGCCTCTGTCCACTACCCGCCCTCCGGCACCAACCGGTTCGCCCGCTGGGCGCGCCTGTCCGGGCTGCTCGGGCTCGCGCCGGTGGCCCTGGTCCTCGGTGTCATCGGGCTGGTCCAGGTGCGGCGCACCGGACAGCGGGGCAAGGGCGCGGCGGTCCTGGGCCTGGTGGCCGCGCTGCTCTGGACCGGGATCTGGGCCAACCTGGCAACCGCGTTCACCCCGCACGTCCAGCGCGGCAGCAACGGCGGAGTCGCGGTGGCCCAGGCGGACAGCGTCCTCGATCTGCACGTCGGCGACTGCTTCCGGGACACCTCGCACGGCTCCGAGGACGGCCTCGACGCGGTGATCCTGGTCCCGTGCGACCACACCTACGACGGCAAGGTGTACGCCACCCCGGTGCTCGGCTACCAGAAGGACCTCACCTCGGAGATGGCCGCGAAGGCGGCCTGCCGCAGCGCCCTGCCCGCCGACACCCCGTCCGGCGCGGCGGCCGGCTTCCTCTACCCCAACGAACTGCTGTACGAGAAGGGCACCAGTCGGGCGAGCTGCTACACGAGGCCGTGAACTTGGCTGTCGGTACGCCCTCCTCGCCCGGCCGGTCGGAGCCGGAGTACCGCCCCGATGCGGGCGAAATCACACCGGGGCTGGACCATCATCACGAAAGCTGCAAAGCCGTCAGGAGCCCCCGAAGGTCCCATCCTTCACACCAGCCACGAAGCAGCTCCACGCGTTCGCGGGGAACACCAGGGCGGGGCCTTCCGGATCCTTGGAGTCACGAACGGGCATGACACCGACGAAGCCGGCGGCAACTTCGATGCATTCTCCGCCGCTCTGGCTGTAAGACGACTTCACCCACCCGGCGCCGCTGAGGTCGATGCTCATTGAAGTCCCTTTCGGACAGTGCTGATCATGGCGAGCGAAGCCACCGTTGAGAGCGACTCCACCTGTAGCTGATCGTAGTCTCTTTCCCATGCCGCGCAGGTGGTCGAGTTCCGCTCCAGGTAGCCACGCGAGTTGGTCTCGCTGTAGCCGACCACGGATCGGTCTGGGAGCGTCAGCAGCACAACAGGGAAGGTGAAGGGCACCAGCTCACCGAGGGTCAGCGGCGCTGTCTGAACAGTGATGTTCGGGCGCTCGGTCAGCATGGTCACGTGGTCCAGCTGCCGCGCCATCACCAGGGGTCCGCCAACAAGCCGGGTCACACAACTCTCGTCCATGACTGTGTGGATGATCGGCGGATTCGGTCGTTCAAGTACCCGGTGCTGCCGGGTGACGAGGAAAGCAACACGCTCGTCCGCCTGGGCCTGGGTGATGCTGCCACGTCGAACGGATGCAGCTGCCAAGGCTGCCGCGTACTCGGGGGTCTGGAACAGCCCCGGAATCACGCCCGTTTGGAAGGAACGCAACTTCCGGCAGCGCGCTTCGCAGTCGGCGAACTCCTCGAAGCCTTCCAGCAGGGCGGCGCTCTTGATCCGTCGAAAGAGCTCCACGAAGGTTCCGCCGGTCTCGAACACTTCATCGGCTCTTACAGCGAAGTTGGGTGTTGGTGGGCGCTTCACTCGTTCGATGAATGAGATCAGGGTGTCCGAGTACCCCATGCGCCTGCCCAGCTCCACCTGAGACCAGCCTCGTGCACGCCGTGACCTGCGAAGTTCAGCCGCGAACCTGGCCGCTGGGGATGATGTTGAGTCAGTTTCCTTGGTCGCAAGGGCCATCCCAGAATTTTACCCGCCAGATCGGTGCGGGTGGAACCTCTGGAGTTCGGCCACCCTGGCGCCGAAGCTTGTAGCCAAGCGACTACGGAAGGGAGTGCGCGGTGAGTGCGCGCAGAACGCCTCCATCGGCGCAGTACAAGCCCCAGGTGGGCGAGTTGGTCCAGGATGCGGAACACGGCGGTGCTGAGGGTGTCTACATGGGCAGGGTGAAGCAGGCGGCCTACCTTCGGCCGAAGGGTGGCGGCAAGGAGTGGGAGACTCCGCTCGCCAGCATCGAACCCTTCCCGGGGCCACGGCAGTTGGTGCTCTCGATCAGGCCGGACACCCGCTACGCCACCCCGAGGCCGACGCCGAGGCCGGCAGCGAAGTAATGGATCTGGTGACCGAGGTGCCCGCCCCGGAGGAGGTTCCGGGCTGCATCGAGTGCGCAACCTTCAAGCGGAAGCTGGGCGAAGCCGCCGGCGACGCCTCCGCCCAGGCAGACGTGCGAGTCCGGTGGCGACGGCATGCACGCACCGAGCACGGGCAGAGATTCCCGGGACTCAGGGATTAGCCGCCAACTACAACGGTGACTGTGCCCGCTCGGGGCATCTGCGGGTGGACCTGGGCAGCTCTCTGCGGTGCGCCAGATGCGGCGGCACAACCCCGAAGTGATCTCCCGGCATTCGCCGGGACCGCGACCCCACCCAAGAAATGACACTGTCTGACGAAGGAGTAAGTCCTATGACCCACAGCGACATTGACCCGATCGATCAGCCCCCGCGCCGCATCGGGTGCCTGGTGGTCATCACGAACCCGGCCGGTGACGTGCTCGGGGTGCAGACCACCTACAAGCCGAAGCCGACCCTGCCCGGTGGCGCTGCCCATCAGGGCGAGAAGATCGCCCACGCCGCCGCCCGGGAGCTGTTCGAAGAGACCGGGATCAAGCGCGAGATCACCCACTTCCTCGCGCTCGACCAGACCCCGGCCAACCCGGACAGCGGCGCTACCGAGGGGTTCAACGTCGTGTGCGACGGCGGAACGCTCACCGCAGACGAGGCGGCGGCCCTGTCCGTTCCCGTCGGTGCTGCTGCCGAGATCTCCGCTCTCGTGTGGCTGCCGGTGGACCAGCTCACCGAACTGTGCGAGCCGTATCAGGCACGGCGTATCAGGCACGCGCTCGCGGCCCGCGAGTTCGCCCTGCGATTGCCTGTGCTGTACGCCGGCGAGGCCGCCGCATAGCGGCCCCAGAGACCCTCCCCTCACTACTCGGCCGACTGGCGCAGTAGCTCACCCGAACTGACGCTGCGTCAGTCCTGCGGCCGTCGCCGCTCGTACAGCGTCAGTCCCACCGCCAGTGCCGCGGCGCCGATGCCCAGTGCGGCCAGCAGTCGGGCGGCGTCCGAGGAGTGGGTGGGGGCCAGCGCCGCGAGCAGCACCAGGGCGGCGGCGCCGCAGGCGGCGAGCGTCGGGAGTGGGCCGGCGGGCAGGTGCGCGTGGCTGCGGGTGTCCACGTGCAGGAGGTAGCCGAGCAGCAGGGCGGTGATCGCCGCCGCCAGGGCGAGCTGCGGCGGGTTCAGCGCTGCCAGCACCACCGCGGCGGTGGCCAGCACGGTGTTGCGGTGGCGCGCCAGGCGCAGCAGCAGTCGGCTCGACGGGGCCACCGGACGCGCCGTCTGCGGCGGCGCCGCCCACCAGGCGAAGCCGGCGGCGAGCAGCGACGGCAGGAAGTCCACCGGACGGACGGTGGCCCGGTCCATCGGGTTGCAGGCGGCCACCAGCAGCGCCACACCGAGGAACCGCGAGGGCAACTGGCGCCCCGCGAACCGAAGAAGAGTCATCCGCGTGCCGCCCGTCCCGTCGCCGCTCATCCCCGACCTCCGTGGATCCGGCCGCGCAGCAGCGGCGCGACCGCCAAGTCCAAGCTCTCGCCGGGCGCGTGGGTGACCACCGGCACGCCCCGGTTGCGCAGCGCGAACCGGATCGCGGCCCGGTCCTGGCGCCACAGCCGCAGCGCCGACCCGGCCGCCTGGTCCGTCTCGTCCACCTCCGGGTCCGCGATCGGGATCTCCACCACGACCAGCGGGTACCCGCGGTCCGCCAGATCGCCGAGCACGTCCAGCACCCGCTGGTCGGCCAGCGGCGTGATCGCGTACACCAGCGCCCCGGCGGGCAGCGCCGGCGGGGGCAGCCGCTGCAGGTCGGGCGTGCGGTAGCCGAGGTCCTTGCGCACCTCGAGCACACTCTGCACGATCCGGTAGAAGTGCTGCTCCCCGCTGCCGGCCCGCAGCCAGCGGGTCTGCCCGCCGATCGAGACCACCCCGATCCGGTCGTGCTTGCGCAGGTAGGCGCGGGTCAGCCCGGCTGCCGCGCGCAGCGTCTCGTCCAGCGTGGAGGCCCCGGTGACCGGGTCGTGGAAGTCGCCGAGCGCGTCGACCAGCATCACCGTGTCCACCGCCCGCTCGGCGCCGAACTGGGTCAGCTGGATGCTGCCGCGCCGGGTGGTGGACGACCAGTGGATCCGGCGCTGCCGCTCACCCCAGACGTGCGGCCGCACCCCGATCACCTCCACCCCCTCACCGTGCTGGCGGGTCGCGTGCTCGCCGAGCCGCTCGGGCAGTCGGACCGGGATCGGGGTCAGGCCGGCGTGGGTGGGCACCGGGAAGACCTCCAGCTCGCCCAGGTCGACCCGGACGGTGCGACGGGCCAACCCGCCCCGGTCGTAGATGTCCAGGTCGACGGTGCCGATGGTCCAGCGCCCCCAGCGGACGGCCGCGAACTCCAGCTCCACGCTCGCCTCGCCGATCCGCTCGGCGACCTGCGCCACCCCGGGCCCGACGGTGACCGCAGGATCGAGCAGCCCGGCCTGCCCGTCGTGCTCGACGGCGATCCGCACCGCGACCCGCTCACCCTCGAAGCACCGCCGGGGCTCGACGGTCAGCGCGGTCGCCAGCCTGGTCGGCCTGGTCTGCCCGGGCGCGGCGAGGGCGACCAGCACGGCGGGCCCGGCCGCCAGTGCGAGCAGCCAGGCATGCCCGGTGAGCAGCGCGGCGACGGCGGCGACGGTCGCCACCGTAAGCAGTCGCAGGGTCCGCTCGCCGGTCCGCCAGCCGGCCGGCGGGGCACCGGCCCGCGCTCCGGCCTGAGCGCTTTCCCGGCCGGGCTCCTGACGCACCGTCATGAGAGCACGGCGGCGGCCGGCACCGTCTGCGGCGTCGGAACCTCCGCGAGCAGCCGCGCCACCACGTCGTCCGCCGCCACCTGACGCACCCACAGCTCCGGCTTCAGGGTGATCCGGTGCGCCAGCGCGGGCACCGCCACCGCCTTGACGTCCTCCGGGGTCAGGTAGTCGCGGCCCTCCAGCACGGCCCGGGCCCGCCCCAGCTGCACCAGCGCCAAACCGCCGCGCGGCGAGGCGCCGACCTGGATCTGCGCGTCCGCGCGGGTCGCCCCGACCAGCGCCATCACATAGTCGACCAGGTCGTCCGCCACCTCCACCCGCTCCACCGCGGCCCGCATCGCCAGCACCCGGGCGGGGTGGCCGATCGCCCGCAGCACCGCCTCCGGCGCGGCCCGGTCGATCCGGGCCCGCAGCATCGAGGCCTCCAGCTTCGGCTCCAGGTAGCCCATCCGGACCCGCAGCAGGAACCGGTCCAGCTGCGCCTCCGGCAGCGAGTAGGTGCCCTCGTACTCGATCGGGTTGGCGGTGGCGATCACCACGAAGGGGTCGGGCAGCGGCCGGGTGGTGCCGTCGATCGACACCTGCGACTCGGCCATCGCCTCCAGCAGTGCCGCCTGGGTCTTGGGCGGGGTGCGGTTGATCTCGTCGGCCAGCAGCAGGTGGGCGAAGACCGGACCGGGACGGAAGACCATCTCGCCGCTGTGCTGGTCGTAGAAGGGCGCGCCGGTGACGTCCGAGGGCAGCAGGTCGGGGGTGAACTGGACCCGGCGGAACTCCAGGCCCAGGGTGGTGGCGAAGGAGCGGGCCAGCAGCGTCTTGCCCAGGCCCGGCAGGTCCTCGATCAGCACGTGCCCGCCGGCCAGGACGCCGAGCATGACCAGCTCCAGCGCCTCGGGCTTGCCGACCACGGCCCGCCCGATCTCCGCCAGCACCTCGCGGGCGAGCTCTCCGGCCTGCTGGGGCGTCAGGTCATCGGTGGTCATCGGAGGTCCTCGCAAGTGATGGGGTCAGTGGGGTCAGTGGGGTCAGAGGGATTCAAGCCGCCGCACCAGGTCTTCCAGTGTGCGGTGCGGCACGGTGGCCGAAGGGGCCGCGTGCTCGGGATCGATCCACGGCCAGGCCGTCGGGCCGACCAGCGCGGCGGCGCGGGCCGGTTCGGTCCAGAGCGAGACGCCGTGCCGCTCGGAGAGCCTGGCCGCGTACAGCCGTTGCAGCTGTGGGCGCAGCGCGGCCGGGTAGCCGTTCGGGTCCAGGCCGTTGCTGACGGTCCAGTACCACTCGCCGAGCCCCGGCGCCCTGCTGCTCATCAGCCGCTCGCCGCGCCGGTAGCCGTGGTCCTGGGAGGCCGCACCGGCCGTGTACCGCGCGGTCAGCAGCGCGGCGCTGCCGAGCAGCACCGCGCCCAGCCCGAGGCCGGGCAGGCCGCCGACCAGGCCGAGTCCGAGCTCGGCGGCCAGTGCCACCCCGGCCAGCACGGTGACGGAGTGCCGCACCGAGCCGACGGGGTGGTTGCGCGGGTCGGCGCCGGGCCCGTTCTCAGGCCCGTTCCCGGGGCCGGTTCCATGCCCGTTCCCGGGCCCGTTCCCATGCCCGTTCTCAGGGCCGGTTCCCTGGTTGCCGCTGAAGCTGCGCCTGACCCGCCCGATCGCCGCGTCCTGCCGGGCCGCGTGCGTCGGGGAGGTGTACCGCTCGTGGCGCTGCTGACGATCCATCAGACGGTCGCCTCTTCACTCTGGGGCCGGTGCTGGTCCAGGTAGGCCGCGATGGCGTCCAGCGCCGCCCGGGCCCGGCTCAGCTGGGCCTCGCCCATCGGGTGGCGCGAGTAGCGGGCCTCGCGGAAGAGCGCGGTGAGCGCCGTCGCGTCCGCGCCGCGCACGGTGCCGGCCGCCACCGCGCGCTCCAGCAGCTCAGTCGGACTGTCGGCGGCCCGGCGGGTCACGCCGGAGGCGGCCAGTGACTCCTCCATCGCCGCGTAGCAGGCGATCACGGCGGCCCGCGCGTCCGAGCCGAGCAGTGCCCGGCGGCCGAGCTCGACGGCCTCGGCCAGCCGCTCCTCGACGCCGGCCCGTGGCACCGGCTGCGGCGCGGCGGAGCGCCGCGGACGGCCGCGCAACTGACGCCAGACCAGGAAGGCCGCGGTCAGCCCCATGAGCAGCAGGCCGACCTGCAGGACCAGGCCGATCAGGTGGCTCAGGCCCAGGTGGTGCCCCGGGACGTGCGGCGGGTGGCCGGTCAGCGGGGTCGACGACGGGGACGGGGCGAGCACCGACGCGTAGGGATCCGGCCGCAGGTCGCCGCGGTAGGCTCCACCACCGGTGGGCCGGTTCTGCATCAGATAGCAGGCCAGCAGCAGCACCGGCACGCCGATCGCGGCGCCGGGCAGCAGTCGTCGGGCGGCCTCCACCAGGCGCTCGGCGCGCGGTGGCAGTTCGCGCGCTTCGAGCACGGCCGCGCGGTAGCGCCGGTTCACCCGCTCCAGCGCGATCAGCCAGCCGAGGATCAGCAGCAGCACCAGGCCGAAGGCGCCGGTGAGCGGTGCCGAACCGGCCGAGAACAGCCCACTGGCCGGGCGCAGTTCCAGTGCTGCGAAGCCCAGACCGGCGACGGCCAGCACGGCCAGTGCCGGATGCGCGGCGGGGCGTCGGTCCTGCTGCGGCTCCGGCGGTTGTTCGGTCGGCTCGGCCGGCTCCTGCGGTGCTCCCATGCGTGCTGTGCTCCCCCCGTGCGGGCCCCGGATTGCGCTCTGCGGCCCGGCAGAACGGCAGCTTCGCACAGCCGAAGACCGATTGTCAGCATCCGGAGAGTCGAACGGCCGAGGTCCTCGATTGATCGATTACGCTGTGCTGCGCCTGTGGCGCAGGTGGACCAGAGGGCAGGACGAGGCCAAAAGGGGGGCCGGGGGATGGCCGGATACACGGTGAAGCCGGACGAGTTGGACGGGGCGGGGAAGTCGGGCCAGGCGGTGGCGGGCGCGATCCGCGGGGAGCTCCCGGGGTACGCCCAGGAGCACTTCAGTGACCCGGTCAGCGCCGACGCCCCCGGCCAGGGGATGTACGGATGGAAGATCGGCGACGCGGCGAACTACTGCTCGGACGCCTGGCACTACCACCTGGAACGGCTGGCCGGCCAGCTCGACAGCGCCGCCGGCAACCTGGTCACCACCGGTGCGAACTACCGGAAGGCCGAGCAGACCGGCACCCTGGAGCTCGACGGTGCGGCGGGAGGCGCCCAGTGAGCGAGGATCCGTACTGGTCGAAGCTGCGGTCCGTCGACGTCAGCAACCTGCACGCCGCCGCGGACCGTTGGGAGACCGTCGCGCAGAAGTTCACCCAGCACGCCGGCGACTGGCAGGTCCAGACCCAGCAGCGGGTGCTCAACTCGGGTTGGACCGGCGACGCGGCGACCGCCGCCGAAGCCCAACTCGAGACTCTCGAGCACCAGTTGAGGAACTGCCAGCAGGAGCTGGAGAACATCCACCTGGAGTTCCGGGCGGCCGCCGACCAGGTGCTGCTGCTGAAGGCCGATCAGGCGGCACTGGACAACGAGATCAAGGCCGATGGCTACTACCTGGTCGAACCCGTCGGCCAGATGCCCGAGGTCCGCATCCTGATGGAGGACCAGGCGAGCGGCGACCCGGGCATGGTCGGCGCCGACCCCGAGTTCCAGAAGCTGTTGACCGAGAAGAAGGCCAAGCGGCCGGAGATCATCCAGAAGATCAAGGACTTCGACCAGCGGATCAGGGACTTCGACGAGGGCTGGGCGAGCACCCTCGACCACCTCGCAGAGGTCGGCAAGGGCGCCTCGGTCGACGATGCCACCGTCGCGCAGGACACCAAGAACGCCCAGTGGGCCGACACCGCCGTCATCCCGCAGGACATCCAGAACAACAAGGACCCGAAGGCCACCGCCGCCTGGTGGAACTCGCTGCCCGACGCCACCCGCCAGCAGCTGCTCAAGGACCACCCGGACGTGATCGGCAACGCCGACGGCATCCCCGCCCAGGACCGGGACGCCGCGAACCGGCTCTACCTGCCGCAGCTGCGCGAGCAGATGGCCACCCAACTGGCCGGCGGGCACCCGGATCCCGGGGTGACCCAGGCCAAGCTGTCCGCCCTGGACGCGCTGCAGAAGCAGCTCGACACCCCGTCCAACCCGCCGATGATGCTGCTCGGCGTGGGCGGCAGCGGCCCGATCGTGTCCTACGGGAATCCCGACAAGGCCACCAACATCGCCAGTTACGTCCCGGCCAAGGGCGGCCTCGACCAGACGTTCGTCGACGGCGACCTCGGCTACGGCCGCCAGCTCGCGGTGGCCGCCAACCAGGCCGACCCCAAGTCGTCCACCGCCACCGTGGTCTGGATGAACTACAACGCCCCGCCCCGGGTGGCCGGCACCTCGATCTCGATGGACGGCGGCGGGGGCGGCTACGACGGCGCGGGCGGCTCGTTCCACCAGTTCCAGAGCGGCCTGCAGATCACGCACGACGGCGCGCAGCCCAACTACACGGCGATCGGCACCGGCGACCACAACGGCACCCTGATGGGCGCCACCCAGTTCGACGACTGGACCGGCAACACCGTGGTGACCGGCGACAGCGGCTGGACCGAGGACATGGACGTGAAGAACGTCGCGCTGCGCACCGACGCCAACGCCAACCTCGGCGACCCTGCCACCCTCAAAGCCACCGCGAACGTGGTCACCGGGCACGCCGACCGCAACAAGCCGATGGCGGGCCAGTGATGACGGTGGATCAGATCGAGGCGGCGCACCGGTGCGAGGCGCTGCTGGACCAGACCCTGGACGCCGTGCGACCCGCCCTGACCTGGCAGCACGGCGTGCCGGCGGCGGGGGAGGGCGAACTCGGCTGGTTCGTCAGCCGCAACCGCAACGTGCTCACCGTCGTCTCGGCCGCCCGGCGCGGTGCCCTGCTCGGCGTGGTGGAACGGCACTGGCGCCGCACCGGCCACCCCGTCACCTCGGTGAACGCCGACCCGGTCCTGCCCGGCCTCTACGCCGCCACCGCGGACGGCTACCGCCTCGCCCTGGACTTCGGCACCGCGGGCAACGCGTACCTCACCGTGCTCTCGCCCCCGGTGGCCCCCGCCGCCGGCCGCCTCCCCCACCCGCCCGGCACCCCGGGCATCGCCCGCCACCCCGGCACCCACGCGGACATGGCACCGATCCCGTCGGTGCACTGCCCGTTCTGGTCGGCGAAGGGGTAGTTGCCGCCACCCACCGCCCGCCAACCACGGCCCGCCACCCACCACCCACCACCCGCCAACCACCGCGTCAGCCTTCGCGGCTGGGGAGCATGGCCAGGGCCCGGGAGCGCTGTGCGACGAGGTCGGCGTAGGTGCCGTCGCGCTCGGCCCAGCGGTGCATGAGGACGCCCTTCACCAGGATTTCGGCCGGGGTGGGGTTCTGTGCGAGCAGGTCCATGACCTCGGTGGCGAAGTCGTCGAGCGGCAGCGCGTGCGGGTTCACCCTTTCCTGACCTGCTGTGGCGACGGCCGGGGGGACGAGCTCGACGACGCCGACACCGGTGCCGTCGAGCTGTGCGCGCAGTGCTTCGGAGTAGGCGTGCACTGCGGCCTTCGAGGCGGCGTAGCTGGGCATGGGCGGGAACGGCAGGAAGGCGATTCCGGAGGTGACGGTGACGAAGGTGCCGGCGCCCCGCTGGACCAGGTGGGGGGTGAAGGCGTCGATGACGCGGATGGTGCCGAGCAGATTGGTGTCGATCGTCGTCTCTGCCACCTCGAAGTGCGCGGGGTCGCGCAGGTCCTCCAGGAGCATGACCCCCGACATGGTCACCACGGTGTCCAGCTCGGGGTACCGGGCGAGCACGGCAGCACGGAAGGACGAGACGGAGGCCGGGTCCGTGACGTCGATGCCGAACGTGCCGAAACCCTCCCCGTCGAGTTCCGAGAGTGCCTGCGGGCTGCGGCCGCCAACGGCCACGGTGCTGCCCGCTGCGGCGAACCGGCGGGCCAGCTCTCGCCCGATGCCCGAGGTTCCGCCGACGATGAGAACGGTGCGGTTGGAGAGATCCACGAGATCTTCCCTTCAGTCAAAACGGTGTCACCGCAGTCTCGAAGGCATTCGCCGGGTGTGGCAGGGCCCCCGTCTTCCCTGGTCCTGCCAGGGCCCCCGCTGAGACACGCGCGCCGCACTACGGTGTCGGTATGAAGGATGAGGAATCCGGCAACCGGCTCGGCGGCTACCTTCGTGCCCGGCGTGAGCTGGTCTCCCCGGCGCAGGCAGGACTCCCGCCCGGCGGCAACCGCCGCGTGCCCGGCCTGCGCCGTGAGGAAGTGGCCTTGCTGGCCGGAATCAGTCCCGACTACTACCTGCGCCTGGAACGGGGCCGTGACAGGAACCCCTCACCCCAGGTGCTCGAATCACTCGCGCGCGTCCTGCGGCTCGACGACATCGAGCGGACGTATCTGCTCGGCCTCGCGGCGGCACACCCCAGAGCGCCACGTCGTAAGCAGCCCGAGCACGTACCGGCGCGGGTGCACGAGCTGCTGACCCACCTTCAGATCCCCGCGTTCGTCGAAGGGCGCGCGTTCGATGTCCTGGCCTCCAACCCCATGGCCGTCGCGCTCTCCCCCCGGCTGCGGCCCGGCCAGAACCGGCTGCGTTCGCTCCTCCTCGATCCTGAGGAACAGGCCTTCCACCAGGACTGGACGAAAGCCACCGCCGATTTCGTCGCCACCCTTCGCACCACCATCGGGGACGACACCGACAACCCCCGGTTCGTCGAGCTCGTCGGAGAACTCGCACTGTCCAGTCAGCGGTTCCGCACCCTGTGGGCCCGCCACGACGTCCGCAGTCTCGACGGAGGCACGACCACGGTCCACCACCCCGTCGTCGGTGAACTACGCCTCCACCGGGACAAACTCCCCATCGACGACGTCATCCTCGTCGTCTACTACCCCGACAAGGACAGCGACAGCGACGAGAAACTGCGGCTCCTCGCCGCACTCTCACACACCGAATCGAGTACTACCTCACCCACCCGGCGGGAACAGTCCGGCTAGGCTCCCCGAACAGGGGGCGGCCGGTTGTCAGCAGACGGCGGTCGAGGGTGTGGTGAGCCTGGGGAGGGCTACTCATGTCGACTGCGCAGGAGTGGGGGCGGCCGGCGCCGGACCAGACCTTGGACGGGCTGCTGGCGCTGGTGGGGTCCGTTGTCAGCCTGTCCACCGCACCGCAGGGACTGGGTGTCCTGGTGCGCCGGGTGGTCGTGCTCGATCCGTTGGAACCGGGTGTGCGGCCGGGGGACCTGCTGGTGGCCGTCGGTGTCGATCCGCAGTCCGAGGAGGCCGCAGCCCTGCTGCGCACCGTCGGGCGCGGCGGGGCCGCGGGCGTGGTCTTCCGCGAGGAAGGGGTGGGCCCGCGCAGTGCGGTCCTGCGTGCGGCGGCCGCCGAGGCCGGGACAGCCGTGCTCCTCCGGACGGCCTGGGCCGACTGGGCGAGCGTGATCGGGGCGCTGCGGGCGGGGCTGGCGGTGGCGGGCGCACCGGAGATCGCCAATGTGCCGCTGGGTGACCTGGACCGGCTGGCCGAGGCGATTGCGCTCCTCGTCGGCGGGGCGGTCACGATCGAGAACAGGGAATCCCGGGTTCTCGCCTACTCCTCCACCGATGCGGAGTTGGACCCGATCCGTCAGCAGACCATCCTGGCCGGCCAGGTACCGCTGTGGCGGCGAGTGGCGATGCAGGAGGCCGGGTTCTTCCGCGCGCTGTGGGGCTCCGCCGAGGTGCTGCACCGGCGGGCCGAGGGGGAGATCCCCGAGCGCCTGGTGGTGGCGGTCCGGGCCGGCAGCGAGCCGCTGGGCTCGATCTGGGTGGCAGCGGCCGGGCAGCCGCTGCCGCCGACCGCCGCCGACGCCCTGCGCACGGCGGCGCAGGCGGCTGCGGCCCACCTGCTCCACGACCGCTCCCGCCGCAGCGGCCAGGACGAGCTGGTGCTGGACGCGGCGCGGGCGCTGCTCGACGGCCGGGGTTCCGCCGACGTGCTGACGGAGCGGACCGGGTTGCCCAGAGCCAAGCCGTGCGCCGTCCTGTCGGTCTGCACCGATCCCGCTCCCGCAGCAGCCGGCCAGACCGGAGACCGGCTGGCCAACCTGGTGTTCCGGCACTGTGCCGAGCGCGCTCTGCTGCCGGTCGTGGTGCCCTCGAGGCGGGGTGTCCTGGTGCTGCTGGGCAACCTGGAACAGGAGCCGGCCCCGGCCGCCGCCCAGGTGTCGGGGCTGAGCGAGTCACTGGCCGGGAAGCTGTCGGCCGAGCTCGGCCTGCGGGTCCGGGTCGGCATCGGAGAGGTCCGGGGCCGGCTGGACCAGGCGCCGGACTCCCGCCGGACGGCCGACCTGGCGCTGCGGGCCCTGCTGTTCGGCAACTCGCCGCGGTCGTTCGCGCGCGCCGAGGAGCTTGCCGACGCCGTGGCCCTGCTGTACCTGCTGGACGCGCTGCACGACACGGTGCCTCCGGTGGACACGCCGGTGTCCCGGCTGGTGAGGTACACGACGCAGCGGGGCGAGGGCGCCCTGCTGGACACGCTGCGCGCCTACCTCGACCACTCCGGCGACAGGTCCAAGGCCGCGGAGGCACTGGCCGTCCACCGCAACACCTTCAAGTACCGGCTGGACAAGCTGCCGAAGGTGTGCGGCATCGACCTGGACGACCCCGACGCCCGACTGCTGGCCCAGCTCCAACTACGCTTGCTGGGACGCGATCCCGCCGACGAGCTCTGACTCCGTCGCCCCGCACGGGGAAAGCGGAGCGGCTCCGTCGCGCCGCACAGCGAGGAGCGGGCCGGCACCGGTTCATTGGCCGGTGGCACGGTGTCGCCGCGGCAGATCCGGGTTTCGGGACGAAGACGCGGCCGCCCGCTGACGGGCAGTCTGGTGCTACGCCCCCGGGAGCGACCCGGGCCGCGCGCACCGACGAGCCCTCGGAGCATGGCACTATGACTGATCATCAGCTGAACACCCTTCTGACCGCCGAGCGGCGCGAACTCATCCTGCGCGCAGCGATCCGGGAAGGGCTCCTCGATCCCGAGGACGCGCTGCTGGCGGGGTTCATCGACCTCGACGCCGTCGCGGCGACCGTCGCCGCGCTGCACCGCGCGTTCCCGGACTCGGTCGAGGTGCTGCACACCTTCGCGGCCAAGGCCAACTGCCTGGTCCCGGTGCTGGAGCGGCTGCGCGGCCTCGGCATGGGCTGTGAGGTGGCCAGCCCCGGTGAGCTCGCCCAGGCACTGGCCGCCGGCTTCGCCGCCGAGCGGATCGTCCTCGACTCGCCGGCGAAGACCAGCCGCGAGCTGGTCCGGGCGCTGGACCTCGGGGTCGCGGTCAACATCGACAACTGGCAGGAACTCTCGCGCGTCGACGAGATCCTGCGGGCCCGCGAGTCCCGGGGGGCCGGCGAGTCCCGCTCCCGGATCGGTGTCCGGATCAACCCGCAGGTCGGCGCCGGGTCGATCGGCGCGATGAGCACCGCCACGGCGACCTCGAAGTTCGGCATCGCCCTGGCGGACGACGGCAACCTCGAACGACTGGTGGCGGCGTTCCGGGACCGGCCCTGGCTCACCTGGGTGCACGCGCACGTGGGGTCGCAGGGCTGCCCGCTGGACCTGATGGCCGAGGGAGTGGCCGCGGCTGTCGCCTTCGCCGAGAAGGTCAACAGCGAGCTCGGCCGACGCCAGGTGGTCGGTATCGACATTGGCGGGGGGCTCCCGGTCAACTTCGACAGCGACCCGATGGCCCCCGGCTTCGACGAGTACGTGGACCGCCTGTGGGCCCACGCGCCGGCCCTGTTCACCGGCGACTTCCAGGTGGTCACCGAGTTCGGCCGCTCGCTGCTGGCCAAGAACGGGTTCACCGCCGCGTACGTCGAGTACACCAAGAGCTCCGGTGGGCGCCCGATCGCGATCACGCACGCCGGAGCCCAGGTCGCCACCCGGACGGTGTTCATGCCACAGTCCTGGCCGCTGCGGATCAGCGCCCACGACCCGTCCGGTGGCCCGAAGAGCGGGGACCTGGTGCCCCAGGACATCGCGGGACCGTGCTGCTTCGCCGGCGACCTGGTCGCAACGGCCCGCCCGCTGCCGCTGCTGGAGCCCGGCGACATCGTCGCACTGCTCGACACCGGGGCGTACTACACGTCCACGCCGTTCGGCTACAACTCCCTGCCGGAGCCGGCCGTGCACGGCGTCACCGTCGAGGCCGACGGCACCGTGCGGTTCGAACTGCTGCGCGCCGCCCAGAGCATCGACGAGCTGGTCGCCCGGACCAACCGGTGACCTGGTGGGGTTCCTCGCTCCGCCACCGGCCGCCGGCCGCCGCTGAATTCCCGCGTCACCGACACCACTTGGGAGAAGCCATGAGTCGATCACCCCGTCGTCCGACACCTGCGGCCATCCCCGTGCCGCCCGGCCGCCGGATCCGGTCCGCCGACCAGGTCGTCCTGGTCGTCGTCCTGGTCCTCGCGTCGGGCCTGGCCGTCGCCGGCGTCCCGACCGCCACCGTCCTCGAACTGCTCGCCGGCGCCGGCTGCATCGCCGTGCGCCTGCTGCAGCGGGAACCCGCGGCCCTGCCTGCCGTGCATCCGCAGCAGTAGTCACGGGACGCCCGTCGGCCTCCATCGTGCGTGACGGTCCGTCGGTTCAGCAGGTGGGCCGTGTCGGCTCGTCCGCCACGGCTGACCGCCGCGCCTGTCCGGCTTCGCCCGGTAGGGTCGCGGCGATACTGTCCGGGACCCGGTCGAGGCCGTACTGGAAGCGCGCGTCCGGTTCCATCCACGGGGTCTGCGTCTCACGGATGATCCGGGCGAACATCGGGTGTTTCCCGCTGGTGATGAGTCTTTGCACGTACGGACCGATGTCGCTCATCCACTGCCGCATGTCCACATTCGTCCGGCGTGCCTCCTCTGCCCAGCCGACCTCGGTGCGTACGACGCCGGCGACGTATCCGCTGATCAAGCCGACGAGGCCGGCGACCTCGTCGATGGCCAACCCGAATCCATCGAGCGCCCCGTAGGTGAACTCCAGCACCCGTAGGGAGTTCGGCCCCCAGACCGGGTGGCCTTCGGTCAGCGATGCCAGCCACGGGTGGCGGCGCCACAGCGCCCGTCTTTCGTGGGCCAGCAGGGACAGGTCGGCCCGCCAGTCACCGGTCGGGCGGTCGGGTAGGCCCATCTCGCCGGCGGCCGCGTCGACCATCAGCTCGATCAGGTCCTCCCGCCGGGGGACGTAGCGGTAGAGCGACATCGCGCCGGTGCCGAGTTCGGCCGCGATCCGGCGCATCGACGCGGCGTCGAGTCCTTCCGCGTCCGCGATCGCGACGGCGGTCTCGGTGATCTGCGCTCGGCTGTACGCCGGTCGCGGTCCGGGGGCCGACCGCTGCGGGCGTTCGGGGCGCATCCAGATGCTCATGTGGTCTGGACATCCTGGTCAACAACGCCGGGATCCTCGGCGACCAGGGCGAGATCGACGGCGTGACCAGGGACGGCTTCGAGCGGCTGCTCGCCGTCAACGCCGCAGCCCCGTTCTTCATCACCCAACTCGCCCTGCCACGGCTGCGCGACGGGGGCCGGATCATCACGGTCGGCACCATGTTGACCCGCGGCCCGGCCATGGCCCGGGCGATCGACTACGCCATGTCCAAGGCGCCCCTCGATGTGCTCACCTCGGCCCTCGCCAAGCAACTGGGCCCGCGCGGCATCACGGTCAACATCGTGGCACCAGGGGTGATCGACACCGACATGCATCAGGGACGGCTGGTCGGTGAGGCCCTGACCTGGCTGGAATCCCTGTCGCCACTGGGACGGCTGGGCACACCGGAGGACGTCGCCGACACGGTGGCGTTCCTGGCCTCCGACGACAGCCGCTACATGACCGGCCACCGCCTGGACGTGTCAGGAGGGACAGCCCTTTAGGTCGAACGTTCGGCGTGAGAGCGGCAGCGGCCGCGCTGAAGATCTTCTTCCAGGTCAGAGCGGAGCGGGGTACCAGCGCCGGTGGACGATCGGCTCGACGCACAGGACCGCCGCGCCGGCGACCGTGCCGACCAGCAGGGCGGGCCAGCCGCCGCCGGTCACCAGGGCGCCGAGGCAGGCGGCGGCGACGGCGAGTGGGCGCAGCAGGGTCAGCGGTCCGCAGCCGAGGACGATCGCCACCGTGCCGGCGCGGAACGGCAGCACGAGGTACACGGCCAGCGAGAGCAGCACCGCGGCCGCGAAGACCGCGAGCGGCAGCAGGTAGCCGAGGCCGCCGGCGGCGAGCAGCGCGTAGGTGCGGGAGCGGTCGGCGGCGGTCAGCAGCAGGGCGACGGCCGCCGCCGTCGGGGCGAGCAGCAGGACGGAGCCGACGGCCAGCCCGCGCAGCGCCGCTCGGGCGGCGCCTCGGCGCTTGCGGATCCGGGCGTCGCGTCCGGCGTAGGCGCGGAAGCCGCTGAAGGCCGCGTCGACCAGGCCGAGCGCGGCGAGCGGCAGGGCGGGGGTCATCGGGCGACCTCGGCGAAGTGCTCGGGGCCGACGAGCCGACGAGAGGCCCGGCCGAGCGCCCGGCGAAGCGGCGCCTCCAACTGCGGGCGGACGCCGAGGATCGGGCGCAGCGTGGTGCAGAACGGATTGGACAGGGCGCGCGGCTCGTAGAGCAGTGGCCGGATTCCAGGGGCGGTGGCGGCCCGCAGCAGCGTCTCGTCACCGTGGGCGCGCCGCGCGGAGGCGTAGCCGTCGTGGCGACCCAGCGGGTGGCGCATCCGCGAACGGTGGAAGATCCACGCACCCAGCGGCGCCAGGCGGGTGGTGGCGATGTCGTAGTGGCAGAAGGCCAGCGCGGGGGAGGCGGCTTGGGCTTGGAAGAACTCCGCCAGGGCGGCAGCGGGGAAGTGGTGCAGCACACCGGTGGAGATGTAGACCGTGGCGGATTCGGGCAGGTCGAAGGCGTTGCCGTGGACGAACTGGCAGTCCAGCCGCTCCGCGTGGGCCAGCCGGGTGGCCTCGCCGACCAGGGCGGCGTCGAGGTCCACGCCGACCAGCTCGACGTCCGGCCCCAGGACGCGGGTGGCCGCCAGCCAGCGGACCAGGTAGCCGAGGCCGGAGCCGATGTCGACCAGGCGCACCGGCCCGCTGTTCGCCGCCCCCGCCTCGCGGATGGTGGCGAACAGCGGGCGGAGCAGGTGGACCATCCGCTCACCGATCCGCAACTCCTCGCTGAGGCGCTGCAGTTCGGTGTGCACGCTGATCAGCAGGCGGTCCACGGCCTCCGGGTCCAGCACGTCGTCCTGGTCCACCGGCAGCTGGGCGACGATCCGGGCCGCCGGCCGGTCACCGTGCGCCCGCAGGGTGGCCAGCACCTCCTCGCGGCGGACCGGGAGGCGCCGGCCGGTGCGCGGATCCACGGCGGTGATCAGGTCGGATATCTCAAGGTGAGCCACGGTGCGGAACCTTAGCGGCTCGGGCCGCTTGGCAACCCGCGCGGCTCGGGCCGCGGTTCAGCCCGGGCTGCGGTTCAGCCCGGGCCGCCGCTCGCCGTCAGCCGGCGTTGATGCTCTCCAGCATGTCCAGTCGCGAAGCCCGGCGGGCCGGCCAGATCGCGGCGGCCAGGCCCACCAGGGCGGCTGCCGCGACGAAGCCGAGGATCGGCAGCGGCGGGATCACCGTCGTCAGATCCTTGAAGCTGCCCGCGATGGTGCCGTTGCCCGCCCAGGCGGTCAGGATGCCGAGGCCGACCCCGAGCACGCCGCCGAGCAGCGCGATCAGCAGCGACTCCAGCCGGACCATCCGCCGCACCCCGCGCCGGTCCAGGCCGACCGCGCGCAGCATGCCGATCTCGCGGCGCCGCTCGAAGACCGACATCGCCATCGTGTTGACCACGCCCAGCACGGCGATCACCACGGACATGCCGAGCAGGCCGTACATGATGCTCAGGGCGGCGTTGACCATCTCGCGGTTCTCCTTCTTCAGATCGGCCTGGCCCTTGACGGCGATCAGCGGGTTGCCGCCAGTCGCGTCCTTGAGTGCCTGCTTCAGCGCGGCCGTTGCGCCGGCAGTGCCCTTGACCAGCACCCGGTCCGGGCCCTGGCCGGCGCTGTGCGGGGCGAGCACCGAGTCGGCCACCACCAGGCCGTCGACCACGCTGTTCGCGGCGAACAGGCCGCCGACGGTCAGCGTGCCGGAGCTGCTGTCCGGGTAGCTCAGCCGCAGGGTGGAGCCGACGGCCAGGCCGTTCTTGTCCGCGTAGTCCCGACTGACCAGCAGTTGGCCCTTGCCCAGCGCCTCGGGCGAGCCGCCGGTGACGTTCAGGGTGGCCAGCGCGCCGATGGACTGCGGGTCCACGCCCGTGACCCACCGGGTCCGCGAGCCGTCCTCCACCGGCACCTGCCGCAGCACGCTGCTCGCCGCCACCCCCGGCGCCTTCGCGATCTGCGGGCCGACCTCGGGTGCCAGCTGCGCGAAGTTCTGCATGGCGACGGCGTAGTCCGCCTTGAGGTCGGTGCCGGCCGCCTGGTCCACCGCACGGTTCACCGAGGCGCCCACCACGGTCAGCGCGGTGATCAGGGTGACGCCGACCGTCAGCGCGGAGGCGGTGGCGGCGGTGCGGCGCGGGTTGCGCAGCGCGTTCTCCCGGGCCAGCTTGCCCGGGCTGCCGTAGAACTTCTGCAGCACCGGGGCGAGCAGCGCGATCAGCGGCCGGGAGAGCAGCGGGGTGAGCACGAAGACGCCCAGCAGCAGGGCGGCGGCGCCCAGGCCGACCGTGTTGGTGGCGTGGCTGGACGAGCCGAGCAGCAGCAGGCCCAGGCCGACCGCGCTGATCACCGCGCCGATGGTGTTGCGCAGCAGCAGGCTCTTCGGCGTGGCCGGCTGGTCGCCGTTGCTCATCGCGGCCACCGGGGCGATCCGGGAGGCGCGCCGGGCGGGCAGCCAGGCGGCGGCCACGGTTACCAGGACGCCCACCGCGAACGCGGTCAGCACCGTACTCGGGGCGACGATCAGCGGCCCGTCCGGCAGATTGGCGTCGCCCGGACCGTTGAGCACCCAGCGCAGTCCGGCCGCGATCCCGGTACCGGCGGCCAGCCCGGCCGCCGAGGCGAGCAGCCCGACCAGCAGCGCCTCGACCAGCACCGAGCGGGTGATCTGCCGGCGGCTGGCGCCGACGGCGCGCAACAGGGCCAGCTCCTTGGTGCGCTGGGCGACCAGCATGGTGAAGGTGTTGGCGATGATGAACACGCCGACGAAGAGCGAGATGCCGGCGAAGACCAGCAGCGAGGAGCTGAGGTTCTTGGTGGCGGAGGCGATCTGCCGGTCCTGGTCGGCCTGCAGCTCGGTGCCGGTCTGCGCGGTGAAGTCGCCGTCCGACGGGAGCAGTTGGCGGACCTGGCCGAGCAGCGTCGACTGCTCGGTGCCGGGCTTGGCGGCCACGTCGATCTCGTTGAACTGTCCCGGGGCGAGGTAGAGGCGCTGCGCGGTCGCGGTGTCGAAGGCGGCCAGCGAGCCGCCGGCGTTCACCCGCGGGTCGTTGACGTGCAGCGTGCCGGTGAGCCTGAGCTGCATCACCGGACCGTTGACGGCCACCCGGACGGTGTCGCCGATCCGGTAGCCGCCCTTCGCGGCGGTCCTGGCGTCCAGCGCCAACTCGCCCTGCTGCTGCGGGCCTCGGCCCTCGGCGAGCGGGTAGCGGGCGTCCTGTCCGTCCTTGCCCGGCACGTAGTTGGTGCCGGTGGTGGAGAAGCCGTTGCCGATCAACGAGCCGGTGTGGTCGGCGACTCCGGCGAAGCCGCTGACCACGCCCCGGGCCTCGGCGGCGCCGGGCAGCGCGGCGATCCGCTGGCGGGTCTGCTCGGTGAGCGGCGCGCTGCTCCTCCGGTCGCCGCGCTGGTAGCCGTTGCTGACCGCGCCGTCGTCGGTGACCGAGACGGCGATGTCGGTGTAGCTCTTGGCGTTCTGGGACTTCAGGGCGCTGCCGAGGGTGTCGGTGAAGACCAGGGTGCCGGCCACGAAGGCGGTGCCGAGCAGCACGGCGAGGACGGTCATCAGCAGCCGGCCCTTGTGGGCGAGCACATTGCGCAGGGCGGTGCGGTACATCAGCTGGTCCGGCCCTTCGCGTCGAAGCGCCGCATCCGGTCGAGCACGGTGTCCGGGGTCGGCAGCGACAGCTCGTCGACGATCCGGCCGTCGGCCAGGAAGATCACCCGGTCCGCGTAGCCGGCCGCCACCGGGTCGTGCGTCACCATCACCACGGTCTGCCCCAACTCCCGTACCGAGCTGCGCAGGAAGCCCAGGATCTCGGCGCCGGAACGCGAGTCCAGGTTCCCGGTGGGCTCGTCGGCGAAGACGATCGCCGGGCGGCCGGCCAGCGCGCGGGCACAGGCCACGCGCTGCTGCTGGCCACCGGAGAGCTGGCTCGGGCGGTGGCTCAGCCGGCCGGACAGGCCGACCGTCTCGACGATCCGGTCCAGCCAGGCCCGGTCCACCTTGCGGCCGGCGATGTCCATCGGCAGGGTGATGTTCTCCAGCGCGTTCAGCGTCGGCAGCAGGTTGAACGCCTGGAAGATGAAGCCCAGTTGGTCGCGGCGCAGCTGGGTCAGCTGCTTGTCCCTCAGACCCACCAGCTCGGTCTCGCCGATCCGGGCCGAGCCCGAGGTGGCGGTGTCCAGCCCGGCCAGGCAGTGCATCAGGGTCGACTTGCCGGACCCGGACGGCCCCATGATCGCGGTGAACTCGCCCTGCTGGAAGGCCACGCTGACCTGGTCCAACGCGACCACCCGGGTCTCACCGCTGCCGTAGACCTTGGTCAGTCCGGTGGCGGTGGCGGCGGCGGTCCTGGCCCGGGCCTGGGTGGTAGTCATCTGTGCTCCGTAGTGCGGTGGTGTGTGGTGTGCGGTGGTGTGCGGTGGTGTGCGGTGGCGTGTGGTGACCCCTCCATCCTCGGAGGCGGTTTGCCGCGATCCGTGCACCCGTCGAACGGTTGCCCGTACCCCGGCCGGAGGGGCGGCGGGGTGGGCTCTCCTCCTCAGGTATGACACCGCCCCTGGGATTCGGGCCCGAGCGGAACCGGGAGTGCGGACGGCGCGTGGGGGTACGTTCCGGTCATGACCTACACAGCCGAGGCCACCGTCCAGCGCAATGCCGATGTCGTCCGCCGCTACCTGCGGGTCTTCGAGACCCGGGATCTGAGTGAGCTGCGGGCCGTGGTCGCCGAGGACGTCCGGGTGCACGGAGCGGGCCGGCACGTCCAGGGGCGCCACCACCCCGAGGGCGCGGTGCTCAGCCCCGGTCTGTCCGACTGCCGGGTCCGGGTGGACGACCTCTTCGCCGCGGCCGACCGGGTCACGGTGGCCTTCACGCTGACCTACCGGCACGACCGGACCGGGCGCGACCTCACGATGACCGGGGTCAAGTCCTATCGGCTGGTCGACGGCGTGATCGTCGAGTTCTGGGGCGAGACCGACCTGTTCGGCCTGCTGCGCCAGGCCGGACTGGTACCGGACGAGCTGCCGCCGTTCTGAGCGCGTGCCGCTGGGGCTGGGGCTGGGGCTGGGGCTGGGCCTGGGGCCGGGACTGCGATTAGCGCTCCAGCGCTCGGCCGCCCAGCCGGCGGAAGAGCCAGGAGGCCGGTCCACCGCGCCGGGCTCCCATGGCCGCCTCCGCCTCCCGGGAGGCGGCGACGGCCGCGAAGCCGTACTCGCGCATCTCGGCCTCGTACCCGCCGACGGCGGTGACCAGGTCACGGTCCTCGGCGAGTGCGGCGACCAGGGTGCGGCAGAGCAGCGCTGCGTCGCGCAGGGCGGTGTTGGCACCGGAGCCTCGGGCCGGGCTCATCGCGTGGATCGCGTCGCCCAGCAGGGTGACCCGGCTGGGCTGCCAGGCCGGCACCGGCTCCGAGGTGCGGATCCGGGCCAGGAAGGTCTCCGGCACGGCGGCCAGGGCGACCAGTTGGCGCAGGTCGGGGTGGAAGGAGCTGGTCAACCGCTGGGCCAGCGCGTGCAGTTCGGCGGGAGGCAGGGCGCTCAGCCGGTCGTCCGGCAGTCCGAAGAGCTCGCCGTCGCCCGTGACCGCCCACATCAGGTAGTCCGCGGTCGGTGACAGTGCCGGGGCCAGCTGCTCCGGCGGTTGCCGGAAGCGGACCAGCCCCGTCGCCATGCCGATCCGGCCGCCGACCACCGCCATGAACCCGTCCCGCAGCGGTGCCGGCAGCAGCCGGTCCGCGGCCGGGGTCAGCGGGGTTCGGCCGTAGATGCAGCGCCCGCCGGTGTCCAGCACCCGCGCGTGCGGCAGATACTGGCGCCGCACAGCCGAGTTGACCCCGTCCGCGCCGACCAGCAGGTCCGCGTCGGCCTGCCGCCCGTCGGCGAAGTGCAGGCGGACGCCGGCCTCCCGCACCTGATAGCGCGTCAGTTCGCTCCGGTAGCTGATCCGGTGCTCGATCCGGCCGGCCAGTACCTCGCGCAGGGTCTGCCGGTTGACCGAGGTGGACAGGGTCTGCGGTGCGTACGGGTCGGTGGCCGGATCGGTGCGCACCTCGTGCAGCAGTCGCAGTCGCTCGCTCACCACCGTGAAGCCCCGTCCCGGTTGCCCGCAGGTGGCCAGGAAGAGCTCGAACAGCTCCGGCGGCAGGCAGTCACGCAGCGCCACTCCCGCGCGCGCGTCCACGTGGAGCCGGTAGCCCTGGGGGCGCGTGTGCAGCGCGGCATCCCGCTCGTAGACGGTGACCTCGATGCCCGCGCGGTGCAGCCCCTGGGCCAGGCAGAGGCCGCCCAGCCCGGCGCCGACCACCGCGACCTTCAACTTCCCCATCTCCACACCCCCGACCCGCCATCCTCCCGGGGGCGCAGGGCCAGAGCAAGACGGGAACTGTCGATCGTTCAGGTAGCGGGGGAAGCTGATGGGGGCTCTCCCGACACGGCGGGCAGGGGAGTAGGCGATGAGTGCCGAGACCGACAACACCCTCGGGGCTGAATCAGGGGCTGAATCAGGGGCTGGGACCGGGGCTGGGACCGGGGCTGGGACCGAGGCCGGGAGAGCAGCGGGCGAGCCAGGCCGACGCTGGTGGTCCGGGCGGCGCGGCCGGGCACGCAAGCAGCGCCCGTTCTGGCAGGAGCTGCCGATCCTGGTCGGGGTCGCGCTGGTCCTGGCGATAGTGATCAAGAGCTTCTTCGTCCAGGCGTTCTCGATCCCCTCGGTGTCGATGCAGAACACGCTCCAGCGCGGGGACCGGGTCCTGGTGGACAAGCTCACCCCCTGGTTCGGCGCCCGGCCGCAGCGCGGCGAGGTCGTCGTCTTCAAGGACCCGGGCGGCTGGCTGGGTTCGCAGGATTCCACCTCCAAGGGCAGTGCGGTGGGGCGCGGAGTGCAGGAGGCGCTCAGCTTCGTCGGCCTGATGCCCGCGGCGGGGGACAAGGACTTGATCAAGCGGGTGATCGCGGTCGGCGGCGACACCGTGGACTGCGAGCAGGGCCAGCCGGTCAAGGTGAACGGCACGCCGCTGGCGGAGCCGTACATCTATCCCGGGGCGACCCCGTGCGACTACATGCCGGTCGGCACAGTGACGGTCCCCAAGGACCACCTCTGGGTCATGGGCGACCACCGCAACGATTCCTGGGACTCGCGCTACCACCAGTTGCACGGCCCCAGCGATGGGTTCGTGCCGGAGAAGGACGTCATCGGACGCGCCTTCGCCGTGGCCTGGCCGCTCGACCGCTGGTCCACCCTGCCCGTCCCCGCCACCTTCCACCAGCGCCCGCTGGCCGCAGCCACAGCCGCAGCCGCTCCCGCAGCCCCCGCCGCGCTGGGCCTGGCCGGCGCGCTCCCGCTCACCCTCGGCTACCGCCGCCTTCGGCGCCTGCTCGACAGCCGGCGATCGACTGCGACTACCGCCCGCCGCGCAGGAACTCCCGGTTCAACATCCCGATCGCATTGAGCGGGATGCCCTTCGGACAGGCGGTGGCGCACTCGCCGGTGTTGGTGCAGCCGCCGAAGCCCTCGTCGTCCATGGCGGCGACCATCGACCGGACCCGGCTGCGGCGTTCGGGGGCACCCTGCGGCAGCAGGCTCAGGTGGACCACCTTGGCGGAGGTGAAGAGCATCGCCGAGCCGTTGGGGCAGGCGGCGACGCAGGCCCCGCAGCCGATGCACTCGGCGTGCTCGAAGGCCAGGTCGGCGTCCTCCTTGGGCACCGGCGTGGCGTGTGCCTCGGGCGCGCTGCCGGTGGGAGCCGTGATGTAGCCGCCGGAGCCGATGATCCGGTCGAAGGCGGTGCGGTCCACCACCAGGTCCCTGACCACCGGGAAGGCCGCCGCGCGCCAGGGCTCCACGTCGATGGTGTCGCCGTCCTGGAAGTGCCGCATGTGCAGCTGGCAGGTGGTGGTCCGCTCGGGGCCGTGCGCCTGGCCGTTGATCACCATGCCGCAGGCGCCGCAGATGCCCTCGCGGCAGTCGTGGTCGAAGGCGACCGGCTGCTCACCGCGTAGGATCAGTTCCTCGTTCAGGGTGTCCAGCATCTCCAGGAAGGACATGTCGGGGCTGATCCCGGCCACCTGGTAGGTGGTCAGCGCGCCGGGGGCGTCCGGTCCGGCCTGCCGCCAGATCCGCAGGGTGAGGTTCATGCGTAGCTCCGCTGGGTGGGGTGGACGTACTCGAACTCCAACTGCTCGCGGTGCAGCACCGGCGGGCCGGCCGCCCGGAACTCCCAGGCGGCGACGTAGTCGAACTCCTCGTCGCGGCGGGCCGCCTCGCCCTCCGCGGTCTGGCTCTCGGTGCGGAAGTGGCCGCCGCACGACTCGGTGCGGTGCAGCGCGTCCAGGCACATCAGCTCGGCCAGCTCGAAGTAGTCGACCAGCCGGTTGGCCTTCTCCAGCGCCTGGTTGAGCTCCTCGCCGGTGCCCGGCACCTTGATCCGGCGCCAGAACTCGGCACGCAGCTCCGGGATCCGGGCCAGCGCCTTGCGCAGCCCGGCCTCGCTGCGGGCCATCCCGCAGTTGTCCCAGAGCAGTTCGCCCAGCTCCCGGTGGAAGGAGTCGGGGGTCCGGTCGCCGTCGACCGCCAGGATCAGGTTCAGCCGGTCGGTCACCTCGGCCTCCAGCTCCGCGAGTTGGGGATGGTCGGCGGGGACCGGCCCGGTCGGGGTGCGGGCCAGGTAGTCGGCCAGCACGGCCGGCAGCACGAAGTACCCGTCCGCCAGCCCCTGCATCAGCGCGCTGGCACCCAGCCGGTTGGCCCCGTGGTCGGAGAAGTTGGCCTCGCCGATCGCGAACAGCCCTGGCACCGTGGTCTGCAGGTCGTAGTCGACCCAGAGCCCGCCCATCGTGTAGTGGATCGCGGGGTAGATCCGCATCGGCACCTGGTACGGGTCCTCGGCGGTGATCCGCTGGTACATCTCGAAGAGGTTCCCGTACCGCGCGGCCACCGCCTCCCGCCCCAACCGGGCGATGGCGTCCGCGAAGTCCAGGTACACACCCTGCCCGCCGGGGCCGACCCCGCGCCCCTCGTCGCAGACCACCTTGGCGGCGCGCGAGGCGATGTCGCGCGGCACCAGGTTGCCGAAGGCGGGGTACATCCGCTCCAGGTAGTAGTCCCGCTCGGCCTCCGGGATCGCCGCCGGCGCCCGCTGGTCGCCGGCGGCCCTCGGCACCCAGATCCGCCCGTCGTTGCGCAGCGACTCGCTCATCAGGGTCAGCTTCGACTGGTGCTCGCCGGAGCGCGGGATGCAGGTCGGGTGGATCTGGGTGAAGCACGGGTTGGCGAAGTAGGCGCCGCGCCGGTGCGCCCGCCAGATCGCAGTGGCGTTGGAGTTCTTGGCGTTGGTGGACAGGTAGAAGACGTTGCCGTAGCCGCCGGTGGCCAGCACCACCGCGTCCGCGAGGTAGGTCCGCACCTCGCCGGTCACCAAGTCCCGCGCCACGATCCCGCGGGCCCGCCCGTCCAGCACCACCAAGTCCAGCATCTCGGTCCGCGCGTGCAACTCGACGCTCCCGGCGGCGATCTGGCGCGACAGCGCCTGGTAGGCGCCGAGCAGCAGTTGCTGGCCGGTCTGGCCCCGGGCGTAGAAGGTGCGGGAGACCTGGACGCCACCGAAGGAGCGGGTGTCCAGCAGCCCGCCGTACTCACGGGCGAACGGCACGCCCTGGGCCACGCACTGGTCGATGATCTCCACCGAGACCTGGGCGAGGCGGTGCACATTGGACTCGCGGGCCCGGAAGTCGCCGCCCTTGACGGTGTCGTAGAAGAGCCGGCGGATCGAGTCGCCGTCGTTGCGGTAGTTCTTGGCGGCGTTGATCCCGCCCTGCGCGGCGATCGAGTGAGCGCGCCTGGGGGAGTCCTGGAAGCAGAACTGCACCACGTGGTAGCCCTGTTCGGCCAGCGTGGCGCCGGCCGCGCCGCCCGCCAGACCGGTGCCGACCACGATCACCGTCCGCCCGCGCCGGTTGGCCGGGTTGACCAGCTTCGCCTCGAACCGGCGCTGGTCCCAACGCCCTTCGATCGGTCCAGCGGGCGCCTTGGTGTCGGCGATCGGCTCGCCCACCTCGTAGTCCAGGAAGGAGGTCATCGCACGACTCCCGTCATCACGGCGATCGGAACGGAGAGGAACCCGGCGGTCAGCAGCAGCGCCAGCCCGTTGGCGGTCAGCTTCAACACCCGGTCGCGGCGAGGGTTGTTGAGGCCCAGGGTCTGCGCGGCGCTCCAGAACCCGTGCCGTACGTGCAGCCCGAGGGCCAGCATGGCCAGGCAGTAGATCCAGCCGCTGTACCAGGTGGAGAAGGAGGCGACCACGTTCTGGTACGGGTGCCCGGCCTCGGCCCGCGGGTTCACCGTCAGCGTCGTGAGGTCCAGGATGTGCCAGACGATGAAGAGCCCGAGGATCACCCCGCCCCAGCGCATGGTCCGGGTCGCGTAGCTCGCCCTTCGGCGTGCATGCCGGTACCCGGTCGGCCGGGCGGCGAGGTCCCGCCGACTCAGCTGGTACGCGGCCACCCCGTGCACCACCACGGCGGCGACCAGGGCGAGCCGGGCGATCCAGAGGAACCACTCGTGCCCGAGGAACGGCTGGCCGATGGTGCGCAGCCAGGCCGCGTAGCCGTTGAGCTCGCCGGCCCCGAAGAAGATCTTCAGATTGCCGAGCATGTGCGCCACCAGGTAGGCCAGCATGACCAGTCCGCTGACCGCCATGGCCGCCTTCTTGCCCACGCTGGAGTGCCACAGCGTCGCCAGGGTGGAGCCGCGGGTGCTCCTCGTCATGAGTGCCATGTCGACGACGGTAAAGAGAGGGCTGTTGATCCGTCCAAGACATGATTCGCCTTGCCACGATAGATCTTCTCTATGATGGCAGTGTGCAGCTCCAGCAACTCCGCTACTTCCTCGCCGTGGCCGACCTCGGCCACTTCACCCGGGCGGCCGAGCGCCTGCATGTCGCCCAGCCCTCCCTCTCCCAGCAGATCCGCGCACTGGAACGGGAGCTGGGCGCAGAGCTGGTGCATCGCGGCCGAGGTGCCAGCACCTTGACCGACGCCGGCCAGGCACTGCTCCCGCTCGCTCGGCGGATTCTGGCCGACGCCGACAGTGCCCGCGCAGCGGTGCGCGAAACCGTCTCGCTGCGCCGCGGCCGAGTCCGGCTGGGCGCCCCGCCGAGTCTGTGCACGAGCCTGGTCCCCGATGTGCTGAACGCCTACCGGGCCCGTTACCCGGGGGTGGAACTGCTGGTCCGCGAGGACGGCTCTCGCGACCTGGTGCGGGTGCTCGTGGCCGGCGAGCTGGACCTGGCGCTGATCATCACCCCGTCTGACGGAGCCGGTCTGGCAGTGGTCGAACTCCTCCACGAGGACCTGGTCCTGGTCTCCGCCCACTCCCCGCGTCACCGCCGACGCGCCCGGATCGAGGACCTGCGAGACCAGCCCCTGGTGATGTTCCGCGAGGGCTACGACGTCCGCGAGGCCACCCTGGCCGCCTGCCGCGCCGCCGGCTTCACCCCCGAATTCGCCGTCGAGGGCGGCGAGATGGACGCCGTCCTCGGCTTCGTCCGCGCCGGACTGGGCCCAGCCGTGGTCCCCGGCATGGTCGCAGCCCGCAGCGGCCTGACGGTCACCCCGTTCGCCGACCCCGCAATGGGCCGCACCATCGCGCTCGCCCACGGCGCCGAGGTCCCGCTGAGCCGCGCGGCGGACGCGATGCGCGAGGCGCTGATCAGCTACGTGGCGGGAGGCGAGGCGCAGCTATCGCCCGGGACCCGGGTGCTGGAGTGAGGACCTAGCCCGACCGCACGGGCGGGCTGAGAGCGACTCGCTACAGCTGGAGAGTGATCCCGCCGCTCGGTACGGTAGCTTTCTGTAGCTGACTGGACACGAGCCGCGGGGGTCTGCGGTGGGGGACAACGGCAGGACGTTCGGATCGTTCATCTCGCTCCGGCGGTCGATGCTGGGGTGGACCCAGCTCCGCCTGGCCACTGAGGTCGGGCGGAGTGAGGACTGGATGTCCCAGGTTGAGCGGGACCTGCAGCAGGTCAAGGACCTCACGCTCCTGCAGCGGCTGGCCGAGGTACTGAAACTCGACCTCGCCGAGCTGATCGCGTTGCCGCAACCGGCCGCCGACCGCGTGAGATCACGCAGCCGGAAGTCCTCCTCCGCTACGCTGACGAGCACTTCCGCTGCTGAGGAGGACGATGTGCGACGCCGCCCGTTCATGGCCCTGGCGGCTGCCGCCCTGTTCCCCCCGGCCGCTGGGCAGCGGTCCGCTCATGTTGCGGCGTCGGCGCCGTTGGCCTCCCTGGAAGACCTCCTGCTGTACGGGGCAGACCGAATCCCGCCGCCTCGGCGTGACCCGACCCCGGCTGGGGTTGCCGCCTCGCTGGTGACCTCCCGTCAGGAGTTCCGGGCGGCCCGCTATGACGCTCTCGCTCAGGCCCTGCCCGGCCGGATCACTGCCGCTCAGGCCGTCGGCACGCCGGAGGGTTCCGCGCGTAACGTCGCCCAGCTCTACAACCTCGCCGCCCGAGTGTGCATCAAGATCGGCGACAACAACCTCGTCGCCATCACCGCCGACCGCGCGCTGACCTCCGCTCGGATCGGTGGCGATCCGCTGGTCACCGCCGAGGCCCAGCGAATGGTTTCCAGCTCTTGGCGCCGTCAGGGCAGCCTTCCTCGGGCAACTGACATCGTGGTCGTCGCGGCCGAGGAACTCCTCGCGGACACGTCCGTGCCGGAGATCGCCCGCCTGGCCACCCGCGGCGACCTCTACGCCACCGCCGCGTACACCGCCGCGAAGACAGGTGACCGCTCCTACGCGCACTCCCTGATCCGCGAGGCCGCCGACAGCGCCGCTGCTGCCGGCCTGGTCGATGACATCCAGGGTGTCGCCCTGCACGAGCTATCAGTGCACTACGAGCTCGGCGACGCCGGCCGGGCGATCGAGCTGGCCGCCACTATCGATCCCACAGCGCTGCCCACCGCCGAGCGACAGGCCCGCTTCTTCACCGACGTGGCGCGCGCGTTCGACCAATGGAACAAGCCCGAGCAGTGCTTCAAGGCGCTGTTGGCCGCCGAGCAGGCCGCCCCGCAGGAGATCCGCCGCGGTGCCGTCCGCGACCTTGCCTCCGCACTGCTGCGGCACGACCGCAAGCTGATCGGTGTCCGGGAGTTCGCCGCCCGCGCGGGCGTCCGGATCGTCTGACCCGTAGCTGGACTACGACTCGTAGTCCGGCTACGGAAGCGGTCCTGGGCCCGGCAGTTCACTGAGGACATCCACCAAGTCCCAGCTGCCGAAGGCCCCGCTGATGCCGATGCACAGGACCACTCCCACCCCCGCCTACTGCCCGTCTCGCGCGCGTCCGGCCGCCCCGGCCACCGGCGCGGATATGACCGCCTTGCACAACTTCGCGGCGCTGAACGGTCAGCTCCGCGTCTCCGTCGGCCCTGACTGCAACGTCGCGTGCTGGTTCTGCCACAACGAAGGCGATGTCCCGCCCGGCACCACCGTGGACGACGCCAGCCAGCAGCCGCGCCGGCGCGTCCTGTGCGCCGACCACTACGTAGTGATCATCGGCGCGCTGATCGGCCACGGCCTCAAGCGCGTCTACTTCACCGGCGGCGAGACCCTGGCCTCGAAGCTGGCCAGGCCCGTGCTGGAGGGCATGCACCAGTTCGCTGCACCCGACGTCACGTTCGCCCTCATCACCAACGGCATCCTGCTGCCCCGCTGCCTTCCGTGGCTGCGGGAGACCCCGCTCGACAAGATCAAAGTGTCGCTGCACTACTTCAGCGACGAGTCGTTCCGGGACATCGCCCGGACCCGGCTCCCGGTGGCGACCGTGCTGAACGGCATCGATACTGCGCGGGAAGTCTTCGGGCAGGTGGAGCTGAACACCCTGCTCCAGCGCCAGAACGAACACGAAGTCAGCAGCATCCTCGACTACGCGCTCCAGCGACGGCTGCCGATTCAGTTCATCGAGCTGGTCGACACCTCCTTCAACGCCCCCGGGCAGAGCTCGGCGGTCTCTGCCGACGCTCTGGTCTCCCATCTGCGGACGTTGACCCGTCATGAGCGGGTGGAGATCGCGGGGGTCGGCCAGGGCCGGCGTGTATTCACTGTCGACGGCCTGGAAGTCGAGGTCATTCACCGCGCGCTCGGCCGCCACCACGTTGGCCAGTGCGGCACCTGCCCGGTCCGGCCGCAGTGTGTTGAGGGTTTTTGGGCCCTGCGGCTCGACCATGCCGGCGGCCTGATGCCGTGCCTTCTCCGCGAGGATCTGCGGCTCGACCTCACCGCGCTGCTCGACCACGCCGATGCCCCAGCTGCCGTCGCGGCCTCCGTGGCCGCCCACGTCGCCGCATTCACGGAGGGAAGGTTGTGAGCCCCGGCCTACACCCCTGCTACCAGCCGGCTGTCACCGGTCGAAATGGCGCCCTGCTGGTCCTCGAAGGGATCAGCGGATCGGGTAAGTCCACGCTCACCCGACTGCTCGCCGACCGTCTGGCCGCCGACACCATGCACGTCATCCCTAAGCCCCTCGCGGGCCTCATCGGATACGTCAACGACCATGGCGGGGCCCTGACCCAGTTCGCCTTCCACCTGGCCGGGGCGCTGGACTCCGCCGACTTCGCCCGCCGTCGTCTGGTCAGCGGGAACCTGATCGCGGACCGGTGGATCGCCTCGGTGATCGTCAGCCACGCCGCAGTCAACAACCTCGACCTGGACGTGGCGACTGCCGCGTTCAGCCCCTACCTCGGCTATCTGCCCCGGCCCGATCTGACGGTGTACCTGGAGACCTCCGAGAAGGAGATCCGGCACCGAATCGAGACCCGCCCCCACCGGGCAACCACCGACCGGTTCCTGACCCGCAGGCCCGGCCTAGTGCCCCACATCCAGGAGCTGTACCGGCTGTTCGCCGCGACCGACCCTACCGGCGCACAGATCAGCACCGACGGACGTACCCCTGAAGAGCTGGCCGAGGAGATCCACGCCCTGCTGGAGGAGAGCCCCCGTGCTCAACCCTGTTGACCTGCCCACCCTCTTCGCCGAGGACCGCATCCACGGCTGCCACCCCGGAGAGATCCACCCCGCCGTAGCCTGGTGGGTCGCCTCCTGTCTCGTCCTGGTCACCGAGTCCCACGGCGTCGCACTGGTCCACGACGGCGCCGACCTGGCCAAGGAGTACACCAGTCTGTTCTGCCGAGGCGCGATCAACTGCCGGCACTACGCGGCGACCGTCTCCGTCGTCGGTGGGGGCGGGGAAGAGCTCCTGGCCTATGCGATCCGGGCGTTGCGGGTTCCCGGCGCACTGATCACCACCGCTGGGGCCCAGGTGACCATCCGCCTGTTCGCCGCTGACGGCACGCCGATCCGCGTCGGTGGCGGGTTGGAGCGGATCTGCGACCTGATCGCCCGCGGCAAGGTGCCCATCCCCGTCAACGACACCGCCCGGGGCCGAGTCGTCAACCGGCACGACATCGCCATGCACTTCGCCACTGCGGAAGGATGACCGTGATCGACGCCGCAACCATCATCGACAGCCGGACGAACATCCTCTTCGTCACGCTGGACTCCCTGCGCTACGACGTGGCCAGGGCGACCACGCACTCCGGCCAGACCCCCCGCCTGGCCGGCCTGCTGCCCGGCGGACAGTGGGAGGAGCGTCGCACGCCCGGCACTTTCACGCTCCCCACCCACCTGGCGTTCTTCTCAGGGTTCCTGCCCAAGCTTCCCCAACCCAAGCAGCCGCCGCGACTGTGGGAGTGCCGGCCGCCGGCCTTCAAGACCGTCGACCCCAGGACGTTCGTGTTCGACGCCCCGAATCTCCTGACCGGCCTTGGCCAGCACGGTTACCGCACGGTCTGCATCGGTGGCGTGACCTACTTCTCCCGCGAGACGCCGCTCGGCTCGGTCCTCCCGAACATGTTCGACGAGGACTACTGGCGGCCGGAGTTCTGCTCGCCCGAGCCCGACTCCACCCGCTACCAAGTCGAACACGCCCTCGACGTTGCTGCCAACCGCCTCGACCGGCCGCTGTTCCTGTTCGTCAACGTCTCGGCCACCCACGTCCCCCACGGCCACTACATTGGCGACAGCTCCGACTCCTGGCAGTCCCAGAGCGCAGCCCTCGCCTACGCCGACGCACACCTCGGCAACCTCATCGACACCCTCACCAGCACCAAACGGTGGTTGATCATCATGTGCGCCGACCACGGCGACGCCTTCGGCGAGGACGGCTACATGGGCCGCGGGATCGCCCACCCAACGGTGATGAACGTGCCGTTCGCCTGCATGGTGGTCTGAGCCCGTCCTACGCTCCGTCCATGACCGACACCCAGCTGCCCACCCGGGACGCGGCCGTCATCGCCGCTCGCGATTCCAACGGCCTGGTCGCCCTGCTGGCCGCGCCGTTCCCCCACCACGGTGGCGAGTACCTGTTCCTCCCCGGAGGGCGCCAGGAAGGCGACGAGACCCCGGAAGAGTGCGCGCGGCGCGAACTGCGCGAGGAGGCCGGGATCACTGCCGAGACGTGGCGTCCTCTGGGCTCCTACGCCATCGTTCCCGGCTCGACGGCACGCCTGCACCTCTACGAGGCCCGCGACCTGACCATCGGCCCGCAGGAACTCGCACCCGGTGAGGAGGGCTTCAAGCTGATGTGGTGGCCTATGCAGGACGCACTCGCCGCTGTTGAGGACGGGCGGTTCCTCCTCCAGGGCGGACCGCTGGCCCTCCTGCTTGCCGACCGGCACCCGGGTGCTGGGGGTGGACGCGTAGCGGGCCGCGGGCTGCCTTAGGGTGCGGTGGGTGTTGATCGGGGGAAGATGACAAGCAGTACGGAGACCAGTGGGCCGCTGGAGCAGCTGATCGGCCTCAACCGCCGAGCTGAGGTTGGAACTCGACGTCGCCGAGGAGAGGCGCGGGCTCTACGCCGCAAGGCTCAGCTTGCCGCTGGAGATACACCGTTTCTCGTACCGGGATTCGACACCCGGTTACATCGAGGACGTCCGCCTCAGCAGCAAGCGGTACCGGCGGGTGCACAACTGGTTCCAGGCGATCGTCATCATCGGCTCGCTCGGGACCACGAGCCTCGCCGGTCTGGAGAGTTACTACCCGCAGCTCAAGTGGGGCACGATCGTGCTGAGTTTCAGCGTGGGGGTGTCGGCGGGTTTCACCGGATACTTCAAGTTCCGTGAGCGGAGCTTCTACCTGCAGCAGACCGCCGACTCCATCGAGCAGGAGCTCAGTTCCGTCCAGCTGCGGATCGGGCCGTACGGCCAGGCGAACGACGAGGAGGCCATGCGCGTGTTCGCGGAGCGGGTCGAGAGCCTGAAGGACGAGCAGCGCAAGCGCGAGCAGCAACTCGACCAGCCGAGTCAGGGGCGCGACGGCGCGAGCCCCTGACTCGGCCGAGCGGTGCTCAGCCCATGCTCTTCGCGCCGTCCAGGGACTCGCGGATGATGTCGGCGTGGCCGGCGTGCTGGGCGGTCTCGGTGGCGATGTGCAGCAGGACCCGGCGGGCCGACCACTCGGCATCGGGCTCGAACCAGGGGGCCTTGGGGAGCGGCTGGGTGGCGTTCAGGTCGGGCAGGGCGGTGACCAGCTCGTCGGTGCGCCGGGCCACCGTCTCGTAGTCGGCCAGCACACCGGCGAGGGTCTCGCCGGGCAGCATGCGGAACTCGTCGGCGCGGCGGGCGTAGTCGGCCTCGGTGAAGGCGGAGAAGTCGGGCATCGCCGACGGTCCGTCAACGATGAAGTTCGCCCAGAGCCGCTCGACCGAGGTGACGTGCTTGATCAGGCCGCCCAGGCAGAGCTCACTGGCCGTGGTCCGCTGCCCGGCCTGCTCGTCGGTGAGGTCACGGGTGGTGAAGCGCAGGAAGTGCCGCTGCTTGGCCAGTGCGACCAGGAGGTCGGCGCGCTCGCCGGTCACGGCCGGGGCAGTGGTGGTCAGGGTCTCGCTCATGAGGTCTTCGCCTTCCGTTGCTGTTGCTCCGTCGGTCGAGTTCCACATTAGGGAGCACAGCGGTCACTTTCTGACCTGAATTCCCGGGAGAATCGTCGACATGGCGAACACCAGCACCCGCACCCTGCGACTGCTCTCCCTGCTCCAGACCCACCGGTACTGGCCGGGCGAGGAGCTGGCCGAGCGCCTGGGCGTCTCGCCCCGGACCCTGCGCCGCGACATCGACCGGCTGCGCGAGCTGGGCTATCCGGTGGAGGCGCAGCGCGGCGTGGACGGCGGCTACCAGCTCGCCGCCGGCGCGGCGCTGCCGCCGTTGGTGATCGACGACGAGGAGGCGGTGGCGCTGGTCGTGGGGCTGCAGGCCGCTGCCGAGGGGGCGGTGGAGGGCATCGCCGAGGCGTCGGTGCGGGTGCTGGCCAAGGTGGTGCAGGTGATGCCGACCCGGCTGCGGCGCAGGGCCGAGGCGCTGCGGGCGGTGACCGTGCCCGCGGACTGGGGCGAGGCGGCCGGCGCGGCCGCCTCCGGCATCGATCCGGAGGCGCTCACCGTGGCGGCGCTCGCCTGCCGGGACAGCGAGCGGCTCCGCTTCTCGTACACCACGGCCGACGGCCGGCACGCCGAGCGGGAGGTCGAGCCGCACCGGCTGGTCTGCCTCGGGCGCCGCTGGTACCTCGTCGCCTACGACCTCGCCAGGCACGACTGGCGCAGCTTCCGACTCGATCGCCTTGCCGCGCCGCAGGGCGGCGGCGCACGCTTCCGACCTCGGGAGTTGCCCGGGGGTGACGCCGCCGAGTTCGTCCGGGCCGGCCTGATCGGCGCGCCCCGCCCGTACCAGGTCGAGGTCGTGGTGGACGGCCCGGCCGCGGCGGTGCGCGAGCGGATCGGCCGCTGGGCCACGGTGGAGGAGGTCGACCCCGAGCACTGCCGGGTGCGGATGACCAGCGACTCCCTGGACTGGCCGACCATGGCGCTCGGCGCGATCGGGGTCGACTTCCGGGTCCTGGAGCCGCCCGAGCTGGTCGAGCAACTGCGGGAATGGAGTGCCCGGTTCGGCCGGGCAGCCGAGGAAGTCCCAGGACGGGCCTCCGTCGGACGGCGTACGCCAGCGCGCGGGCGGGAGGTCGGGGCGGTCGACTGGGAGAAGCCAATGCCCCTCAACGAGACGGAGTGATCATGGCGATCATCGCTGTGTTCGACATGCCCGGTGTGACCCAGGCCCAGTACGAGGAAAGCGCGAACCGAGTGACCAAGGGAGGCGGTCCGGCCAAGAAGAGCTCGGACTGGCCGGTGCCCGGTCTGATCGCCCACATCGCAGGCCCCAGCCCCACCGGCTGGTTCGTGACGGACGTCTGGGACTCCGAGGAGTCCTTCGCCAAGTTCGGCGAGATCATCGTTCCGATCCTGCGGGACCTCGGGGTCGGCGACGCTCAGCCGAAGGTGTTCCCGGCGTTCAACGTCGTGACCTCCTGACGTTCCGTTCCGATCCTCCGCTGAGGCGACGCCAGGTTTGGCGTCGCCTTCTTGCGCGGAGGAGCCGCGGCTCCGCCTTCTTGCGTGGAGGAGCCGCGACTGCTGCCGGACCGTCCTCCAACAGCCCGTCAGAGCGGGCGGTGCATGATGTGCAGCCCGACATAGCCCTTCGTCGGGTGCCGGAACCCCTCCGGCAGCGTGCCCAGCACCTCGAAGCCCAGCGAGCGGTACAGCTTCACCGCATGCACGTTGGTCTCGACGACCGCGTTGAACTGCATCGCCCGGAAGCCGGCCGCGCGCGCCCACTCGACGGTGTACTCGCACAGCGCCCGACCCACGCCCCGCCCGGAGTGCGCCGGGTCGACCATGTAGCTGGCGCTGGCGATGTGCGAGCCGTTGCCCATGTGGTTGTTGTTCATCTTCGCCGTGCCCAGGACCGTGCCGGCATCGTCGACGGCGACGACCGTACGGTTCGGGGCCGACAGCAGCCACCAGTCCCGTCCCTGGTCCTCGCTGAGATCGACGGGATAGGTGAAGGTCTCGCCCGCAGCGACGATCTTGTGGAAGAACGGCCAGATGGCGGGCCAGTCCTCGGTGTCGGCTTCCCTGATCAGCATGCGCACAGAATGCCGCTGCGGCCGCGGTGCCGCCAAGGTTTTTCGCAGGGCGGCAGCTCGGCCCGCAGTTGCGGCTGACCTCCTGACCTCCTGACCTCCTGACCTCTTGTCAGCTTGTCAGCCTGTCAGCCGCAACAGTGCAGCGACTCCTCAGACCGGAGCCGGCGTCGGTGACGGGGCGGGGGTCTGGACGGCGCTCAGGGCCTTCAGGCCGTTCAGCAGGGCCTGGCCGCCCGGGGAGCCGAAGCCGGTGCAGGCGTCGTAGCCGATGCCGGCCGCGTAGAGGCCGTTGTTGCCCTTGACGATGTCGCGCAGCACGCCGTTGGCCAGCTTGGTGTAGAGCAGCGGGTTGAGGAAGCCGACCGGGGCGCCCAGAGCCTGGTTGATCCGGGCCAGCAGCGCCGACCACTGGGGTGCGGCCGCGCTGGTGCCGCCGATCTGCACCAGGTGCTGCCCGTCCACGCTGATGATCATCACGCCGGTGGCGGGGTCGGCCAGTGCGGAGACGTCCGGCAGTGCGCGTCCCCTGCGGTGCGGCGGGTTGACCGAGGGCGGGATGTTGGTGCCGGCCTGCCACACGGGCACCGGGAACCAACTGCTGACCCCGCCGCCGGTGGCGCTGCCGGGGCCGTCGTCCCAGACCGTCTCGCTGACCACGGTGGGCCCGCTGACCACCAGTCGGGTGCCGCCCACGGCCGTTACGTGCGGGCTGGAGGCCGGGAAGTCGGCGTGCGCCAGGGCGTCACTTGCCTGGTCGCGCGAGCCGTCGTCGCCGGAGGCGCAGCAGCAGCTGATGTTGCGTTCGGCCGCCCGGGCGAAGGCCTTGTCGGCCGCGTTGGCCGCCATCCTGGTCCAGGCCGAGCCCGGGACGGCCTCCGGGTTGCCGTAGCTGTCGGAGATGATCGAGGGCCGGTTGGTGGTGTCGGTGACGATCGCGTTGAGGACGTCCACCCAGCCCTGCTCGGTGAACTCGCTGAAGTAGACGACGATCTTGGCGCCCGGCGCCAGCGCGCCGACCACCTGCAGGTCGAGCATGATCTCGCCGGTGGAGTCCATCCGGTCGGCCAGTCGGTCGTCGCGGCCCGGGTCGTTGCCCGGTCCGTGCACCACCACGTTGCTGATCTGCGGCATCGGCAGGTGCAGCACCTGGGTGAAGTAGGTCTGCAGGGCGTCCAGCTTGTAGCCACCGGAGGGTGTGCCGGGCGGGGTCTCGCCGTTGAAGGCGAGCACCGCCACGGTCTGACCGGTGCCGTCGAAGCCGACGGGGAAGGAGTACGGCCCGGCCAGCGCGTCCGGCAGGAAGGTGCCGGCCGGTAGCGCCTCGGCGATGGTGTCGGCCGCGGCCAGATCGGCCATCGGCATCCGAGCCGCCTGACGGTGCAGCAGGTTGGAACCCAGCGGCCGGTTGTCCAGACCGAGCACGGCGGTGACCACGCCGGCCAGCTCGGTCGGCACGTGCACCGCGCCCTCCCGGCCGCGGTAGGTGCGCCAGTTCTCGTCGCGGTCCTGGTAGCGGTAGCGGGCCAGGGTGACCTGGAAGGCTGCGGACAGGTCGGCCGAGGTGCCGGACAACCGCATGCTGCGGGCCACCGGGTTGACCGCGCTGACCATCAGGTTGTGCTCGGCGGCGAACCGCTCGACCGCGTCGAGGTCGGCCTGCGCGGCCCGGTGCGAGGCGTCGAACGCGGCGTCGTCCGGCACCACGCGCTGGGTCGGCGGCACCAGGGCCAGTTCGTTGGGGTCGGGCGCGGCCGGTGCGTCGGGGTCGCGCCGCAGGTAGACGGTGACGGACAGGGTCTCGGTCGGGCTGGCCGGGCCGGCGAACTTGGCGCCGGGGCGCGGGACGCGGTCGCTGTCCGGTAGGGCGAGGTAGGGGCTGCGCGACATGGGTGTCACCAGCTTTCGGCCCCGGTTCGGCGAGGCCTGGAGAAGACAAGCAGGGAGAGAGGCGTACAGGGCATACTTCGCATGTACGCATACGTCGGACATGTACTTTGTATACTTAGCTTTACCCTTGATAGCGGGGGAGTCAAGGGGGTACAGAGTCAAGAGCGTGCAGAGTCAGTGCAGGGTCGAGGGGGTGGCGGAGCGAGGAGGAGCCCCCCATGGTGGCGAGAGCGGCAAGTGGGGCCGTGCCCGCGCGCGGGCGGCTCACCCGGCCCAAGGTGCTGGCCGCCGCGATCGAGCTGGCGGACCGTCAAGGCCTGGCCGCGCTCACCATGCGCCGGCTGGCCACCGAGCTGGGGGTCGAGCCGATGGCGCTCTACCGCTACGCCTCCGGCAAGGACGCGCTGCTGGACGGCATGGTCGAGGCCTTCTACGGCGAGGTGCTGGACCAGCTGGGCCCGGTCCGAGCCGGCGACTGGCGCCGCGAGGTGCACCGGATCGCCCAGGTCTTCTGCACGGTCGCCGCCGCCCACCCGGCCGTCTTCCCGCTGGTGGTCACCCGCCCGCTGGCGATCCCGATCTCCCGTCGCCCCGCGCCGATGCTGCACCTGAACGAGCGGATGCTCGACCTGCTCTCCCAGGGCGGCTACGACGACCACACCACGCTGCGGCTCTACCGCTCACTGGTCGGCTGGGTGCTCGGCTACCTGCTGGTGGAGAAACGACCGGTGGTGGACAACCCGGACGAGCCCGACCCGCTGCTGCGACTCGGGTTGCACCGACTACCCGTCATCGAATACCCGCACCTGCGCGAGCTGGCCCCGCTGCTCGGCGACTACGACGCGCCGAGCGAGCTGGCCGGCGGCCTCGACCTGCTGCTGGAGCAACTGCCGACGGCCAAACCGGCCCGGCGGGCGAGGAGATCACGCAAAGCGGAATAGGTGGCGGCGCCCCGGAGAACGACCGGCTGGTCCGCGCCGCGCACGCGGCCGTTCCCGCCACCGCCTGACGGACCGTCCGCCACCACCCCCGCACCCTGACCGGAACCTCCTCCGGCCGGGGTGCGGCGGGTCGTTCGGGCGCGTGTCACACGGCACTCGACCGCGTCGGCGCGGCACAGTGGCAGCTAGCGCCTGTCCGGCAGGACCGGCCGGACCGGCGCTGGACGGTCGGGTGCGTGCAAGGCTCGAACGCCCACCCGTATCCTGACCTACCAGCACGGACCCGCAGGACGTGGACTACGCTGCACCCGCGCCCGCCGGGCCGTCTCCAGCTTCACCCCCCCTGCCGCAGCCCGCCCCGCCACGAACCGGACGTTCCCATGACAGTGCTTCCCGTGCAGAACGCTGATGTACCGCTGCAGGACCGCTCCGCCGGTCCGGCCGCAGACCCCGCACCGGACCTGGGCGAGAACCTGCTCAGGTACGCCGAGCTGGGCGGCTTCACGCTGGCCGCCGACACCCACGCCTGGTACGCCGCCGCCGGGACGGTCACGGGTGCGGAGGAGGCGCGCGCCGCCTCCACCGTGCTGGCCGAGGTGCGCGACTGCGACCTGGCGATCCTGCGCGAGGCCGCCGAGCGGCTCGCCGCCGAGGCCGCGCTGCGCGAACCGGCCACCGTCGCCGAGGTGGTGACCCTGGTCGCCCTGCTGCGCCGGGTCCAGGACACCGCCACCACGCTGCGTTCGGGTGCGTACGAGGCGGACCTGGACGCGCTCGCGGCAGCCACCGCCAACGGCAGCTGGCGCAAGGAACGCGGCCTCAAGCTCTCCTGGGGCAACCGCCGTCGGCTGCGCGCGGAGGCCCGCCGACTGGCCGTCGCCGACCGCCCGCGACGCGACGCGCTGCACGCCGCCCTGGTCGCCGCCGCCGCCGAGCGCGCCGAGTGGCAGGCACTGGCCCCCGCCGCCGGCACCTCCACCGGTGCCCGACCGGTCGACGCCGAACTGCTGGAGAGCACCGCGCTGGCGGCCGACACGCTGTCCGCCGCGCTGCGCGCGCTGGCACGGCTGCTGGCGGACCGTGAGCTGACGGAGCTTGGGTTCGAGGAGCTGGCCGCGCTGGTGGAGGCGCTCGCCGCAGACGAGGGCACGCTCTACCGCCTGCCCGAACTGCGCACGCTGCGCGGCGAGCTGGAGGCGGACGGCCTCGGCGAGCTGCTCACGGAGCTGACGGCCGCTCGGGCGGACCGGGCGGTGGCGCAGGCTGCGTATGCGGAGTACCTGCGGGCCGCAGCGGTTTCGGACGCGGCGGAGGTTGCGGCGGAGGCGGAGCTCGAGGACGAGGCCGAGGCGGAGGCGGAAGCCGAGATCGAGGTTGCGGCCGAGGCCGAGGCCGACGATGAGGTCGAGGCCGAGGTCGAGACTGAGGTTGAGCTCGCTGCTGAGCCCGAGGTGGCCGAGGTGGCCGAGGTGGCCGAGGTGGCCGCGCAGATCCTGATCCCGGGGCCGGCCCCGGAGCCCGCTGCCGAGGTGATCACCCCCGCCAAGGTGGAGGCGCCCGCCCCGGTGGTGGAGGAGGAGGCAGCCGCTCCCGCCCTCGAAGAGGAGGAGGCGCCCGCCCCCGCCCTGGAGGAAGAGCCCCTCGTCATCGAGGAGCCCGTTGCCGCCGAGGAGCCGGTCGCGGAGCTGCCTGTCGCCGAGGAGCCGGCTGTCGAGGAGCCTGTCGCCGAGGAGCTGGCAGTCGAGGAGCCTGTCGCGGAGGAGCCGGCTGTCGAGGAGCCTGTCGCGGAGGAGCCGGCTGTCGAGGAGCCTGTCGCGGAGGAGCCGGCAGTCGCGGAGCCGGTTGTTGAGGAGTCCGCTGTCGCGGAGGAGGCGCTCGTCGAGGAGCCCGCAGTCGCGGAGCCTGTCGTCGAGGCGCCCGTTGTCGCGGCGCCCGTTGTCGCGGAGCAGCCGGTCGCGGAGGAGGCGCTCGTCGAAGAGCCCGCCGCCGAGCCCCTCCCCGAGGAGTCCGGCGCCACCAAGCACGCCCGGCGCCCGAAGAAGCCCGACCTCACCCCGGGTCGCCCGGTCACCGCCTACTCCGCCGAGGAACTGCTCGCCCTGGTCCGTTGGATCGACGGCGACTCGGTCGAGCGCAGCGACGACGACCTGCTCCGCGCCGCCATGAAGGAGCTCGGCTTCGCTCGCCTCGGCCCCCGCATCAAGGAGGCCCTCGGCGCGGCGGTCTCCGCCGCCCGCTCCACGGACTGACCCGGCAACACCCCGCTAGCAGCACAGGGCCCGGCCCCGAGCGAAGTGCTCGAGGCCGGGCCCTGTGCTGCTCACCAACTAGACGGACTCACGGCCTCAGCAACTGCGCAGCTCCGGCGTCTGGTTCAGCAGCTGCGCCCGCATCGAGGTGAAGCTGCGGTACTCCGCCCCCTGCTCGGCGCCCATCGGGAACACCGCCACCCGGTGGCAGTTCATGAACGCCAGCCGCACCCGGAAGTGCCGCTCCAGGCTGCCCCGGATCGCGTCGCTGGCCATCGCCCGGAGCAGCTGGCCGCGCTCGGCGTCGGACGGCGGCTCGATCTGGTTGTCGGCGAACGGCACGTCACCGGCGGCGAGTTCGGCGGTCAGGCCCTCAACCATCCGGTACGCGAAGGGCAGCGACTCGCGCACCGTGGCGACGAAGTCGGCCTCGGCCACCTCGCCCGCCTCGGCCTGGGCGAGCAACTCGGGGGAGACAGTCAGAGACATGGGGGCACGTCCTCTCACAAGACCAGCACAGTTTGGAAAATGAAAGCCATTTCCAATAACTGATCCTGGATCACTCGCTGACGCCCTGTCAAACGACACGCCAGCCGACATGCCAGCCGACACCAGCCGACGCGCCAGCAGACGAGCCGGCGCCCCCGATCGGCTACTGCGGCTACTGCAGCGGCACCGTGGTCAGCGCCGTCGGCGTGGTCCCCTTGAGCGCCCCGGCCATCGAGTCCCGCCAGATCGGCCCGGCCAGCGTGCCACCGAAGGCCTGGTCCACCACCTTGCCGCCGATGCTCTGGCCGTCCAGCGGCTTCGGGCTGTCGGTGTCGGTCACCACGGTGGCGCCGGCCAGCTCGGGCGTGTAGCCGACGAACCAGACCTGCTTGCTGTCGTTGGTGGTACCGGTCTTGCCCGCGCTGTCCCGGTCGGTGAGGCCGGCCGGGCTGCCGGTGCCGTCCTGCACCACGCCCTTGAGCATGGTGGTCACGGCGTCCGCCGTGTCGGAGGACATCGCCTGGGTGCACTTGCCCTGCGGGACGTTGATCGGCTTGCCGTCCGGGCCGGTCACGCTGTCGATCGCCGTCGGCGTGCAGTAGGTGCCGTGCGCGGCGAAGGTCGCGTAGACGTTGGCCATCTCCAGTGGGGTGAGGGCGTTGGTGCCCAGTGCCATGGCCGGCGTCACGGCCAGCTTGTCGCCGCCGGCCTGCTGGTTGATGCCCAGCTTGTTGGTCATCTGCGCCACGCTGCACAGTCCGGTGTCCGCCTCGAGGGCGGCGAAGTAGGTGTTGACCGACTGCGCCATCGCGGGCGCCATGCTGAACGGCCCCACCAGCGACCTGCTGTCGTTGTGCACCTCGCCGCCCGCCTTGTACTTCCCGCCGGAGCAGTCGGTCATCGCCGGCCACTGCATGCTGTACGGCGAGGCGTAGGACTGCGAGGGCGTGATGCCGCCCTCCAGTGCCGCCGCCGCCACGATCGGCTTGAAGGTCGAGCCGGTCGGGAAGCCGATCCCGCCGCCCATCGACTTCTCGACGTTGTAGTTGATCTGGGTCTGGTTGGCGTTGAAGCCGTACGGCCGGCTCTGGCCCATCGCCACGATCTTCCCGGTGCCGGGCTGCACCACGGTCATCGCGGTGGCCGCCTTGTCGGAGGCGTAGACGTGGCTGGTCACCGAGGTCTGCAGGGCGGCCTGCGCCTTGGGGTCCAGGGTGGTGTGGATCTGCAGCCCGCCGCGCTTCCACAGCGCCTGGCGGGCCTGCGCGCTGGAGCCGAAGGCCGGGTCGGCGAGCACCTGGTTCTTCACGTAGTCGCAGAAGAAGCCCGCGCCCTGCTGGGCGGTGATGCAGCCCTGCTGCGGGCGGCTGACATTGAGCGTGACCGGGCTGTTGATCGCCTCGTCGGCCTGCGCCTGGGAGATCGTGCCGTACTCCGCCATCTTCTTCAGGACGGTGTCCCGGCGCTCCTTGGCCGCCTTCGGGTTGGCCACCGGGTCGTAGCCGCTGGGCGACTGCACCAGGCCGGCCAGCAGCGCGGCCTGCGGCAGGCTGAGGTCCTTCGCGGAGCTGCTGAAGTACCGCTGCGAGGCGGCCTCGATCCCGTACGCCTGCTCGCCGAAGAAGGTGATGTTCAGGTAGTTGGTCAGGATCTGGTCCTTGGTCAGGGTCTCCTCGACCTTGATCGCGTACTTCATCTCCTTGAGCTTGCGCCCGACCGTCTGCGCCTGGGCCGCCTGCACCGCGGCGGGGTCGTCGCCCGCCTCCTCCACGAAGACGTTCTTCACGTACTGCTGGGTGAGTGTGGAGGCGCCCTGGGTGCCGGCGCCCGAGGCGTTGTTGCTGATCGCCCGGAGCACGCCCTTGGCGTCGATCGCGCCGTGGTCGTAGAAGCGGTTGTCCTCGATGTCGACCAGGGCCGACTTGATCAGCGGGGATATCTGGTCGCTCGCCACCACCGTGCGGTCCCGGTCGTAGACGGTGGCGATCACGCCGCCGGCGTCGTCGTAGATGGTGGACGCCTGCGAGAGCGGGGGCGTGGTGAAGTCGTCGGGCAGGTTCTGGAAGTCCTCGACCGCGCTCTTGGCCGTCAGTCCGAGCCCGCCGACGGCGGGGACCGCGACACCCGCGGTCAGGACGCCGGCCGCCGCGCTGACGCCCAGGAACCTGGCGGTGAGCTTGCTGTTCCGGACAAACTTGCCCATCTGCGACGAAGTCATGCCGAAAACTCTAGGCACGAAAGATGAGTAAATCGGACCAAAAGGTGGGCGTCCTCTGTCACAAGCCTGCGACAATGTGCGTCTACGGATCTTCGAGGTGCCGCCGATGACCCCCGGTACGACCCCGCCGGCTCCCGAGCTCCCGGGGCCGCTGGCCGCGCTCGCGCCCTTCCTCCAGCACTACGGCTACCTGGCGGTCGGCCTGCTGGTGCTGCTGGACAACGCCGCGATCCCGGTCCCCGGGCAGACCGTGCTGATCCTGGCCGCCGTCTACGCCGGCGCCGGCAAGCTCTCGCTGGCCGGCGTGGTCGCGATCGCGCTGTTCGCCGCGGTGCTCGGCGACTGCCTCGGCTACCTGCTCGGCCGCTCCGGCGGACGGGCCCTGGTGCACCGCTTCGGCCGCTACGTCGGTCTGACCGGCGCCCGGCTGCACAAGTCCGAGGAGTTCTTCACCCGCAACGGCGGCAAGGTGGTGCTGGGCGCCCGGTTCATCGACGTGCTGCGGCAGACCAACGGGGTCATCGCCGGCACCACCGAGATGCCCTTCCGCCGCTTCCTGCTCTGGAACATCCTGGGCGCGGTCGCTTGGGTGGGCGTCTGGAGCGCGGTCGGGTACCTGGCGGGGAGCAACATCGACCAGGTCTACCGGCAGGCGCTGCGCTTCCAGCTCTACCTGCTGCTGGCCGTCGTCGCCCTGGTCCTCGCGCTACTGGTCCGCTGGGTGCTGCGAAAGCGCCGCGGCTCCGAGTGAGCTGTCCGTCAGCGCGGAGCGCCGCCCGGAGCGAAGCGCCGCCGTTCCGAGATGGGCCGAACGGCGGCGCCCTGGGCGGCGGTGGGGGAGGTGGTCAGGGGAGCACACGCTCCACGGCAGCGGCGCCGTCCCGCGCCAGCGCCTGGCGCGCCCTCTCGACGCGCTCCGGAGTGAGGTCCCGTCCGGAGGCCATCACCAGGTCCTCCGGGTCGACCGGGTGCTCGGCTCCGGTGTGCAGCAGGTGGTCGGGAGTGGGCGACTCGCTGTCGATGGGCTCGGACATGGGAAGCCTCCGTTGGTCGGGGCGCGGTCGGCCGGATGGCCCTGCACTCACGAGTGTGGAGCCGACATGCCCGCCCGCGCACCTGGGACCGGCGAGTAGCCACAAATGGCCGTGCCGGAACTCCGGATCGCGGTTCGCCCCCTTGGCCGTCCGGGCGCGCCCGCCCGCCCGGCCGTGCTTAGTCTGCGGTCATGACCAGCCACGAAGTGACGTCCCGGGTCGGGGCACGTTCCCGGGAGCAGGTTGAGGAGGCGCTCGCGCGCCTCGAGTACATCGGCGACACCCCGTTCGAGCCCTCGCACGCGCACCACGGCGCGCTGGACGGCTACCGCTGGGCGCTCGGCCGCAGCCGGCTCGCCCCGGTGACCGCCAGCGTCGCCAGCGGCCCCGAGGGCCCCTGCCCGGCGCAGCTCGGCGCCGAGCAGCAGGCCGCCCAGGTCCGCCATCTGGACCTGCGGATGGACGCCGAACTGCGCGACTACGCCCGCGGTGTGCACGACGCGCTCGCCTGGGTCTGCGGCCGCAGCGACGTCCAGCCCTGAGCCCCGGGGCCGGTCGGCGCTCAGCCGAGGCTGCGCCGCAGGAAGGCCAGCTGGTGGCCCAGCAGCTGGGAGTTGTTGGCGGCGTGCGTGGTCGCGCTGAGCGGCAGCACCTCGTGCGCCTTCCCGGCCGCCAGCAGCGCGCTGGACAGCCGCAGCGTGTGGGCCGGGAAGACGTTGTCGTCGGCCAGCCCGTGTATCAGCAGCAGCGGTCGGCGCAGCTTCGGCGCGTCCAGCAGCAGTGAGCAGGAGTCGTAGCGGTCGGGGTGCTCCTCGGGAAGGCCGAGGAAGCGCTCGCGCCAGTGGGTGTCGTACAGGCGCTGGTCGGTGACGGGGGCGCCGGCCACGGCGGCGTGGAAGACCTCCGGTCGTCGCAGGACGGCGGCGGCCGCCAGGGTGCCGCTGTACGACCAGCCGCGCATCGCCACCCGGCCGAGGTCCAGCTCGGGGCGGCGCTCGGCGGTCTCGTACAGGGCGGCCACCTGGTCGTCCAGCACCGGGTCGAGGATCGAGCCGGCCACCTCGCGCTCCCAGAGCGGGCCGCGCCCCGGCGTGCCGGCGCCGTCCACCACCAGCACCGCGAAGCCCTGCTCGGCGAACCACTGCGACACCTGGGTCAGCCCACTCTGCGCATGGACCACCTTCTGCATGGCCGGGCCCGCGTACGGATCGAGCAGCACCGGCAGCGGCTGGTCGCCCGGCCGGTGCCAGGACGGCAGGAAGAGCTGGGTGCGCAGCTCGCGGGGCCCGACGGCGGACAGTTCGACGCGCAGTGCGAGCGCCGGGGTCTCGGCCTTCGAGGTGATCGGGACGGCCGGCCCGTCGGGGCGTCGCACGGTGGTCCGGCTGCCGGGGAAGTCCAGCGAGCGGGCGGTGTGCACCAGCGTGCCGGCCCGCAGTGCGCCGGTGTGCTGCCCGGGCTGCTCGGTCAGGCGCCGGATGCCGCGCTCGGGGTGGTAGCTCCACAGATGCGCCTCGGTCGGCTCGGCGGAGGCGGCGAAGAGCACCTCCTCGCCGTCCACGTCGAGCACCTCGAACAGCTGCAGGCCGGGCTCGGTGACCGGCTTTCCGTCGACGGTCAGCTGCCTGGTCGCGCCCTCGTCGGCGAAGCCGAGCAGGGCGCCGGCGGCGGTGCGGGCGGGCAGGCCGGGGAGCAGCTGCACCCAGTGCTCGTCGTGCTGCTCGTGCAGGGTGCTGGTGGCGCCGTCGCCGGGGTCCACGGCGAGCAGGCGTACGGTGCGCTGGTCGCGGGTCTGCACGGCGGCGAACGGGCCGTGCGCGTCCCAGCCGGCCTCGGTCAGGTACTCGAATGCGGCCCGGTCCCAGCGGACCTCGGTGCGGGTGCCGTCCAGGTCGGTCAGCCAGAGGGTGACCTCGGCGTTGGGGCTGCCGACGGTCGGGTAGCGGACCGAGCGGGGGCGACGGGCCGGTTGGGCCGGGTCGGCGATGTACCAGACGGGGACCTGGGACTCGTCCACCCGGGCGACCAGCAGGCGTTCGCCGTCGGGGGACCACCAGTAGCCGCGGGTTCGGCCCATCGACTCGGCGGCCACGTGCTCGGGGCGCCCGAACGAGACCTCCGGCCCGTCCGGGACGGCCACCGCCCGGTCGCCGGTCCCGTCCGCCTCGATCACCCGCAGCGCGGCGCCGCTCAGGTAGGCGATCCGGCGGCCGGTCGGGTCCGGGCGCGGGTCCACCACCGGGCCCTCGGCGGGCAGCCGGCGGGCCGCGCCGGTCACGGTGTCGACCGTCCACAGGCTGCCGGAGAGGGCGAAGGCGGCCAGCGCGGCGGTGGCGTCGGTGGCGTACCCGACGATGCCGCCGCCCTGCTGGCGGGTCCGCTCGCGCCGGGTCCGCTCCTCCTCGGAGAGCCGCTCGGTCGCGCCGCCGAGCAGCTCGACCGGGTCCACCAGCAGGCGTTCGGCCGCAGTGTCCAGGTCGAGCGACCAGAGGCAGCCGACCGGGTCGTCGCCGGCCCGGCTGCGCAGGAAGAGGACGGTGGCGCCGTCCGGGCGAAGGGTGAACCGGCCCGGGACGCCGAGCGTGAAACGACGGGTGCGGATGAGCTGAGCGGGCAGCGAGGTGGTCGGCATCCTGACACTCTGTCACCTGCTGTGGTGCCAGGGGGCCCGATTTTTCAGTGCGGCAGCTTCAGCACGGCAGTTTCAATGCAGCCGTTTCAATGCAGCCGTTTCAGTGCGGCAGGCCGTTGGCGGCGGCGAGTCGGCCGAGTGCGTGGTTGAGGGCCGCGCGGTCCCGCTCGTCCAGGCCCGCGGTGAGCTCGGCGTCCAGTTCCTGAGCGGTGGTGGCGCAGCGGGCCAGCAGCGCCCGACCCTGCTCGGTCAGCACCAGGTGCTGGCGGCGCCGGTCGCCCGGGTCGCGCAGCCGCCGCAGTGCGCCGAGCGCCTCAAGCCGGTCGGCGACGGTGACCATCAGGCTGGGGGCCACGCCCATGCCGCGGGCGGCCTCCAGCTGGGAGACCGGGCCGTCGTCGTGCAGCAGGGTGAGCAGGCCGACGTCCTTCGGCTTGAGGCCCAGCGCCCCGATCCGCTCGGTGAACCGGGCGGTGACGATGCTGCCGAGGGCGCCGAGCCGGAAGGTCGTGGTGGCCGGCAAGGGGGTGACGTCATTCATGGGAGGAACGGTAGCATCTGGAAATCGTTCTGTCCTGGAATGATTTGGGAGGCGTGGCCGCTGAACCCGCTGCTGCAGTGGCTGGGGTAACGCACGATGGCCGGGGGATGACGAGCGTTCAGCCGAAAAGGGTGGCCAATCTGACCATCCGGGGTGCGGTCGCCGCGCGGCAGGGCCAGTCTGAGCATATGGGCGGAGTCGAGCGGCCACACAGGGTGACCGGAGCCGGATCCGCCCAGGACCCTGGAGTTCTCACCCTGGAGCTGACCCGATGACCTCGGACCTGACATCCCACCAGCTCACCGCCGCCCGGCCGCCGATTCCGATCGATTACCACCCGATCGAGGGGCCCGCCCAGCAGTTGCTGGTCAGTGGCGAACAGCTGCACGCCAACGCCTGTCTCTACTGCGGCACCGAGCAGCAGCTGCACACCGCCGGCCATGCCTACACCCACAGCGGCGGTCTCGCCTGGGTGGTGGTGGCCTGCGCCGCGCACCTCGCGCTCGGTCGGGCCGAGGTGCAGGCGGCGGCGCTGCCGGTCGAGACACCCGAGCCCCCGGGCGAGGACGTGCACTGACGGTCCGTCGACGGTCCCGCTCACCAGGCCTGCCCGGTGAGCGGGACCGCTCGTTTTCAGGACGGGGAGCCGAAGTCCTGGGTCCACCAGGGGCCGCCGGGGCCCAGGTGGACGCCGACGCCGATCTCCTTGAAGGCGCAGTTGAGGATGTTGGCCCGGTGGCCGGGGCTGTTCATCCAACTGTCCATCACCGAGGCCGGATCGCTCTGGCCGCGGGCGATGTTCTCGCCCCAGCTGCTCCACTGGTAGCCCGCCGCGTCGATCCGCTGCTGGGGGCCGGCGCCGTCGGGGTTGGTGTGGTCGAAGAACTGGCGGGCCGCCATGTCGTCGGACTGCCGCTGGGCGGCCAGCTGCAGCTTGGCGTTGGAGCTGAGCGGGCCGCAACCGTTCTGGGACCGCTGCGAGTTGACCAGGTCCAGCACCTGCTGCTGATAGGCCGCCACGTTCGGGCTGGTGGGCGTGCGGGGGGCGGCCGAGCTGCGGCTCGGCGTCGGTGCGGGGGTGGGGGCAGCAGTGGGGGTGGGAGTGGGGGTGGGGGCGGCGGTGCTCGGCGGCGCCGAGGGCGAGGGCGGGGTGGTACTGGGCACCGGCGCGGGCGTGACCGAGGGCAGGCCGCCCGCCACCGCGTCCACCAGCACACCCGCCGTGCCCGGGATGGCCTCCGAGATCGACTCGGCCTGCGTGGTCGGCGCGCCGCCGGCCCGGGGCGCCGGGTCCCCGGCGGGCCGCACTCCGTCCCAGACCAGGCCCGCCGCCGCCACGGTGGCCAGCACCGCGAGCGCGGCCACCGCCAGACGCCGACGTCGGCCGCGGGTCCTGGCCCGAAGGCGCGCTGCGCGCCGTCCGGCGGGCCGGGTGCCCGACCGGTTGCCGGCCCGGTGCCCACCAGCGCCGTGGGAGCCGGTCGGCAGGCTCGCCGACACCGGCTGAGTGGCGAGGTGCCGGGGCAGCGGCAGCAGCGCCAGGCCCGCCAGCAGACCCTCGGCCGGCACCAGGTCCCGCGCCTGCCCCTGGCAGGGCGCGCAGTCGCGGACGTGCCGGGCGATCCGCTTGCGCCACAGCGCTCCCGGCGTGCCGTCCCAAGCCGCCGTCAGCTCGGCCAGCCCGGGGCAGCCCGGCCGGGCTGCCAGCGCCCGGACCAGCGAGCGGGCCGCGTCGAGGCGCTCCTTGACCCGCTGCACCCGCACGGCGGTGTGCTGCGGGCTCAGCTCCAGCGCCGCAGCCAGCTCCGGGCGGCTCAGCTCGCCGGCCGCCTCCTGCCACCACAGGGCCAGCACCTCGCGGTCGGCCTCGTCCAGCCAGCGGGTCGCCTCGGCGACCTCGTGCCGCTGCCCGGACAGGCCGAGGCGGACGATCGTCAGGCCGACGAAGTCACCGGCCGGGTCGGCCAGTTCACTGGCCTGGTCGAGATCGAGCGGGCCGCTGGCCTGGGCGCTCCGGTCGGCCTGGCGGGCCCGGTGGCGGTGACGCACCTGGTTCATCGCGATCGCCACCAGCCAGCTGCGGAAGGCACCCGGCTCGCGCAGCCCGGGCAGCCCGTTCACCGCGTGCAGCATGGTCTCCTGCACCACGTCATCCGTGTCCGGATGTCCGTTCAGCGCCCGGCCGACGATGTTGTAGACCAGCGGGAGGTGGCCGGCGAGCAGTTCCTGCCGGGCACTCTCGTCCCCCAGCCGCGCCCGGTCCGCCACATCGCGGTACCTGTCCCTGTCCACCCGTGCCCACTCTCCTCAATGACCCGTCCACTGTGGGAGACCCGGTCGGACCCGGCCGATAACGGAAACCCTTCGCCGAATCACCAGGTTCCGCCGACCAACCGAACTCGCGACCGCAGCAGACCCTAACGGCTCGGGCAGGCGGACTCGTCGGCCGGGAGGTGGATGGGCAGGCTCACCACCAGTCGGGCGCCGCGCTCGGCCGGTTCGGCGGTGAGCGTGCCGCCGTGGTGGACGGCCAGGTCACGGGCGATCGCCAGGCCCAGGCCCGCGCCGCCGTGGTCGCGGCTGCGCGCGTCGTCCAGTCGGGTGAAGCGCTCGAAGACCCGTTCCCGGTCGGCCGGCGGAATGCCGGGTCCGTCGTCGGTGACCTCCAGCACCGCCAGCCGCCCGTCCTCGACGGTCCGCAGCTGCACCGTGACCTCGCGCTCGGCGAACCGCTGCGCGTTGTCCAGCAGGTTGGTCACCACCCGGGTCAGCCAGAGCCCACTGCCGGCCACCCGCACCCCCGGGGTCAGCTCGGCGTGGACCGGCAGCCGGTCGCCGCGCCGCTTGGCCACCGCCTCGCCGACCAGCTCGGTGAGGTCCACCGGGCGGGCCGGCAGCGGCTCGGCCGCGTCGATCCTGGCCAGCAGCAGCAGGTCGGCGGCGAGCTGCTGCAGCCGGTCGGTGTCCTCCAGCGCGCCGCCGATCAGCTCCGGCCAGGCCGCCGGGTCGCGCACCGCGAGCGCCACCTCCAGCTGGGTGCGCAGCACGGTGATCGGGCTGCGCAGCTCGTGCGAGGCGTCCGCGATGAACTGCCGCTGGCGCCGTCCGGAGGCGTCCAGCCGGTCGAGGGTGGCGTTCATGGTGACGGCGAGTCGGGCGACCTCGTCGTGGGTCTGCGGCACCGGCACCCGGCGGTGCAGGTCGCGGTCGCTGATCGCGGCCACCTCGGCCCGGATCGCCTCCACCGGGCGCAGCGCACGGCCGGTGACCCACCATGTGACGGCGGCCACCGTGAGCAGCAGCAGCGGCATGCCGACCACCAGCGCCGTCGTGGTGGTGGCGTCGGCGGCGTCGAAGTCCCGCAGCGAGGTGCCCGCGTAGACGGTGACCAGGCCGCCGCCGGTCTCGGTGGTCACCTGGACCACCCGCTGGCGGTGCTCCTCGCCGAGCGGGCCGATGTCCCAGGTGCTGAAGATCGTGCCGGGGGTGCTCGGCCGGCGGTCGACGATCGCCGGCCGGCCGGTCAGGTTCTGGCTGGCGCTCAGCACGGTGCCGTCGGCGGCCACCACCTGGAGGAAGTCGGCGCCGTGGGTGGGCGGCAGCAGCGGGGTGAGCCGGCCCTCCTGGGCGAGCTGGGCGACGCCGGTGGCCTGCGCCTCGGCGTCGCTCTCCGCGTTGTGCAGCAGGTTCGCGTCCAGCAGGCCGAGCAGCGAGAGCGCGGCGATGGCCAGCGCGATGGCGACCACCGAGCTGGCGCCGAGGGTGGCCCGGGCCCGGACCGTCATCGGCCGCAGCCGGCGCAGGCCGCAGCGGCGGGGTTCGGCGGGCGCGGCGGGTCGGCGGGGTCCGGCGGGTGCGGGTATGCGCGGTTCGGCGGGTGTGGGTATCCGGGAGGCGTCAGCCACCGTCGGCCGCCAGCCGGTAGCCGGCACCCCGGATGGTCTCCAGCGCGGAGCGCCCGAACGGCGCGTCGATCTTGCGGCGCACCGCGCTGATGTGGACCTCCACCACATTGGGGTCGCCCTCGAAGGCGCTGTCCCAGACCTGCTCCAGGATCTCCCGCTTCGGGACCACCTCGCCGGCCCGCCGGGCCAGGTACTCCAGCACCGCGAACTCCCGCGCGGTGAGCCTGATCGGCGTGCCGCCGCGGGTGCAGCCGTGCCGGGCCGGGTCCAGCACCAGGTCGCCGAACTCCAGCGACTGCGGGCGCCGCCGTCCGGTGCGCCGGGCCAGCGCCCGCAGCCGGGCCACCAGCACCACGTAGGAGAAGGGCTTGGAGAGGAAGTCGTCGGCACCGGTGTCCAGCGCCTCGGCCTCGTCGTACTCGCCGTCCTTGGCGGTCAGCATCAGGATGCCGGCCTCGTTGCCGGCCGCCCGCAGCCGGGCGCAGACCCGGTAGCCGTTGACGCCGGGCAGCATGATGTCCAGCACGATCACGTCGTAGTCGTGCTCGCCGGCCAGCCAGAGGCCCTGCGGTCCGTCGTGGGCCACGTCGACCGTCATGCCCTCGGCCTGCAGCCCGCGCTGCAGCGCCGCGGCCAGCCGCTGCTCGTCCTCCACCACCAGTACCCGCATGCGGATCAGGATCGCAGGCCCGGATCGGCGTTTGCTGAAGACCCCTTCAGCTCCCTTCAGCTCGCCTTCAGCTTCCGCGTCCCATGCTGTGGCAGGTCCGCTCGCGGGGGATGGCACGTCTGCTCGCGGACCTGGGGGACAAATCGGCTATCTCCGGTGATTCTCCTGGCAGTTGGCCGACCCGTCGGCGGGCCGACACCTGGTGTCCGGGTCCCCGCCACGCGGGCTCCGGCTGGACGGCCTACCGTCACGGGCCAGACCGATGGCACCGCGGACCGGCCCCGGGCCGCTCCGCCGGATCCTGTCGGCACAGCGCGCGGCGTCGGGCGGCGTACCACGCAGTGAACTCGTGGGCCCAGCAGAGCTGTTGGGCGCACCTTGGAAGGAGCCTGATGCGGTCCAGACAGCCGCGCCGGATCACCGTAGTCTCCGCGAGCGTAGGGGCGGGCCACGACGGCGCCGCCCGCGAGCTGGTGCGCCGCCTGCGCGAGGCCGGGTTCGACGCCGAGTGCCACGACTTCCTCGACCTGCTGCCGCGCGGCTGCGGCCGACTGCTGCGGGGCAGCTACGCCCTGGAGCTGAAGGTCGCGCCCTGGGCCTGGGGCTGGCTGCTGCGCGGCCTCGAGAAGCACCGCGGCTCCTCCGGACTGGTCGGCTCGCTCTTCGCCGCGGCCGCCGCCAAGCGGACCAGGGCGCTGATCGGCCCCGACGTGGCCGCCGTGGTCTCCACCTACCCGCTGGCCAGCCAGGCGCTCGGCCGGCTGCGCCGCAGCGGCGGTATCGGCGTGCCGGTCGCCACCTTCCTCACCGACATGTCGGTGCACCCGCTCTGGGTGGCCGAGGGCGTCGACCTGCATCTGGCGCTGCACCAGGTCGCCGCCGTCCAGGCGGTCAAGCACGGCGCCGCCGACATCGAGATCTGCGGCCCGCTGGTCGGCCCCGCCTGCCGCCCGGCCCGCTCCGACGCCGAGGTGCAGCGCGAACGGGCCCGCTTCGGCCTGCCCGCCGACCGGCCGATCGCCCTGGTCACCGCGGGCTCCTGGGGCGTCGGCGAAGTCGAGCTGACGGCCCGTGAGATCGCCGAGACCGGCGTCGCCGTCCCCGTCACCGTCTGCGGACACAACGAGGCGCTGCGCCAGCGCCTGGTCCAGTCCGGCACCGGGGTGGCGCTCGGCTGGGTGGCCGACATGCCCGCCCTGCTGCGCGCCTGCGACGTGGTGGTGCAGAACGCCGGCGGGCTCACCTCGCTTGAGGCGATGGCCAGTGGCGTCCCGGTGGTCAGCTACCGTTGCCTGCCGGGCCACGGGGTGACCAACGCGGCCGCGCTGGACGAGGCCGGGCTCGCGGTGTGGATCCGCGGCGAACGCCGGCTGGGCAAGGCGCTGGTCGAGGCGCTCGCCGCCGGCCCGGTCCGCGCGCCGCGCTTCGCGCCCGGTGCCGAGCAGCTGGTCGCCGCCCTGGCGGGCGGTGTGCCCGCACCGATCCTGGAGGTGGCCTCGTGAAGACGTCCCGGGCTCTCGCCCTGACCGCCGGCGCCCTCGCGGTCGGCCACAGCCTGCCCGCCCTCACCTCGCTCGGCCCGGTCCGCCCGCTGCTCGCGCCCCGGCTGAGCGGCCCCGGCGACCCCGGACACGTCGCGCTCACCTTCGACGACGGCCCCGACCCCGCCTCCACCCCGCTCTTCCTGGCCGAACTGGAGAAGACCGGCACCAAGGCCACCTTCTTCCTGCTCGGCCAGATGCTGCTCAAGTGCCCCGAACTCGGCCGCGAGTTGGTCGCCGCCGGCCACGAGGTCGCGGTCCACGGCTGGGCCCACCGCCCGCTGCTGATCCGCTCCCCCCGGGCCACCAGGGACGACGTGCGCCGGGCCCGCGAGCTGATCGCCTCGGTGACCGGCCAGGAACCCCGCTGGTACCGCCCGCCCTACGGCGTCCTCAACGCCTCGGCGCTGTACGCCGCTCGGGAGAACGGCCTGCGCACGGTGCTGTGGACGCACTGGGGCCAGGACTGGACCGCCCGCGCCACCCCCGCCTCCGTCCTGCGCACCGTGACCCGCGCCCCGCTGGCCGGCGGCACGGTGCTGCTGCACGACTCCGACTGCACCTCCGCGCCGCAGGCCTGGCGCTCGACGCTGGGCGCGCTGCCGCGACTGCTGGAGCTGTGTGCGGAGCAGGGGTTGAAGGTCGGGCCGTTGCGGGAGCACGGACTGGTCCACTGACACTGCTCACGCGGTGACCGGGGTGTCCCAGTCGATGCGGTGGGCGAACTGCCAGGCCAGCTTCTCCGGCTTGACGAACCTCATCGCCACCGACATCACCGCGTCCCGCAGCACCCGGCCGACCGGGCCGGCGGCCTTGTCGGAGTTGGTGCGGGCGGCGTTGCCGATGATCCGTTCGACCCGGCCGCGGCGCAGCTGCTGGTACCGGGCGAAGGCCTGGTCGTGCGGCAGGTCCCGTAGGCAGCAGGCCAGTTGGACGGCGCTCTCGATGGCGAGCGAGGCGCCCTGGCCGGAGCTGGGCGAGGTCGGGTGGGCGGCGTCGCCGAGCAGGACCAGGCGGCCGCGGCTCCAGTGCGGTACCGAGGGGATGTCCTCGAACGGGCCGGTGACCATCAGCTCGGCCGGATCGGTCCGGCGCAGCAAGTCCAGTGCCGGGGTCCGGTCGTCGGTGAAGGCGCGCCGCAGCACGGTCAGCCACTCCTCGGAGCTCACCGCCCGGGCCTCGGCCAGCGTCATCGGCTCGGGGCGCGGCAGGTTGGCGAACCATCCGCCGGAGCCGTCGTCCGCCACCTGGTAGCCGAAGAAGGCGCGCTTGCCGAAGCTCATGATCATCTTGTCCCGGGTGGACGGCAGTCCGCAGGCGCGCAGTTCACCGCCGAAGCCGAGCAGACCGCAGTAGCGGGGCGGCGGGGCGGCCGGGTCGATGATCGACCGGACCGTGGAGCGGATGCCGTCCGCGCCGATCAGGATGTCGGCCCGGGCCTCGGTGCCGTCCGCGAAGCGGGCGGTGACGCCGTCGCCGGTGTCCTGCGCGGAGACGAGGCGCTTGCCGTGCACGATCTCGATGCCGCGGCCGGCCGCCTCCTCGTAGAGCACCCGGTAGAGGTCGGCGCGCCAGACGAACTGCGCGGGCGGCAGCCCGGCCGGGGTGCCGAACTCGCCGAGCAGCTTGCCTTTCCAACTCTGCATCGCGATGGCCGTCATGGGCGTTCCGATGCCCATGACGGCCTCGCGGGCGCCGATCAGGTCGAGTGCGTTGAGGCCGTTGGGGGCGATGCTCAGGCCGGCACCGACCCCGTCGGCGGTGCTGCGGTAGGCCTCGTAGACGGTGGCCTCGATCCCGGCGCGGCGCAGGGCCATCGCGGCCACCGGGCCGCCGATGCCGCCGCCGATCACCAGGGCGGTGCGGGTGTGGGTGCCGGTGCCGGTGCCGGTGCTGGTGTGGGTGTCGGTGCGAGGGCTGCCGGGGTTACTGCCTTCGCCGCAGGCGCGGAGGGCCCGGGGGAGGCCTGAACCTGCCGCCCTCGGCTGGGTAGATTGGCGGCATGGGACCTCTACGGGCGGACGTGCGCCATTCGGCTTCAACCTGGCGACAGCCCGTGCCTTCCGAGGCCTCGCCGCAACGCGGTGCCCTGCTGGACTCGATAGCGCGACGAGTCCAGGACCTGGGCCAGGGGCGGCTGTTGGTCGGAATCGACGGGTTCACCGCCGCCGGCAAGACCAGCTTCGGCCATGAACTCGCCGAGCGGATCAGTGCCGCCGGGCGACCGGTCCTGCGGGCGACGCTGGACGACTTCAAGCAGCCGTGGAAGGACCGGCACCTCTACGACCGCGAGTCGGGCGAGGGCTACTACCGCAACGCCTACGACTACGAAGCGGTCCGGCGGTTGTTGCTCGATCCCTTCCGCACGACGAACGAGACCGCGGTCGCTCTGTGCAGCATCGATCCGCTGACCCAGCGCAGCCACGCCACCGAGACGACACCGGTCGCCCCGGACGCGGTGCTGATCGTGGACGGCGTCTTCGCCTTCCGGCCGGAGATCAACGGTTACTGGGACTTCCGCATCTGGCTCCAGGTGGACGCGGAGCTGTCGGTCCAGCGGGGCGCGGCCCGCGACGGGGACTGGGCCGGCTCCGAGGCCGAGTCGCTGCACCGCAACCGCTATCTGGTCGCCGAGCGCATCTACCTCCAAGAGGCCGACCCCGTCCCGCTGGTGGACCTCGTCATCGACAACTCGACCTTCGCCGACCCGTGGATCCGGATCGCCCGGCCAAGCGCGTGACGCCCGCTGAGCCGTCGTCAGTGGTCGCCGGTACGGTCGACCCCATGGAACAGGAACTCACCGAGCACCACGCCCCGCTGCCCGGACGGGTCGGCCACGTGGCCGGCATCGAGTCGCTCACCCTCGACGGGCACCGCTACTACTTCGGCTTCGACTTCAGGAGCGACCTGGTCGTCTCGCCGCTGATAGCCGACCCGGACGCGATGGCGGCCTTCGCCGCCAAGCACCTGCGGCAGGTCGACGGCCGGCACGACGAGGCCTACTGGGCGGACCTCGTCAGCGAGGCGGTCGAGTACTCGGAACTGGTCGCGGACGATGCGGACCGGGAGTTCACGACCGCAGGGCTCCGCGCCGAGCTGCCCGAACCGGACAGCCACCTGCTCTACCTGCTGGACGCGGTCAGCGACTGGGACGACGAGTCCGACCTGCCGCCGGACGTCCAACAGGCCTATGAGCGGCTGGGGTTCGAGGAGGACGAGTTCGCGGAGTGCATCGACGAGTGCCTGGAAGCCGTGCTGGAGGAGGGGTCGGCCGCCCGGTCCGACGAGTGGACCGTCCTCCGCTTCTACCTCACCTCCGCGACCGCGCACCTGCCGGGCAACTGGGTGCTGCTGTTCGGGCCGTTGGGTTTCGGCTCAGCTGGTCAGTCCGACAGGTCCCAGAGCAGCCGGTAGTAGCTGATCCGCTCCGGGTCGCGCTCGATTCCGTAGGCCTCGAGCAGTGGCTCCTCCCAACCCGGGCCGTAGTTCCACTGCGTGCTCCAGGTGGCGATGGCGAGGTCGGCCCAGCGGTCGGCGACACCGAGTGCGCCGAGGTCGACGTGTCCGGTGCACCTGCCGTCGTCGCCGACCAGGGTGTTGGGAGCGCAGGCGTCGCCATGGCAGACAACGAGCTTGTCGATCGGGGGAGTGTCGTCGAGCACGCCGAGCGCGCGCTCGACGGTGCCGAAATGCTGGAGGTCCGGATGCCAGTCCGCCGGGTTGGTCCGGCCCGCCGCCGCTCGTGATCGAACGCCCTCCAGGCGCCGTTCGGCCGACCAGTCGAACGGGCAGTCCGCGACCGGCAGTGCCTCGTGCAGTGCGCGCAGCCCGGCGCCGATCGCGCGCACCGCCGTGTCGGGGTCGCGCTTCCAGTGGTCGTCCACCGCCATGCGTCCGGGCAGGCCGGCCGTGACGATCCAGGACCCCGTCTCGTCCGCGCCCTCGTCAAGTACGGGTGGTACCACGGTGAACCGCGCCGCCCAGCGCAGCCGCACCACCTCGGCCGACAGGTCGACACCGCTGTCGGGCGGCGTCCACTTCACGAACTGCCGCGCCTCCAGGCCGATCTGAAAGGTCAGGCCGCCGAGCTCGTTCTGCCACACGGCCTGCACCGGCCGCCCGGCGGCGAGTTCGGTGACGATCCGTGGAACCTCGACCGGCCCTTGGGGCGCCATGGCGATCATCGGGCCAGTCTCGCCGGACCGGCCGGTGGCGGGCCACACATTTTCCCGTCCGCTGACCTCGCTCAGCGGGCGGTGAGGACTCCGGCGACGCGGGCGAGGTCGAGTTTGGTCTCGTCCTCACTGCCCGGGCTCGCGGTGTGGATCACGATCTTCAGGCCGGTGTCCGCGTCGGCGAGCACGTCGCAGTCGACGGTGATCGAGCCGACGGTCGGGTGCTGGATCGTCTTGCGGTCCTCGGCGCGGCGGCCGACGGCTCCGTCGCGCCACAGTTGCGCGAAGCGCGGGTTGCCGTCGAGGGTTCGGCGGATGGTCTCGGCCAGTCGCGGGTCCTCCGGGTAGCGGGCGGAGGCGCCGCGCAGATCGGCGACGATCGCCCGATCCGATGCGTCACTGTTCGCGGAGACCACCGGCCAGCCGGCGAGGCCACCTTGGTCCCCGGGAGTGGGGAACCGGGACCGGACCAGGCTGCGCGCCTCCGGCGGGACGGCGGACGGGTCACCGAGGACAGCAGCCCAGCTCCGGTTCCACCACACCAGCCGCCAGTCCGCGGCGAACACGGCGACCGGCGCGTCGCCGAGCCGGGTGAGGACGCGCTGCATGCCGGGCGGGATGTGATCGCTGATCAGCCCGTCGCCCGGCGGCTGGAGGCCGGCGAGCCGGTACAGGTGGTCGCGTTCCTCGCGGCTCAGCTGCAACGCGCGGGCGAGCGCACCGGCGACCTGCGGCGACGGTGTCGTCGCCCGACCCTGCTCCAGACGCACGACGTAGTCGACGGACACCCCGGCCAGCTCGGCGAGCTCCTCACGTCGCAGGCCTGCCGCACGGCGCACCCGCCCCGACGGCAGGCCGACCGCTGCCGGGGTCAGCCGGTCGCGCCACGCCCGGATGGTCGCCCCGAGGTTCGTCTCGTCAGTCGTCATGCGTCCATTCTCCGCTGAGCTCGGCCCGCGAGGGTGGTACTGCTTGTCCTACCGAAGGCCTTTCCCTGGATGACCCGCGCGCGCCCGCCGATGCTGGATTCATGACCATCACACTGATCACCGGAGCGAACAAGGGTCTCGGATACGAGACCGCCCGCCGGCTCACCGAGCTCGGCCAGACCGTCATCCTCGGCGCCCGCGACCCCGAGCGCGGCCGGGCCGCCGCCGACGCCCTCGGTATCCGCTTCGTCCAGCTCGACGTGACCGACGACGCGTCCGTCGCGGCGTCCGTCGCCGACGTCCAAGCGCACGAAGGCCACATCGACACGCTCATCAACAACGCCGGAATCATCGGCCGCGCGGTCGCCGCCGAGGAACTGACCGGCAGCGACGCCGCAGCGGTGTTCGACACGAACGTCGTGAGCATCGTCCGCATGACCAGCGCGTTCCTGCCGCTGCTCCGGAAGTCACCGGCACCGGCCGTGATCAACGTCAGCAGCGGCATGGGCTCCTTCACCCTGACCCACGACCCCGACCGCGTCGAGTCGACGATCGCCGCACCGCTCTACACCGCGTCCAAAGCCGCCGTCACCATGCTGACCACCCAGTACGCCAAGGCCCTACCCGGCATCCGCGTCAACGCCGCCGACCCCGGCTACACCGCCACCGACCTCAACGCCCACCGCGGCCCCCAGACGGTGACCGAGGGCACCGACGCGATCGTCACCCTCGCCACCGAGGGCCCGGACGCGGGCACGGGACGCTTCATCGACCGGTTCGGGGTGGTGGGGTGGTGATGGGGAGGATGCTCATGACCTGCTGGTCCGGCTGTTCCTTGACGGTCGGAGGGCGCGAGGCCACACTGGCTGTATGACAGTTGTACGACAGAGTGGAGGAGGCGTGGACACCGCAGCAGCGTCCAGCAAGAAGCCGGCCAAGAAGCCAGCCAAGAAGGCTCCCGCGAAGACACCCAACGCGAAGACACCCAAGCGGAAGCCGGGTACGGCCGCGCTCGGGCCCAGTCGGCTGGCACAGGTCCGGCTCCGCAGCGATGAGATGCAGGCCCTGGAGGAGGTGATGCGGACGTTGCACCTCGGCTCGACCTCCGATGCTCTTCGCGAAGGACTGCGGCTCCTCGCACGGGAAGCGGCGGAGGTGGGGGCCGCCCAGGAGATCCGTGCCTTCTACCGAGAGCAGCCGGCACCCCTGCCTGATGGCGTGGCCCAGCCGAGTGAGGCGGAACTCGCTGCCGCAGACGAGATGCAGTGGTAAGCCCTGGCACGGCGCTGCGCGGCGAAGTGTGGGTGTGCGCGCTGCCTCAGCCAGTAGGGCCACATCCAGTAGTCGTCCTCACCGTCAACCGGATCGCCGAACCGCTCGCCTCAGTCACGGTCGCGCTGATCACCGGCACCTCTGGTCCGCAGGTCACGCATGTCCCGATCGGGCCTGACGCGGGTTTGACGAAGTACGACGAGTCGTACGTGAACTGCGCAGACCTTCATACCGTGGCGAAGGCGCGGTTGCGGAGGAAGCTGGGGCTGCTGGCCCCGGGGGAGCTGCACCGCGTGGAGGACTCCGTCCGGCTGATTCTCGGGTTGAAGCACTGACCTCGTGCGGGCAGAAGGCTTCCGCAGGGCAGGACCGCTGACACGGTCCTGCCCTCTGGACTGGCGGAGGACACGGGATTCGGACTCGTGAGGGGTTGTCTCAACACGCTTTCCAACTTCCTCCCCGCGCGGTCCGCTCGGGTTCACGCGAGACCGGGGACGTTGCAGATCTGGAAGGTTCGAATGCACCGCTTGGCCGTCGACTCCAGTTCCGAGATCTCCAGGAGCCCCACCGGCAGCAACCCCCGATACCGCTCCCACCACCCCGTCCCCCGCTCGACCGCCATGGCCACCAGCGCCTCCACGAACTCGGAGTCGCCCTCCTCGTACAGGCTGGCCGGCGTCCGCACCCGTTCCGCCGTGACCGGGTACAGGCCCTTCTCGATGTGCGTGATCTTCGTGCGGTCCAGCCCGATGGTCGCGGCGGCCTCGGCCGCGGTCTTCCCTGCGGCGTCCCGCATCTTGCGCAGTTCGATGCCAACCCGCTGCTGACGGGCGGTCGGCGTGGTCCTCGGTGGCATGCGGGCAGTCTTACGCCTGATGCGGCGATCAGTCCACTCCACCCAGGACGGCCGAACGCCTGCCCGATGCTGGCCGCCTCTCAGGCGACGCGGCGCAGCCTCCGGATGGTGAAGTAGAGCAGCGCCGCCGTCAGGGCCAGGAAGATCCCGGTCTCGATGGACTGGAACTCCCAGAAGCGGCTGGCCGGCTGGTAGGTAAGGAAGTTGTACGCGCCGCGACCGGCGGTCACGCACAGGTCGTCAGGGCCGGCTCCGGGTGCGGGAGTGGCCTGGCAGCCGATCTGGCCGTCGCGGAGAATGAGCTTGTCGGCCGCGGTGCGCACGCCTTCGGAGTAGACCCAGGAACCGGAGAGGCGATTGACCAGCACCGGACTGTCCACCGCGTAGGTCAGCACCTTGGCGGTCGCGTAGTGGGGTCGCAGCACGACCTCGATCAGCACTCGGACCAGCGCGTACCCGCCCAAGGTGGCCGCCATCGCCGGCAACACCTTGTGCCAGACGCTGCCCGCGAAGATGCCCAGCGCCAGCGCGAAGAGGGTGTAGCCGATCGGCGCGATGCCCTGGACGTCGAAGTAGCCGTAGGCGAACCGACCCGGGCCGGTGATGGCCAGTGGCTCGATCCACCAGGAGACGAGCAGTGCGTAGCCGGTGGCGACCACCAGGCCCACGGCGCCGATCAGGCCGAACTTGACCAGCGCCCAGTGGCTGCGGCTGACGCCCTGGGTCCAGACCAGCCGGTGGGTGCCCTGCTCGACCTCGCGGGAGACCAGCGGGGCGCCGAAGAAGAGGCCGACCAGCAGGGGAAGCAGGAGCAGCAGGACCGCCACCACGGGCAGGGTGCCGAACCTGTTGGTGAACTGCTGCTGCACGCTGCCGCACTGGTGGGTGGTGGCGGGGATCAGGTCGGCGGAGCCGAGGGCGGAGCGGCAGGCGGCCAGGCCGGAGCTGTCGAAGAAGTTGTGCATCTGCAGGCCGGTGGGCACCAGGGCGGCGCTGATCAGCAGCAGTGCGATGGCCGTGAACAGGGCCTGCTTGCGGTGTTGACGCCAGGTCAGCCAGATCATGCGAGCACTCCCGAGGCGGTGCGGGCGGCCGCGCGGGTCTCGGCGGCGGCGAGGTAGGCGAGAACCAGGTCTTCCAGGGTGACGTCGTGCACGATCCAGGCCGAGTCGATCGGCGAGCCGTCGGTGCGCACCAGCAGGGTGGACTGCCGGTCGGTGTGGCTGGCCCGGACGACCTGCGCCACGCCGGGGATCGGTGCGCCGTCGGTGCGGGGGCCGACCAGGGTGCGGTGTCGGGCGAGCAGTTCGTCGACCTCCCCGGCCAGTTGGACCCGGGCGGTCTGCAGCACGATCAGGTGGTCGCAGGCGCGTTCCAGGTCGGCGAGCAGGTGCGAGGAGAGCAGCACCGTGGTGCCGGTCTCGGCGACGGCGCCCATCAGCGCCTGCATGAACTCGTGTCGGGCGAGGGGGTCGAGGGCGGCTATCGGCTCGTCGAGCAGCAGCAGCCGGGGGAGTTTGGCCAGCGCCAGGGCGAGCGCGACCTGGGCCCGCTGGCCGCCGGAGAGGCGGCCGACCGGCTTGTCGGTGGCGATGCCGAGCTGCGCGAGTCGGTCGCGGGCCAGTGCGCCGTCCCAGCGGCGGTTGAGCTTGCCGCCCATGGTGAGAAGGTCGCTGGCGGTGAAGTCCCGGTAGAGCGGGGTGTCCTGGGCGACGAAGCCGATCTCGGCCAGGGTCGCGGTGTTGCCGCGCGGGTCCTGGCCGAAGACCTGCAGCTGTCCGGCGTCGGGCTTCAGCAGACCGACCGCGAGGTGCAGCAGGGTGCTCTTGCCGGCGCCGTTCGGGCCGACCAGGGCGGCGATCCGCCCGGCCGGCAGCTGCAGTGAGCAGTCCTGCAGGGCCCAGGTGCGTCCGTAGCGCTTGCCCAGCGCGTCGATCTCCAACGCGATGTCCGTCATGTGTGCTCCCGCGTTCGTTGAGGGGCGTTACGGGTCGAGAGTGGCGCGCATGGTGGTGTCGATCAGGGCGGCGATGTCCTCGTGGGCCAGGCCCGCGGCCTCGGCCCGGCGCAGCCAGAGCACCAAGTCCTCGCGCAGGCCGGCGTGGTGGGCCAGGGCGGGGCCGGCCAGCGAGCCGACCAGGAAGGTGCCCACGCCCGGTCGGCCCTCGGCCAGGCCTTCGAGTTCCAGCTCCCGGTAGGCCTTGAGGACGGTGTTCGGGTTGATCGCCAGTGCCTGGGCCACCGAGCGCACCTTGGGCAGTTGGTCGCCGGGCTGGGCCAGGCCGACCCGTAGGGCCTGTTTGACCTGCAGAACCAGCTGCATGTAGGTGGCCACCCGCGAGCGGCCGTCGAGCACGAACTCGATCACCAGTTGTTCTCCTATTGTCTTACGACAGTAAGACAGCCTGCCGATGACGAGCCGCCCTGTCAAGCAGCGAGACAGCGGTGAGAGGCAGCGGAATACAGCAACGGGGCGCCCGGTCCAAAGACCAGACGCCCCGTCAGGAGGCAGAGCAGTGCCGCTACGCCTTCCGCAGCACCACCGGCAGGTTCCGGTGACCGTTCGAGATGAAGGACTCCACCGGCTTCAACTCGACATCGGCCAGCGCCAGTTCCGGGAAGCGGTCGAAGAGCGCCGGGAGCGCGATCTCGGCCTCGATCCGGGCCAGCGGGGCGCCCAGGCAGAAGTGTGCGCCGTGGCCGAAGGAGACGTGGTCCTTGCCGGCGCGCAGCAGGTCGAACTCGGCCGCATCGGGGCCGTGCACCGCCTCGTCACGCCCGGCGGCCGCGTAACCGGCCAGGATCGCCTCGCCCTTGCGGATCAGCACGTCGCCCGCCTGGATGTCCTCCACCGCGTAGCGCAGCGGCAGGTTGGCCACCGGCGCCGCCACCCGCAGGGTCTCCTCGATCACGTCGTTCCAGGAGGCCCGGCCGGCGCGGACCAGGGCCAGCTGCTCGGGGTGGGTGAGCAGCAGGTGGATCGCGTTGTCCAGCAGGTTGACGGTGGTCTCGTGCCCGGCGCCCAGCATCAGCAGCAGGGTGCCGACCAGCTCCAGCTCGGTGAGCTGGGCGCCGTCCCCCTCCGCCTCGTCGTCCCGGGTGGTGATCAGCACGCTGGTCAGGTCGTCGCCCGGCTCCTTGCGCTTGCGGGCGACCAGCTCGGCCAGGATCCGGAACACCTCCTCACCGTTGGCCTGGGCCGCCTCGGCGCTGATCGTGGTGTCGAAGATGGCGTCCACGCAGTCCCGCAGGCCGGGCTGCAGGTCGTCCGGGACCCCGAACAGGTCGCAGATCACCTGGATCGGGATCGGGTAGGCGTACTGCTCGCGCAGGTCGACGGTGCTGCCGGCCGGGACGGCGTCCAGGCCGTCCAGCAGGCCGGTGACGATCTGCTGGACCTGCGGGCGCAGTGCCTCGCTGCGCCGGGCGGTGAAGGCCCCGGCGACCAGCCGGCGCAGCCGCCGGTGCTCGGTGCCGTAGGCGGTGAACATGTTCTCCACCGAGACCCAGATGTTCAGCGGCCAGTCCGCGGGTATCTCACCGTTGATGTAGGCGGTCCAGTGCTGCCGGGCGTTCTTGGAGACCCGCGGGTCCGCCAGCAGCTGCTTGACCAGCTGCTGGCTGCCTACCGCCCACGCCACCACGCCGCCAGGGAGCTCCACCTGGGCCACCGGCCCGTCCTGGTAGAGGCGCCGGTTTTCGCCGGGGAGGTCGCTACCGCTGGGGTCGAGTCGGAAGGGGCAGCGGTCGGGTTCCATGTACGGCCTCCTGGAGTGTCGTCAGTTTCGGTCGGTGCTGCGAGCACCGTGGGCGTCTGTGTCGCGAGCACCGTGGTCACGGTGGCCGGTGGGAACCGCACCGGCAGGGCGGCCAGCGCGCGGTGGAACGGGCCGGGGCGCCAGACCAGTTCGTCGGCCTTGCCGGCCAGTTCGAGGTCCGGGAGCCGGTCGAGCAGTCGCTCCACGGCGACCGAGGCGATCAGCCGGGCGTGTCCCTGGGCCGGGCAGGCGTGCGGGCCCGCGCTCCAGGCCAGGTGGGCCCGGTTGCCGGTGCGGGTGCTGCCGGCCAGGGCCGGATCGGTGTTGGCGGCCGCGAAGCTGATCACCAGCGGTTCGCCCTCGGGCAGCCGGACGCCCGCCAGTTCGACGTCCCGCACCGGGTAGTGGACGGCGTAGTTGGCCATCGGCGGGTCGGTCCAGAGCACCTCGTCCAGCGCGTCCTCGACCGGCAGGTTGCCGCCGGCCAGGTCGCCGGCGAAGCGGTCGTCGGAGAGCAGCAGCCGCAGCGTGTTGCTGATCAGGTTGAGCTGCGGCTCGGTGCCCGCGCCCATCAGCAGCACCAGGTGGTGCAGCATCTCCTCGTCGTCCAACGCGGCGGGGTGGGCCATCAGCCAGCTGGTCACGTCCGCGCCCGGCTGGGCCCGCTTGATCGCGACCAGCTCCAGCAGGGTGGCGGTCAGCTCGGCGTTGGCCCGCTCGGCGTCGATCCCGTCGAAGATGCCGGACATGCCGCGCACCAGCCGGTCGCCGAACTCGGCGGGGGAGCCGAAGAGTTCGTTGAAGATCAGGAGCGGCAGCGGCCGCGCGTAGTCGGCCACCAGGTCGGCCTCGCCGTGGCCGGCGAAGGCGTCGATCAGCCGGTCGGCGCTGCGCTCGACGTAGGCGCGCAGCGCGTTCGGGTCGATCCGGTCCAGCGAGTCGTTGACCGCGCCGCGCAGCCGGTCGTGCGTGTCGCCGTCGGTGAACAGGGCGTTGGGGCGGTAGGCCATCATCGGCACGGCCGGGTTGTCCGGGGTCACCCGTCCGTCCGCCAGGCCCTTCCAGCGGCGCGGGTCCTTGGAGAAGGTCTCCGGGGTGCGCAGCACGTCCAGGCAGGCCCGGTAGGAGAGCACCAGGGTGGCGGTCGCGCCCGGGTAGAGCTCGACCGGCGCGAGCTGCCCGTACGCGGCGCGGAGGTTGGCGTAGACGCCGACCGGGTCGGTGGCGAACTCCTGGCCGTGGAGCGGGAATCCGGTGCCGCCGGGCTGGTGCGCGGGGCAACCGGGGGGAGGGGAGGGGGCGTTCACACTGGCTCCGCTGCTGGGGATCGAGTGAGCAGGTACTGGACGAGTGAGACCAGCGCCCGGGTGGCGGACTGCGGATCGCGGGCGTCACAGCTGACCAGCGGGGTGCTGGGCAGCAGGTCGAGGGCCTCGCGCAGTTCGGCCTCGGCGAAGTCGGGCGAGCCGGCGAAGCGGTTGACCGCCACCGCGTACGGGAGCCCGTGCTCCTCCAGCAGGTCCATCACCGGGAAGGAGTGCTCCAGGCGCCGGGTGTCGGCGAGCACCAGGGCGCCGAGCGCGCCCAGGGTCATGTCCCGCCACAGCGGTGTGAAGCGCTGCTGACCGGGCGCGCCGAACAGGTACAGCACCAGGGACTGACTGAGGGTCAGTCGCCCGAAGTCCATCGCGACCGTGGTGGTCTCCTTCTCCGGCACCCCGGTCAGGTCGTCCACCTGTGCGCCGGCCTGGGTCATCGGCTCCTCGGTGCGCAGCGGTTCGATCTCCGAGAGGGTGCCGACGAAGGTGGTCTTGCCGACCGCGAAGTGGCCGGTGATCAGCAGCTTGACGGCGGTCTGCACGCCCTCGCCCAGGTAGCGGACCTGGCCCGGGTGACCGACGCCCGGGTAGCCGACCTCGCTCGGGTAACCGATCTCGCCCGAGTAACCGACCTCGCTCGGGTGACCGACTTCAGAGCCGGGCGCGGAGACCATCCAGCACCTCCTGGAGCAGCTGGGACGTGGGGAGTTGGGCGCGCGGGACGGCGGCCCTGGTGAGCAGGTGGCCGCTGTCGACCAGGTCGCCGAGCAGCACCTTGGTGACACTGACCGGCAGCCGCAGGTGCGCGGCCACCTCGGCGAGCGAGAGCGCGCCGTGTGCGCACAGGTCCACCAGCCGCCGCTGCTCGGGGCTGAGACCCTGCACCGGCCGGTCCGGCACCGCGGTGACCAGGGTGACCAGGTCGAAGGTGTTGCGGGTGGGCTCGGAGCGCCCGTTGGTCACCACATACGGCCGCACCAGGCCCCGTTCGTGGCCCCGCGCGCGGCTCACCGCAGCGCTCCCGCTTCCGCGTCCTGCCTGGGCGGTGCGGTCAACTCCCGGCCGAGCCGGTCCACCAGCTTCTGCATCCGGTAGCTGACCGCCTCCATGTCCACCGCCTCCCCGGCCGAGACCGCCAGATAGGCGCCGGGGCCGGCCGCGACCAGGAAGACGTAGCCGCCGGCGAACTCGATCAGGGTCTGCCGCCAAGGGGTCGGCTCGGTGTCGAGGAAGCCGGAGGTGCTGCGGCTGATCGACTGGACGCCGGACAGTGCCGCCGCCTGGCGGTCCGCCTCGTCCTTGGTGATGCCGGCCGAGTGGGCGCGCAGCAAGCCGTCGGCGGAGAGCAGGATGGCGTGTCGGGCCTCGGGAACAAGCAGGACGTCATCGAGCATCCAACCGAGATCGTTGGTCGGGTGGCTGTTCAACGAGGGCTCCTAGCGAGTCAGTTGCGCGTCAGTGGGGTGAAGGGGCGGAGGGGTCGGAGTCCCGGCCGGCTCGGGTGCCGCGGGCGAAGGCGCCCAGTCGGCGGGCGGTGGCCTCGGCGTCGCGGGTCCAGTCCTCGGGGAGCCCGGCCTCGGGCAGCCCCCTGGCCTCGGTGGTAACCGGCGCGGCCGCGGCGGCCGCCTCCAGCGGCTCGCGACGCCGTCGCTTGGGCAGGCCGCCGGCCGTCCGGGGTACGGGCGGCATCGCCTCGGCGGCGGCCGGGGCAGGGACTGGGGCGGGGACGGTGGCGGGTACGACGGCCGGGACGGTGGCGGGTACGACGGCCGGGGCGGCAGCGGGGACGGGCGCGGCCACCTGCCGTACGGGGGCCGCGGTCGGGAGGTACACCGCCGGCGCCGGCGCCAGCTGGGTGAGCAGCGCGGTCGGCAGGAAGACCACCGCGCGCACACCGCCGTACGGCGAGCGGGTGTCGACCGAGACGCTGAATCCGTACCGCGCGGAGAGCACGCCGATCACCGGGAAGCCGAACTGCGGCGGGTCGCCGAGCCGGGTGACGTCCACCGAGCGCCGGCCGGAGAGCAGTTGGCCGGCCAGCTGGGCCTCGCGCGGGTCCATCCCGACCCCGGCGTCGTCGATCACGATGCAGGCGCCGTTGTGCGCCGGCTGCAGGTTGACCTCGACCGTGGTGTTCGGCTGCGAGTGCCGGGCCGCGTTGTCCAGCAGTTCGGCCACCGCGAGCACCACCGGCTCGACCACCCGGCTGATCACGGCCAGTTCGATCTGGGTCCGGACCTCGACCCGCTTGTAGTCGCGGATCCGGGACTTGGCCCCGCGCACCACGTCGCTCAGCGAGGAGGCGGCGCGCTGGCGGCCCGGCCAGGAACCGCAGAGCACCGCGACGGCCTGGGCCCGGCGCCCGAACTGGGAGTTGGCGTGGTCGATCTCCAACAGGTCGCGCAGCACGGCCGGGTGGTCGTGCCGCTCCTGCATCTCGGAGATCGCCATCTGCTGCTCGTTGGCCAACCCCTGCAGCGCCCGCATCGCGCCCTTGAGAGCCGTCTTGGCGTTCTGGTCGGCCCGCTCCTGGGCCTGTTCCACGGCGGCGCCGAACTGCTCGGCCACCGCCTGCAGGTCACGCGCGTACTCGGTTCCGGCCAGCAACGGGTCGGTGACCACCGGATGTTCCATGGCGGCGCCGACCAGTGCGGGCAGTTGGACGGCCGCCAGGCGGTGCGCCTCGTCGTCCCGGGCCCGGACCGCGGACCTCAGTCGGGCCACTGCCCTGGCCCTGGCCCGGGCGGTGCGCCACTGGTGGACGAGCAGGACGAGGGTCACCAGCAGCCCGGCGGCCAAGCACCAGGTCACCGTCTGCGGTATCTGTGACATCAAGTTCCTTGCACGGGCGGACGGTTCACCGTCCCGACGGACGACGAGCGGGTCGCCGGGCTCAAGAGCTCAGGCGCCGCTCATCTAATCAGATTGACGACGGAATGTCAGAAGACTGTCTCACTAGGTGACTTGGTGGACAGACATCCTCCGGTCGGCTGGCCGGAAACGATCGTCCGGCTGGCCGATCTTCCACCTCCGGTCGGCCCGCCCGGGGTTCACCGGCCCGTCGCCGGAGACCCAGCGCAATCGACCGCTGATTGACACCGACCCCAAGTACCATCCGGTCTATGACACAGGCAGCTCGGGGGATGCCTCCGGTCACCACGGAGCTCACGGAGATCACGGAGCTCACGGAGACTCCGTTCACCGACCACTACATCGTCTGCGGCGCCAACGCGCTCGCCCACCGCCTGATCCTGGAGCTGATCGAGCACTACGAGGTCCCGGTGGTGGCGATCGTCCCGGACCGGATGCGCGACCACGGTCCGCGGATCGAGCGGATCGAGGGCGTGGCCGCCGTGCTGGAGTTCGGCAGCGTCACCGAGGAGGCGCTGCGCGCGGCCCATGCCGGCGGTGCGCGCGGCATCGCCCTGGTGGACGGCGACGACCAGGCCAACATCCACGCCGCGCTCAGCGCCCAGGGGCTCAACCCGGAGATCCGGATCGTGCTGCGGATGTTCAACCAGCGGCTGGGCGAGCAGATCCAGACCCTGCTGAAGAACTGCGCCGCGCTCTCCGGCTCGGCCACCGCAGCCCCGGCCTTCGCCAACGGCGCGCTGGCCCGCCCCAACTCGGTGCGGGTCGGCGACCGCTACCTGTACGTCGCCTACGACGCCGACCTGAACGCCGGCCACCTCTGCGTGGCCGCCGACCGGATCGACCGGCAGGACCTCACCCGGCTGCGGCTGCTGCCGGAAACCCAGCCCGCCTCCTCCGACTTCATCAGACTGGCCGCCGCCTTCGGCGAGGGCGGCCCGATCGCGGTCGGCGGGGTGCCGCACCAGGGCGGTGACCCGCCGAGCCGGGCGGACGGCGTGGCGGTCCTGCAGACCCTGCCGACCGAGCCACGGCTGAAGGTCGGCTGGCTCAACCGGCTGGCCTACCGGTTCCTGGACATGCTGCGCTTCTTCACCGGCGTGCGGATCCGACTGGTGCTGGGCGCCGCCTTCGCCGCGATCGCCGCCTCGTTCCTGGTGATCTGGTCCTTCAACCACAACTTCGCCTGGACCGTCTACGTCACCCTGCTGGACATGGCCGGCGCCGCCCAGCCCGACCAGCTCGGCGACTCCACCGGTGGCACCGGCGGCAGTTGGCAGCGGGTGGCCCAGGTGGTGATCACCTTCTGCGGCATCACCTTCGTCCCGGTGGCCACCGCGATCATGGTGGACGTGCTGGCCTCCGGGCGGCGCGGGCTGCCGCGCAGCCCCAGCGTGGGCCTGCGCGGGCACGTGATCGTGGTCGGCCTCGGCAACGTCGGCACCCGGGTGGCGATCCTGCTGCACGAGGCCGGGGTGCCGGTGGCCTGCCTGGAACGCGACGCGCAGGCGCGCGGTATCGGTGCGGTCCGGGCGCTCGGCATTCCGGTGGTTATCGGGGACGGCCCGCTCGCTGACCAGCTGCGCCTGGCCCGGGCCCAACGCGCCCGCGCGGTGGTCGCGGTGACCAACGACGACGCCACCAACCTGGAGGCCGCGCTGGAGGCCCGGGCACTGCGCGAGAGCGTGCGGGTCGTGCTGCGGCTCTTCGACGACGACTTCGCCCAGCACGTCTACGCCACGCTCGGCAACGTCGCCTCCCGCTCGGTCTCCTACCTGGCGGCCCCGGCCTTCGCGGCGGCCCTGATGGGGCGTGAAGTGCTCGGCACCCTCTCGGTCTTCCGGCACGTGCTGATGATCGCCGAACTGACCGCCGAGGAGGGCAGCGCGCTGACCGGGATGAGTCGCAACGAGATCGAGGCGATCGGCGGGATCCGGGTGCTCGCCGTCCGGCTGGCCCGCACCCCCGACAGCTACCAGTGGGGCTATGCCGACCGCAGCCGGGGCCTGGCGGTGGGCGACCGGATCGTGGTGGTCGCGACCCGGAGCGGGCTGGCCCGGCTCAACAACGCGGCGCCGGAACCTCTGACGGTGGAGACCACGGCCTGACCGACCCGCATCAGCGCAGCAGCGAGGCGCGGCGCCACATCGCCTCGCTGCGGCGGTCGATGATGCCCAGATCGGTGAAGAACTCGACCGCCTTGCGGGCCCAGTCCACCTTGGCGGCCCGCCAGTGCGGGTTGGCCTCGGCCACCCGGCGGGCCTCGCGCGGGTCGAGGCCGGCCAGCGCGTAGACCCGCGGGTTGACGCACTCGACCACGGCCTCGTAGGCGAGCACCCCCAGCACCTGGCGGAACAGGGCTCGTCTGGCCGGGCTCATCCGGGCCCAGCGACGCTCCAACTCCGGCTTGGCGTAGCCGATGTGGCGGGCCTCCTCGATCACATGGATCTTCGCCACCGAGCGGGCCAGCGGCTGCAGGCTGTCGTCCCGGATCATCTCGCGCTGCATCGCGTCGGTGAACTCCTCCACGAAGATCGCGCCCGCGAAGGTCAGCGTGGTGTCGTTCAGCAGCAGATGGAACTTGCCGCGCCGGTGGGCCCGCCTGGACGGACGGGCCGAGGGGTAGCCGGTCTTGGTGATGTACTTGGCGAACATGGTGGAGTGCCGGCACTCGTCGGCCACCTCGGTGAGCGCGTACTGCGCGTGCTGGGTGGTCAGGTCGCTGTCGTAGACGTGCCGGACCAGTCCGTTCATCAGGATCAGCTCGAACCAGATGCCGGCCGAGGTGACGCTGGCCAGCTGGTGGGTGCTCAGCGTGGCCTGCTGGCGGGGTGTCAGCTGCTGCCAGAGGTGGGTGCCGTAGAGCGAGACCCGGTGCGGGGGCAGGGCGAACTGGTCGGGGTCGATCGGGGCGTCCCAGTCGATCTCGGTCAGCGGGTCGTGCGAGTGCTTGGCGGAGACCTTCAGCAGGCGCTCGGCATTGCGCTCGCGGGCGTCGGAGAGAGCTTTCACGATGCGGCTCCGGTCGGTTCGGTGAGGGTGGTGTCGGTGTGCCCGGTGTCGGTGCGCCTGCTGTCGGTGCGCCTGCTGACGGTGCGCCTGCTGACGGTGGTGTCGGTGGTGCCGACGGGGGAGGCGCCGCCGAGGGCGCGCAGCGAGAACGCGATCAGTGCGGGGACCAGGGCGTCGGGTGCCCGGCCGTCGGCGAGCGGGCCGACCAGGGCCTCGCCCACCCCGCCGACCAGCAGTGCGGCGGTCAGCTCCGGGTCCTGCTCGGGCAGTCGGCCGGCCGCCACGCCCTCGGCGATCCGGGCGGCGATCACATCGCGGAAGGCCCGGCGGAAGACCAGCCGCTCGGCCTCCACCTCGGGGTCCACCGGCTCGGCCAGCAGCGCGTAGGCCAGCCGTGGCGCACCCAGCGCCCGACCCGCGAAGGTGCCGATCACCGAGGCGACCTGGGCGTGCAGGTCACCCGCGAAGGCGGCCGCCTCGCGGACCGCGGCCACCTCCCGGCCGACCACGGTGCGAAACAGCTCGGCCACCAGCTCGGCCTTGCTCGGAAAGGACCGGTAGACGCTGCCGGTCGCGATCCCGGCCCGGTCCGCCACCGCCGCCACCGAGCAGGCGGCGTAGCCGCGTTCGGCCAGCAGCTCGGTCGCGGCGTGCAGCACCGCGGCTCGCTGCGCGTCGAGCCGGGCTTGGACGGCGGGCGTCTTCCGGTAGGCCATGCGAAGAAGTGAAGCAGCGATTCAGGCCTTCAGCAAGACCCGTGCGCGGAGGTCGTGATCCGGGCGGGAACGCCGGAGCGGGGCCGTGGCAGGCAGCCACGACCCCGCTCGACGGGCGGTGGGTCAGGACACGTTGAGCGCGGTGTCGTCGATCACGAAGCTGGTCTGCTGGCTGCTGTCCTCGGTGCCGGTGAAGGTCAGGGTGACGGTCTGGCCGGCGAAGGAGCTGAGGTCGAAGGTCTTCTGCACGAAGCCGGTGGCCGCGTTGACGTTGCTCCAGGTGGCCAGCGGCGAGGAGTTGGCCGCCAGCTTGAGCGTGTCGTAGACGGTGCTGCCGCTCTCGGCGGTGTCGATGTGCAGCCAGAAGCTGAGCGAGGCCCTGCAGCCGGCCGGGATGGTCACCTTCTGGGACAGCGTGTCGGTGTGGCTGCTGCCGTAGCCGTCCAGCCAGGCCTTCCAACTGCCGGAGTGGGCGGCCTCGGAGGAGCTGTTGTCGATCACGCCGGAGGAGGCGGTCCACGGCGCGGCGCTGCCGGTCTCGAAGCCGGGGTTGCCGAGCAGTTGGGCCGCGGTGCAGCCGCCGCCGCCCGCGGGGGCGATGGTCCAGCTGAACGAGGCGCTGCCGGCCGGGCCGGTGGAGTCGGTGGCGGTGACCGCCGCGTTGAAGGTGCCGGCGGTGGTCGGAGTGCCGCTGATCAGGCCGTTCGAGGCGTTGATCGACAGCCCGGCGGGCAGCCCGGTGGCCGACCAGCTGAGCGTCCCGGTGGCGGTGTCGGTCGCGTTCAGCTGCAGCGAGGCGGCGGTGCCGACGGTGCCGGTCTGTGCACCCGGGTTGGTCACCGTGACGCTGCCGGTCGGGCCGCCGGTGGACCAGGCGTCGGTGATCGAGGTGGCCTGGGCGGCGGCGCCCGCGTACGGCAGGCCGTACATGTCCTCGATGGTGCGCAGCACGCTGAAGTGGTCGATCCGCTCGCTGTAGCTGCCGGTCTTCACGGGCTGGCCGTTGATCAGCGTGGCGATCTGGTTGTCCCCGGCGCTGTCGTCCTCGTCGAAGGTGGTGATCAGCACGCTGTTGTGGGCCTTGGCCCACTGGACGTAGCTGTCCAGGTGGGTCTTCAGCCAGTTGTCACCGGTGGCGATCGAGCAGTCGTGGATGTCGTTGCAGAGGTTCGGGATCACCCAGGAGACGGTGGGCAGTTGGGTGAAGTCGGTGGGGAAGGCGGAGAACGGCTGGTTGTCCGCCGCCGGGACATTGCTGAAGTTGACCCACGGGTTGTGCTTGCGGGCGTACTTGCCGCTGGTGCAGACGGTGGAGCCGGCCGACGGCAGGTCCTCCGAGTAGCCGGTGAAGGTCAGGCCCTTGGCGATCAGCTGGGCGCCCTCGTTGTCGGCGCTGAAGGTGTGCGGACAGGAGTCGTCCGTGACGCCCTGGTTGGAGCCGGAGAACAGGTCCAGGTAGTTCGGCTCGCTGGGGTGCTCGATCGCGAAGGCATTGGTGAAGTTGGCGCCGGTGCTGGCAAGTTGGTTGAAGTAGGGGGCCTGGGAATTGCCGATGATCGAGCCCTCGGCGGTGTTCTCGAAGAGCACCACGACGACGTGGTCAGGACGCGGCACACCGTTGGCCGCGGCGGCGGACGTGGCAGCGGTGACGGAGCTGATGCCGGTGACGCTGGTGACCAGGCCGCAGAGCAGGCCCAGAGTGGCGGCGAGGCGGGTGGCCGGACGTGGCAGACGCAACGCGGACTCCTCGGAGAGGTGGATGATGGTTGTCATCTTTCGCAATTGACGGTGTCCCTACAAGGGCCCGAACGAAAACACCTTGCGAACTCCCCCTCTCCGAGGAGTAGTTGATCAGTCCACGGACTACACCGGCTGGGCCAGCGAGAGCCCGAACCGCCCCTCGGCGTCCGTCCACCACTCGTGCAGTTCGAAGTCGGCCTCGGCCAGTTCGGCCGCCACCTTCTCGCGGCGGAACTTGGCCGAGATCTCGGTCCGCAGCTCCTCGCCCTCGGCGAAGGCCACTGTCAACTCCAGAGCCGGGACGGCGACCTGCTGCTCGCGCAGGGAGCGCAGCCGCATCTCGATCCACTCCTGCTCGGCGTCCCAGAGCGCGACATGCTCGAAGGCCTCCGGGTCGAACCCGGCGTCCAGCTCGCGGTCCAGCACATTGAGCAGGTTCTTGTTGAACTCGGCGGTCACACCGGCCGCGTCGTCGTAGGCCGCGACCAGCACCGCCGGGTCCTTGACCAGGTCGGTGCCGAGCAGCAGCGAGTCCCCGGGCGCCAGTTCGGCCCGCAGCGCGGCCAGGAAGGCGGCCCGCTCGGTCGGCGTCAGGTTGCCCAGGGTGCCGCCCAGGAAGGCGACCAGCTTCGGGCCGCGCACCGCACGCGGCAGCCCGAGCGTGGCGGTGAAGTCGGAGACCACCCCGTGCACGGTCAACTTCGGGTAGTCCAGCGCCAGCTGCCGGCCGGCCTCGCGCAGCGCGCTCTCGCTCACGTCCACCGGCACATAGGTCTCCAGGGTGCCGAGGCCGTGCAGCGCGTCCAGCAGCAGCCTGGTCTTCTCCGAGGAGCCGGAGCCCAGTTCGACCAGGGTGCGGGCCCCGGTGAGGGCGGCGATCTCGGTGGCCCGCTCGGTCAGGATGGCCCGCTCGGCACGGGTCGGGTAGTACTCGGGCAGTTTGGTGATGTCCTCGAACAGCTCGCTGCCCCGCTTGTCGTAGAACCACTTGGGCGGCAGCCACTTGGCCGGCGCGGTCAGGCCGCGGCGCGCGTCCTCGCGCAGCGCCTTGGCGAAGTGGTCGGCGGGGAGCAGTCGGGTGAGCTCGAAGGCGGTCATGGCTAACGGTCCTCTCAGGCGGCGGTGACGAGGTCCAGCGGACGGACCGTCACCGCGTCGGGGGTGGCCAACAGGACGGAGTGATCGGGCACCGGGGTCCAGCCGGGCCCGTCGTCGCCGGGTTCGGAGGCGACCAGCACCGAGCGGCCGAGCTCCAGACGGTGGAAGAGCGTGTCGCCCCAGGTGGTCGCGGCGATCACCCGACCGTCGGTGACCAGCAGGTTCAGCCGGGCATCGGTGCAGCGGGCGACCTCGGTGACGGTCGCGGCCAGCGCCCCGGTCACCTCCTGCCCGGCGCGCAGCCGGCGCAGCAGCAGGGCCCAGACCAGCGCCGAGTCGCAGCGTGCCTCCAGGCCGAGCAGCTCGGCGGGCGCCAGCAGGGCGGCCAGTTCGCCGGCCGCCGCCGGCCAGCCGGTCAGCGCGCCGTTGTGGCTGAACAGCCAGCCGTCGCCGGTGTAGGGCGCGGCGGCGGTCTGCTCGGCGGTGGTGCCGGCGGTGGCCGAGCGGACCGCAGCCAGCAGCGCGCGGGTGCGGATCACCCGGGCCAGGTCGGTGAAGTTCTCGTCGGCCCAGATCGGCACCGCCCGGCGGTAGCGGGCGGGCTGCGGGTCGCCGTCGACGTACCAGCCCAGGCCGAAGCCGTCCACGTTGACCGTGCCGTAGCGCTGCAGCCGGGGCGACCAGGACTGGTGGTAGAGCCCGTAGTCCGGCTCCACCAGCAGCTCCGCCGGGCTCACCGGTTCTCCCAGGTAGGCGAGATGGCGGCACATCAGCTGCCGTCCGGGAGGTCGCGGGCGGTCCGGAAGCCGGCGAAGATCTGCCGCCGGATCGGATAGTCCCAGTTGCGGAAGGTGCCCCGGCAGGCCACCGGCGCGACCGCGAAGCTGCCGCCGCGCAGCACCTTGTACTCGGCGGGCTCGCCGGGCCTGGCGAAGAAGACCTCGGAGTACTCCCGGTACGGCCAGGCCTTGAAGCCCGGGTAGGGGGCGAAGTCGCTGGCCGTCCACTCCCAGACGTCACCGATCAACTGCCGTACGCCGTACGGTGACTCGCCGTCCGGGTAGCTGCCGACCGGGGCCGGCTGCAGGTGGCGCTGGCCGAGGTTGGCGTGCTGCGGCCCGGGCGCCTGGTCACCCCAGGGGAAGCGGCGCGAGCGGCCGGTGGCCGGATCGTGCCGGGCCGCCTTCTCCCACTCGGCCTCGGTCGGCAGCCGCCGCCCGGCCCAGCGGGCGTACGCCTCGGCCTCGTACCAGGTGACGTGCAGCACCGGCTCCTCGGCCGGCACCGGCTCGACCCGGCCGAACCGGCGGCGCAGCCAGACGCCGTCCTCGCGGGTCCAGTAGAGCGGCGCGGTCAGGCCGACGGTCAGCCGGTGCTGCCAGCCCTGCGGGCTCCACCAGCTCGGCTCCTGGTAGCCGCCGTCCTCGATGAAGCGCTGGTAGGCGGCGTTGCTGACCGGCACGGTGTCGATGGCGAAGGCCGGCAGGTCGATCCGGTGGGCCGGGCGCTCGTTGTCCAGTGCCCACGGCTCGGTGTCGGTGCCCATGGTGAACGGGCCTGCGGGGATGACGACTTCGGCGGGCAGCCGGCCCGGCGGCGCGGGCTCGGGGGCCGGTGCGGCCAACACGGCGGCGCCCTTGCGCAACTGATGCGTGATCAGCATGGTCTCGTCGTGCTGCTGTTCGTGCTGGGCGATCAGTCCGAAGGCGAACCCCGCTCGCAGCAGTGGCGGCCCGGCCAACTCCACGCCGCTCAGCAGGTCCAGCACCCGGCCGCGGACCTCGGCGGCGTAACTGCGGGCCTCGGCGGGGGGCAGCAGCGGCAGGGTCGGCCGCTCGGAGCGCGGGTGCTCGAAGGCGTCGTAGAGCGGGTCGATCTCGGGGTGCATCGGGTCGCGGCCGCCGACGTTGCGCAGCAGCCAGAGCTCCTCCTGGTTGCCGATGTGCGCCAGGTCCCAGACCAGCGGTGACATCAACCGGGAGTGCTGGGCGGTCAGTTCGCCGTCGTCCACGCAGTCGGTCAGGCCGCTGGTGCGGTCCCGCGCGGCGAGCAGCTCGCCGGCGATGGCCTCGCGCAGCTGCTCGTCGGTCAGCCCGATCAGTCCGGCGGGCGCGGCGGGCGCGGTCGGCCGGGTCGGTCGAGTCGGGTGGGCCGGGTGGGTCGGCTCGGCCGGGGCGGGATTCAGCGGGGGGGTCAGCACGGTGCATCCTCCTGCGGCGCGGAAGAGTCGAGCAGGTCGTCGGCGGGACATCGGCCCCTGGCGGTGTAGCGCTCGGCGAACTCGGTGACGGCGGTGCGCAGTTGCCCGTCCACACCGAGCCGGTCCAGACCGCCTTCGGCGGCGGCGAAGCAGCCGAGGGCGGCCCGGCGCAGCACCGGGTCGTCCACGCCCCGGGCGGCGGCCCTGGTCCAGGCGGGACCGCGCGGCCCCGGCTCGGTCAGCGCGGAGGCCAGCGGCTCCAGGGCGGCCAGCGCCGCGTCGGCGGCCCGGCGGTCGGCGAAGAGCGCGGCCGTAAGAGCGGCGGGCACCACCCAGCCGTCGCCCGGCTGCGCGTCGATCATGCGCAGCTCCAGGTAGCCGCGTGGGCGGACCGGTGGGAAGAGCGTGCTGAGGTGGTACTCGAGGTCGGCCAGGCTGGGGCGCTCGGCCTCCGGGCGGCGCAGCCAGCCGCGGAAGGTCAGGCCGACCGGCGCGTTCCAGGACTTCCCCTCGGGGCGGCGGACGCAGAGCACCTGGGCGTCCAGCACGTAGCGGGCCCAGGCCTCGCGCGGATCGCCGTCCACGGCGGTCGGGGCCAGCGTGCGGCTGGGGTCCATCCGCGACCAGACGGTCTGCCGGGTGGACCGGTAACCGGTCGGGCGCCCGTCCAGCAGTGGGGAGTTGGCGAAGGCGGCGACCAGTACCGGGCCCAGTCGGTGGGCCAGCAGCCAGCGCTCCCGGAAGCCCTCGGCCCCGGGCCGGTCGGTGCCCGCGTCCAGGCAGACCTGGGTGGAGGCCGTGGTGCACATCATGATCTTGCCCCACGGGCCGGAACGGCCGAAGTATTCTTCCATGGCCAGGTATCGTGGCTGACGGAGGGTCACCTGACGGTCCCTCGGGTGGGGTTCGGTACCGTAGCCGGCGAGGGTCAGCCCCTGGGCGGCGAAGGCGGCGCGCAGGGTGCTCAGGTCGCGCCGGGTGGTCTCCACGCAGCCGACCAGGTCCGCGGCGGCGGGCGAGCTCAGTTCGACCTGGCCGCCGGGCTCGCGGGTGACTCGGGAGCCGAGTGGTAGTAACGGGTGGTCCGGGGGGAGCCGCAGCGCGTCGAGCGCCGCGCTCACCCGGGCGGGGGAGGGGGCGGCATGCGGCCGATCGGAGTCATGGACAAACCATTCGAGCTCGACGCCGACCTGCCCGGGAGGCCCGATCTTGAAACAGGTGCTGGCGACATAGGTCTCGGCGGCGTTCTCCGTCAGTGGAGTGACCGTCGGGGGCGCCTGCGGCTCGGCCCCGAGGGAGGGACTGGGCTGCCGTACGAGGTTCACTGCATCACGTCCTCATGATCCAGAGTGGGGTGGCCCCGTCTTCTTGCCCAGTCTGCGGCGAGGCATACGGCGATGCCAGTGAGGTGAGCCGCATCACATATGCCAGAACGCGTGGCCGCTTCGGAAATATGTGGGGAGGTTCTCCCCGTTTGCCGTACAGTCGATGGAAGTGGGGAAGAAGTCCCCGGAAACCGGAGACCCAGGAGAGGAGCGCAGCCATGGACACCCTCGAGGCCCAGCCGATGTCGGCCGAGGCACCGGCGTCGGCCCAGACCCCGTTGTCTGACCGGACCCCGGTGGCAGCCCAGCCGATGTCCGCCGGGACACCGGCCAGGTCTGCCGCCCCCCGCCTGCGCGCCGACGCCACCCGCAACCGGGAGCGGATCGTCGCCGCCGCCCGTAAGCTCTTCGCCGACGAGGGCGCCGACGTCCCGCTGGACGAGATCGCCAAGCGTGCCGGGGTCGGCAACGCCACCCTCTACCGAAACTTCCCGGACCGGGCCACGCTGATCCAGCAGGTCGCGCTCTCCGTGCTGGAAAGCATCATGGAGCGCGCCCGGGCGGCCCTGGCCGACACCGGCGACCCGTTCGAGGCGCTGCGCGACTACGTGCACGCGGCCGCCGACGAGCGGATCGGCGCGCTCTGCGCGCTGCTTACCGAGCACGTGGTGCTCCACGAGGACGAGGAGCTCTTCGCCGTCCGCGCCCAGCTGGAGGACGCGATGGAGGAGCTGATGGCCCGCGCCCGCGCGGCCGGCACGCTGCGCGAGGACGTCGGCCCCGGTGACGTCTTCGTGGCACTGGCCCGGCTCACCCGTCCGCTGCCCGGCAGCGACTGCATGAAGCACGACGAGTCCATGTTCGTCCACCGTCATCTGCAGCTCTTCCTCGACGGACTGCGGGCACCGGCGCCCTCGGCCCTGCCCGGACACGCCATCACGCTCCAGGAGCTGCGGCGTCCATGACCGGTGCCGGGCGCAGACCCGGCCCTTGATCCCTCCGCGGACGCGGCCCCGACCCGCATCCGACCGTTCAGCACCAACCTGCCGTTAGGTGAGTACACCCATGTCACAATCCGTCGTCCCGCAGGCCGACCCCAACCGCTGGAAGGCGCTAGGGTTCATCGCCCTCGCCCAGCTCATGGTGGTGCTGGACGCCACCATCGTGAACATCGCCCTGCCGTCGGCCCAGAAGGCCCTCGGCTTCTCCGACGCCAACCGCCAGTGGGTGATCACCGCCTACGCGCTGGCCTTCGGTGGTCTGCTGCTCTTCGGCGGCCGAATCGCCGACCTGTGGGGCCGTCGGCGCACCTTCATCACCGGTCTGATCGGCTTCGCGCTGGCCTCCGCGCTCGGTGGCGCGGCCCAGAGCACCGGCATGCTGATCGGCGCCCGCGCGCTGCAGGGCCTGTTCGGCGCCCTGCTGGCCCCGGCCGCGCTCTCGCTGCTCACGGTGAGCTTCACCGAGGCCAAGGAGCGGGCCAAGGCCTTCGGCATCTACGGTGCCGTCGCCGGTGGTGGCGGTGCGATCGGACTGATCCTCGGCGGCGTGCTCACCGAGTACCTGAACTGGCGCTGGACCTTCTTCATCAACGTTCCGTTCGCCGTCGTGGCGGTGGCCGGCGCGGTGCTGGTGATCCGTGAGCCCGAGGGCAGCCGCAACCGCAACAAGCTGGACATCCCCGGCGTGCTGCTGGTCTCCACCGGCCTGGTCTCGCTGGTCTACGGCTTCACCCGGGCCTCCGAGAAGGGCTGGGGCGCGACCAGCACGATCGCCCTGTTCGTCGCCGCCGCAGTGCTGCTGGCCGCGTTCGTCGCGGTCGAGAGCCGGGTCAAGGCCCCGCTGCTGCCGCTGCGCGTGGTGCTCGACCGCAACCGTGGTGGCTCCTACCTCGCGCTGGGCCTGGCCATCATCGGCATGTTCGGTCTCTTCCTCTTCCTGACCTACTACATGCAGAACATCCTGGGTTACTCCCCGGTCAAGACCGGTGTGGCGTTCCTGCCGATGGTCGCGGGCATGATCACCGGCTCCACCCAGATCGGCGCCCGCCTGATGAACCGGGTCCCGGCCCGCTTCCTGATGGGCCCCGGCTTCCTGGTGGCCGCCGGTGGCATGGCGATCCTGACCAACATCAAGATCGACTCCTCGTACTGGCTGATCCTGCCCGGCCTGGTCCTGATGGGCCTGGGCATGGGGACCGCGTTCATGCCGGCGATGAGCCTGGCCACCTTCCGGGTCCGCCCGCAGGACGCCGGTGTCGCCTCCGCGATGGTCAACACCTCGCAGCAGGTCGGCGGCGCCATCGGCACCGCGGCGCTGAGCACGGTGGCGATCAGCGCGAGCAAGTCGTTCGGCAAGTCCCACCTGAGCACCACGGTGCCGCAGGCGATCCAGCAGGCTCAGGCCCAGGTGCACGGCTTCACCACCGCCATCTGGTGGTCCTTCGGCTTCCTGCTGCTGGCCTCCGCGCTCTCCGCGATCCTGCTGAACGGTGGCGGCGCGCAGAACGTCCAGGTCGCCGCGGGCAGCGAGGGCGAGATCGCCGACGTCCCGGTGATGGCGCACTGATCACCGGCCAACTGATCACTGACTGAGCACCGACGGCGATTGGCTGCTGAACACCTACGGCGCCGCCCCTCCGTACCGTACGGAGGGGCGGCGCCGTCGCGTTCAAACCCGATGGACAGCCGCGCGCGGTGCGTGATCGACTCGGTTGGCCAGCGGTTTGAGTGAAGGAGCAGCTGAATGACCGTCAGTCCCAGTGCCGGTAGTGCCAGTGGTGCCGGTAGCGCCGTCGGTGTCGGCGTCAGTCCCACCACCCCCGTCGACCGGCTGCGGCTGGCCGTCGCGCGTACGGCCGAGCTGGTACGGGGCCGCGCGGCCACCGGGCTGACACACGACGACGCCGACGACCAGCAGGGCACCGTCGCCACCAACGGCGCGATCGACTTCGACCCGCTGCGGCTGCTCGCCGAACTCGACCGGCAGGGCGCGCCGGTGGTGGTGATCGGCCAGGTGGCCGGCATCCTGCACGGCTCCCAGGAGCTCACCGGCGACCTGGACCTGCTCTGGGACGGCGCGCCCGAGCACGCCGCAGCGATGGCCGCCGCCTTCGCCGCGCTGGACGCCCGACTGACCGACGAGGACGGCGCCGAAGTCCCCAGCACAGCCGACTCCTTCCGGCTGCGCAAGCTCGACTTCGCCACCGCGAACGCCGCCGGTGACTGCTGCACCCCCGAACTGCCCTGGGGCTCGCTGGACGTCTCCGCCTTCGCCGCCCGCGCACTGACCACCCCCGGCCTGGACGGCACGGTGATCCGCTACCTGCGCCGGGACGACCTGATCGCGATGCGCCGCGCCATCGGCCGGCCCAAGGACCTGCGCCGCGCTGAGGAGCTCGAGCGACTGTCGGCGCGACCGGTGCAGCCGCTGTACCCGCCGAAGCCCCGCCCGGGCGACCGGGTCGCGGTCCTCTCGCCGGGGGCGGCCTTGCCCGCGATCTTCCCGCACCCGTACGAGCTCGGACTGCGGCGGCTGCGCGAGGAGTTCGGCCTGGAGCCGGTGGAGTACCCGACCACCCGGAAGCTGGGCGCCAGTCCGCAGGAGCGGGCCGCCGACCTGCACGCCGCCTTCGCCGACCCGAGCGTCAAGGCGGTCATCGCCAGCATCGGCGGCGATGACCAGATCACCGTGCTGCCGCACCTGGACCGCGAGCTGATCGCGGCCAACCCCAAGCCCTTCTTCGGCTACAGCGACAACACCAACCTGCTGCTCTTCCTGCGCAACAGCGGCGTCGTCAGCTACCACGGCGGCTCGGTGATGGTGCAGCTCGGGCGCGGCGGCTCAGTGAACCCCGCCACCGCCGACTCGCTGCGCGCAGCGCTGTTCGAGACCGACGCGGGGGAGTACGAGCTGCGACCGGTCAGCGAGGCGGGCGACCAGGAATGGGACTGGGCGACCCCCGAACTCCTCGCGAGGGAGCCGGTGATGGAGCCCGCTGAGGGCTGGGTCTGGCACAACGCCGACCAGGTGGTCGAGGGCGCCGGCTGGGGCGGCAACCTGGAGATCCTCTCCTGGCTGGCGATGGCCGACCGGGAGATCCACCCGGCCGAGGAGTACGCCGGACAGGTGCTCTACCTGGAGACCTCCGAGGAGATGCCGCGCGGCGAGGAGGTCTACCGGATCCTGCGCAACCTCGGCGAGCGCGGACTGCTGCGCCAGTTCCCCGCACTGCTGATGGCCCGGGCCAAGGCCTGGAACTTCCGGCAGCAGCTGGAGCCGGCCGCCAAGGTCGAGTACCGCAAGGCCCAGCGCGAGGCGGTGCTGCGGGCGCTGGCCGAGTACGCGCCGCAGACCATGGCCGTCTTCGACGTCGACTTCGGCCACACCGACCCGCAGCTGGTCCTCCCCTGCGGCGGCCGGATCCGAGTGGACGGGCCGGCCCGCCGGATCACCGTGCGGTACTAGAAGGCTATTTGAGTCGCCCGACCACCGAGCTGAGGTCCGCCGCCAGCCGCAGCTCGGTGGCGCGCAGCGCCGGGTGCTCCAGCCAGTGCAGGCGGGCGGCGTCCGGGCGGCCCTCGTGCAGGGGCGGCCAGCCGGTGGACGGGGTGAAGTCGTCCACCACCACCGTGCCACCGGGCGTGAGCAGCCGCTCGGGGTCGGCGGGGGCGCCGTCGCCCTTGCCCTGGCCGCCGCCGTCGAGCACCAGCAGGTCGAACGGGCCGCGCTCGTAGAGCTCGGTCCAGTCGCCGCAGACCACCTCGACCTGCGGCAGGTCGGCGAAGACCTCGGCTGCGGCGGCGGCCCGGCCCGCGTCACGCTCCACACTGATCAGCCGCACGTCCGGCGCCGCGCCGCTCGCCAGCCAGGCCAGGCCGACCCCGCACCCCGTCCCGCTCTCGCCGATCAGCCGTGGCGCGCCCTGGGCCAAGGTCCGCAGCAGCAGGCCCTGTTCGGGGCGACAGGAGTGGCCGAAGCCGTGCGCGTCGGCTGCCGCCAGGGCCTCGCGGACCGGTGGCGGCAGGTCGGTCGCGGTGCGGTGTGCGATGGTGCCGTGCGGGGACATGCGATGTGACCTTTCTGATGGACTGTCAGATTCGGTTGACGCTGCCGAGGTTGCCGGCGCGGTGCGCTCCTGTCGGGTTGTTGGTGGCGGTGTTGGTGGCGGTGTTGGTGGCCCGCTGGTTGCCAAAGGCGGCGGCAGGTATCAGTGACGCTTCGTCAGATTGGCTCGACGGCGGGAGGTTTCGCCGAGGGCTGCGAGGTCGCGGTCGCCGTCGCCGTGTGCGATGCCCTCCAGCAGGGCGTCGCGCAGCAGACCGGCCAGCGGGAGCGGGACCTGGGCGGCGGCGCCCGCGTCCAGGGCCAGGCCGACGTCCTTGAGGCCGAGGGCCAGCCGGAACCCGGCCGGGTCGTAGCGGCCGTTGGCGATCATGCCGCCGTAGCCCGCGTAGACCGGGCCGGGGAAGACCGTGCCGGTGAGTACTTCGAGCAGGTCGGCCGGGGCCAGCCCGTTGGCCTCGGCCAGCGCGGCCGCCTCGGCGAACGCCTCCACCGCCGAGACCAGCATGAAGTTGGCGCTGATCTTGGCGACATTGGCCAACTGCGGCTGCTCGCCGAGTCGGTAGGTCTGCCGGCCCATCGCCGCGAACAGCGGGGCCACCCGGTCCAGCAGCGAAGTCTCACCCGCCGCCAGGATGTTGAGGTTCCCGGCGGCCGCCACATCGGTTCGGCCGAGCACCGGCGCCGAGACGTACCCGATGCCGTGCTGCTGGTGCAGCTCGGCGGCCCGGCGGGCCAGGGCGGGGGAGACGGTGGCCATGTTGACGTGCACGTCCAGCCTGGCGGACTCCAGCAGCCCGCCGTCCAGCAGCAGCGACTCCACGGCATGGTCGTCCGCCAGCATGGAGACGACCACCTCGTTGGCCAGTGCCTCGGCCAGCGTGCCGGCGGCCCGGGCACCCTGCTCGACCAGTGCGGCCACCGGCTCGGGGGAGCGGTTCCAGACCTGCACCTGGTGCCCGGCCCTGACCAGTTGGGCGGCCATCTCGCGCCCCATCGCGCCCAGGCCGACGAATCCGACATTCACGGGTGGCTCCCTGCTCTCGGTGGTGGACTCTCCGTATCCTAAGCGTTCGTGATTTCGGGTGGCGCGGGGCAGTTGACGCCTGGTCAGGCCTGGTGCTGGGGCGCTTCCGGTGCTGGTGGGCAGGGGTGCGAGAGGTCTCGGTCCGGGTCTCACCCGCTACGCGGGGGCACCCCAGAAGTACCACGCGACCGTCAGCCGGGCCCGGGTGGAACTGGTCGGTCACCACGCGGCCGAACCCGGCGGGGACGACTTCACCGCGTTCGCCGAACGCCACCATGACCTGCTCGACAAGCGCCTTCTGTCCCGCTTCTACCACTCGGCGACGCTGGCCTTCGCCCAGGCAAGGACCGATTGGGTCGAGCCGGATCTCGCCCCGTTCCCGTGGCGCGAGGCCGGTCGGTGACAGCGGGGCACTGACGTGGACCGCCTGGGCACGGTCAGCACCGGCGATGCCGCCACGCCAACTCCGGATCTGCCATGGGCTCGTGGTGCGTTCGCCCGAGTAGCACCCGATCTACGCGGCACGGCCCCTTCGGATGCAAGTCATGGGCGGCATCCTGCCACAGCCCGCGATCGGCCGGGCAGGTCCTACAGCGCAGTGGCCGCAGTGGCCGCAGTGGGCGCCGGCTGAGCGGTGCCCTGCAGGGTGTCGCGCGCCTCCTGGGCCGACAGGCTGTCACCGTCGCCGTTGGCGATCTCGGCCAGCAGGGCAGGGTGGGCCACGTCCAGCGCCTGGGCCGGGTCCGTCTCGACGTCCGGGGTGATGCCGACGCCCTCCCAGTTGGTGCCGGAGACCGGGTTGATCGAGCGGGCGACCGGGATGGTCGCCTCCAGGTGCGGGTGCAGCGTGAAGCCCTGGCGCGGGTTGGCGCCGCCGCCGGTCCGCTCGCCGTAGACCAGGGCGCGACCCTGCTGCTGCAGGTCGTAGACCAGCTCCTCGCCGCCGGAGAAGGTGGCCCGGCTGGTCAGCAGGGCGAGCGGCTTGCTGCCGCCGAACTTGGCGCCCTGGACCTGCGGCAGGCTCCAGAACTGGCGCTCGCTGTCCTCCTCGCGGTCGTAGAGGGTGTTGAGGTGGGTCGGGCGGTCCAGCAGGTAGCTGCAGATGAAGGAGACGGTGTCCGGGTGGCCGCCGACGCAGTCGCGCAGGTCCAGCACCAGAGCCTCGGCCCGGGAGACCAGGTTGAGCGCGGCGGTCAGCGCGTCGGCGGTCATGTCCAGCGGGAACAGGATCGGCGCCAGCTTGAGGCGCACCACCCCGCCGGCGAGCCGTTCGATCAGCGGTACCCCGCCCAGCGACAGCTCTGCTGCCCGGTTCAGCTCCTCGCGCACCGCGCCGTCCTTCTCTGTCGGCACCTCGTACGGGTGGAACTTCAGTCGCAGGTGCCGGTCGCCGTTCACCGACTGCAGGTCCTCGGTGACCAGCCGGCCGAGCGCCTCGACGTCCGTGGCCTGGTGGTAGCGGCCGGCGGCGAGGCGGTCGGTGAGCAGTTCGGCGAGTTCGGCGCCGACCTCGGGGAAGACGTAGAGCTCGCTGGTGAGCCGCGCGGTTTCGGTGACGATCCCGGTGATCTCGGCGGGCTGAAGCTGGGCCATCTGGTTCCCCCGTGGTGCTGATGTTCGGTCAGGTCGAGGGAAGTAGAGCATGCGGCTTGCTAAAGCGTCAAGAAAAGCGGACGCTTAGGTCATGACCTCCGAGGAGCTGGACCTCAGTAGCCCCGAGCAGCACAAGGCGCTCGCCCATCCGATGCGCCAGCGGCTGCTCTTCGCCCTTGGTGGCGAGACCGGCACGATCAGCGGCCTTGCGGCCGTGTTCGGCGTGCAGAAGGGCACCGTGGCGCACCATCTGAAGGTGCTGCGCGAGGCCGGACTGGTCGAGGTGGTGGAGACCCGTCGGGTCCGGGGCGGCACCGAGCAGTACTACGGGCGTACGGCGCGCCGGATGGCGCTGGCCGATGACGCGGGAGTGGCGGCCGACCTGTTCGCGGCCGTGGGTGCCGAGTACGCGGCTGCTCCGCGTGAGCCGCTTGCACCATTGCTGACGATTCGTCATCTGAGGCTGACGCAGGCGCAAGCTGAGCGGTTGGCGGCCGCCTTGCAGGAGGTGGTGGACGGGGCCGAGGAGGCGGTGGAGGGGGACGCGGTGCACGCGGTGCTGGTGGCGCTGTATCAGCGGCGGGGGTGAGGTGTGGTTGCGGCGGGGGTGGACGCCGATGCCGCCGGAGACAATCAGGTTGTCGCCCGTGATGTAGCCGGCGCCAACGGTGAACACCACGGAAGCGCCTTCGTTCAGCTTGGCGAGAGCGGGGCCGATGACAGGCGGGGGATGGGCAATGGCAGATGACGGATAACAGGTGACGGCTGACAGATTTTGAAATCTGTCAGCCGTCATCGCGAGAACAGACGAGCTCAGCGCGCCATCACCGCACGTTCAGCTCACCACCCCCCCACCCAGTCAGCGCCGAGCGGCGCCGATCCGAGTGCTGTCGCCCGGCCCGAACGGCACTGGGTGGGCGACGGTGGCCGCGACGCCGGCGGGTACGGCCGGGCGAGCCGACGGGGCGCGCGAGACGCCCTCGGCCGTCGTCGTGCCGGCCGGACGGCTGACCGCCGTCGTGGCCAGGCGGGCGGCCTGCGGAGCAGTCGGCGCGGCGGCGACCTGGACGGTCACCGCGCTCTCGCCGGCCGCAGGCAGCAGCCAGCCCGAGAGCTCGCCGGCGTACGCAGTCCCGGCCGCCGTGCCGGCCGCACCGTTCGGCTGGACCTGCACCGCGCCGCTGGGCGCCGTCACCGGGACCGCGACCCCGGCGGGCGCCGAAACCGTGACGGTGTTCCCGATCTGATAGGCCGTCACCGTCCCGGCCGTCAGGGCCGAGCGCCAGGCCGCCTGGTTGCGCTGCTGGGCGGCGAGGTCGGCGAGCCGCAGGTCGGCCACCGGGGTGTTGGCGTTGAAGAGCGACTGGTAGGTGGTCAGGATCTGGTTGAGCAGCGGGTACGCGATCCGGTCCTCGGTGAAGTTGCCCTGGTAGAGCACCGTCGGCGTCGGGTCGTTGCCGAGCACCCGCTGCAGGGCGATCGCCGCCTCGGTGGGGACGATGGTGCTCTGGTAGCCGGTGGCGGTGTCCAGCGGCGCAGCCAGGCAGGTGCTGGTCGCGGAGCCGGTGCAGGCACCGCTGCCGCCCTGGGCCGCCGAGGTGTAGGTCCAGTTGTACTCGTCGGTCTCGGCCGCCGCGGTGGACGCGTTGTGGTAGAGGTCGACCTGGTGGCCGGGCACCGTGGTGGCGGCGCCGATCTGCCGACTGGCCGGCTCCACCGAGCCGTTGGCGCCCAGTGCGGTCACGCCGAGCGCGGCGAGCGCCGGGGTCAACGCCGGGTTGTCCTGCGGCTGCTGCGGCGCCACCGCCAGGCCGGAGTACTGGCTGCTGACCAGTTCGCCGGTGTCCACCGGCAGGCCCTTGGCCTGCGCCCAGGCGGTGTTGGCCTGGACCGCCGAGGTGATCGCCGCCTGGTCGGTCCACTGCACCGCGCCGCTCGCATCGGTGGCGCAGTTCCACGGCACCACGGTCACGTTCCGCACGCAGCCGAGGAACGGCCGGCCGTAACTGCCGTTCACCCAGCGGAAGGCGGCGGCGTCGGCCGCGAACTGCGCAGTGGTGGCGTCGGATCCGGTGGCGGCGACGGTGCTGTCACTGCCGCTGCCGTCGTAGACCAGGTCGAGGGTGAGGTTGTTGGCCGCCTCCCACTGCTTGGCGTAGTCCACGTCGGCGGCGCTCAGCCGGATCGGCGCCGCGTCCGGGCTGCTCGCCGGCGGGTTGCAGTTGACGTCGCCCACGGTGCACTTGAGGGTGCTGCTCCAACGGCTGTCGGAGAGCAGCACGTTCTGCACCTGGACCGAGAAGTAGTTGCGGTCGAAGCCGAGGTGGACGCCCTGGGTCAACCAGTCGACCAGCCCGCGCGCCAGCAGTCGCCACTGCCGCTGGTACGAGTTGTAGGCGAAGGTGACGACCAACTCGTCGTGGCCGTCGTGGTGGTAGACGCCGAGCAGGCTGCCGTTCGCGGTGGTACCCGGGATCGGCATCTCCACCAGCGGGGTGAAGCTCGCGCCGGCGTCCTGGGTGGCCAGCGGCGTCGACAGGAATCCGTAACTCTCGGTCACGGACGGATTGTTGTCCTCGAACGGGACCGCGCCCTTGAGGTAGCCGAAACCGCCGGCCGCGCCCGCCGCGCTGACCTGCGCGGTCATCCCGTCCAGGGCGCCCAGGTAGCCCGGGTTCTGCGGCCAGTTGAGACCGCTGTACGGCTGCGGATAGGTGCTCGCGTCCACCTGGCGGACGTTGTACGTCTGCTCGTAGGAGTCCAGTGCGACGGTCTCGGCCGAACCGGTGCCCAGCGCGTGCGCGGAGGAGAGCACCACGCCCTGGTACTTGGCCTCCACGCTGCCGTCGGGAAGAGTGGCGGTGAGGAAGGCCGCGTCGACGGTCGGACGGTTGTGGTCGTAGACGTTGAACGCGGTGAACGGGATGCCCTCGCCGGTCAATTCGGCGGTGATCGCGGCCACGGACGGGCCGCCGTCATCGATGACGAGGATGCGCAGGTCGGTCCGGAACGCGGGTGCGGTGTCCGCGTGTGCGACGGTGGTGGGTGCGCCGAACGCCAGCAGGGTGACGGTGCCCAGTGCGGCGGCCCAGCGTGTGGTGAAACCCCTCAAACCCATGTGGTTCTGCCTCCACGGAATGCGGCACCCGCGTCCCGCGGGCGCCTCGGACAGCAGTGCTGCGCACCCGGGCCAGTGCCCGGGTGCGGGTTCTTCCGGTGGATCCCCCCGTGGCGGGACGCCCCCCAGCGTCCCGCGGTCGGCGCGCGTCGCGTCGACGGCGTGACGCTAACCCAGGCGCGGCGGACAGGGCCAGGGGGCACAGCACGGCCGGGGCGGTGCGGCTGGCCGATTCCGCAGGGCCGACGGAGTCAGGACTGACGGTGCGTCAGCTTCCCTCCCAAGGCTTCGCCCGGGCCGTTGCGCCTAGGCCAGGGGCATAGGACGGGCACCGCCGATCCCCGCGCGTGCCGCGGGACGGCAGTGCCCGGGGAGCTGTGGCCGCGCTCGGCTAATGGCGTGAATTCACCGCTGGCCCGGGCAGCAGGAAGCGCGCAACGGATCACTCGTACCGGTAGAGCAGTGCCTCGCGCTCGCGCTGCTCGATCTGCTCGACCGTCAGACCGTCCAGCGTGGCGGACAGGTGGGAGAGGGTCACCTCGGCGGAGCTCGGGGCGGCCTCCTTGGGGAGCCACTGCCCGGGCTTCCAGACGAAGCCGCGCAGCAGCGACTTCGGGCAGTGGCCGTAGACCTCCTCCACCCGCACCACGATCGCGCTGCGCGGCGGCTTGCCCACCGCCGTCAACTGCTCGAGCAGCTGCGGCTCGGTGGAGACGCAGGCCCGACCGTTGACCCGCAGGGTGTCGTTGCGGCCCGGGATCAGGAAGACCAGGCCGACCCGGCCGGTGGCGACGATGTTCTGCAGCGAGTCCAGCCGCTTGTTGCCGGTCGCATCGGGTATCGCCAGCGTGTGCTCGTCCAGCACCGCGACGAACCCGGCCGGCCCGCCGCGCGGCGACACGTCGCAGCTGCCGTCCGCGCCCGCGCTGGCGATCAGCACGAAGGAGGAGCAGCCGATCAGCCGCCGCGCCACGTCGTGGATCCGGTCCACCTGCTTGTGCACGGCGGCCTCGCCCGGCATCTCGTAGACCTCGCGCAGTGTGGCGAGGTCGGGCACGGCGTCGGCTTGCAGGGCGTCGTAGAGACTGGCGGCGGGCTGCGAAGTAGTCGTCATACGGCGCAATCTAACCGAGGCCGCCCGCCCACCGGATACGGTTATTTCCGTGACGCCGACGGAGGACTCCCTGCTCACCGCCCTGACGGAGCTGCGCGCGGCGCTCGGACCGCACGGGGTACTGGCTCCCGACGACCCGGCGGCCGGCTTCGTGCGCGACGAGCGCGGTCTGCTGCCCGCGCACCCCGCCGCCGTCCTGCGCCCGCGCAGCACCGCCGAGGTGGCCGCGGCGGTCACCGTCTGCGCCCGGCACGCCGTCCCCGTGGTGCCGTTCGCCGGCGGCACCGGCCTGGTCGGCGGCGCGATCCCGCTCGGCACCGGCACTCAGCTGGTGCTCAGCGTCCGGGCCCTGGACCGGATCCGGAGCGTCGACGCGGCCGACTTCGCGCTCACCGCCGAGGCCGGCTGCGTACTGAGCGACCTTCAGCAGGCCGCGGAGGCCGAGGGGCTGCACTTCCCGCTGCGCCTGGCCTCCGAGGGCAGCGCCCGGCTCGGCGGCGCGATCGCCACCAACGCCGGCGGCAGCAATGTGCTGCGCTACGGCATGACCCGTGAGCTGGTGCTCGGCCTGGAGGCGGTGCTACCGGACGGCCGGATCTGGCACGGCCTGCGCGCCCTGCGCAAGGACAACGCCGGCTACGACCTCAAACAGCTGCTGATCGGCTCCGAGGGCACCCTCGGCATCGTCACCGCCGCCACCGTGCTGCTGGTCCCCAAGCCCCGCCACCACGCCGTCGCGCTGCTCGCCCTGCCGGGCCTCGACCCGCTCACCGGGCTGCTGGCGCTGGCCCGCGAATGGCTGGAGGACCGGCTCACCGCGCTCGAGCTGTTCGGCCGCACCGGCCTCGAGCTGCTCCTCGCCCACCAGCCGGGCAGCAAGGACCCGTTCGCCCACCCGCACCCGCGCTATCTGCTGGTGGAGGCCACCAGCACCCGCGACGGCGCCGGCCTGCGGGCCCAGCTGGAGGCCTTCCTGGCCGAGGCCACCGAACGCGGCCTGGCCGCCGACGCCGTCCCCGCCCTGGACCGCCCGCAGGCCCAGGCCCTCTGGGCGCTGCGCGAGGGCCTGCCGGAGGCGGAGAAGCGGGCCGGCGGCGCGGTCAAGCACGACGTCGGAGTGCCGCTCGGCGCCGTCGCGGCCTTCGTCGAGGCGGCCGAGCAGCGGATCGGCCGGGCTTTCCCGGGCGTGGCGGTCAACGCCTTCGGGCATGTCGGCGACGGCAACATCCACCTCAACGTGCTGGCCCCGCGGAGCCGGGCGGCGGAGGTCTCGGCGCTGGTCTTCGAGCTGGTCGCCGAGTTCCACGGCACGATCAGCGCCGAGCACGGGATCGGCGTGCTCAAGCGTGCGGCACTGCCCTACACCCGCACCCCGCTGGAGCTGGACCTGCAGCGCGCGGTGAAGCGGGCACTCGACCCGCTGGGGATCATGAACCCGGGGAAGCTGCTGCCCTGAAGGGCCGGTGCACCGGTCAGGCCTTCTGCGGCAGCCGGAAGGTGCCGATGATGACGGTCGATCCGAGCACGTCCGGGTCGATCGTGCTGATCAGCTGCTCGTACGACAGGGAGTCGCCGGGGACGGGGACGGTGGCGCTGTCGAGGGCGTACAGGGTGAAGATGTAGTGGTGCACCTGCCCGGTGGCCGGCGGGCACGGGCCGCCCCAGCCGACGACCGGGAGCCCGTTCGCGTCCCAACTGGTCGATCCCTGCGTGTACTCGAGCTTGCCGTGACCCTTCAGCCGGTCGACGTTCCCGGGGATGTCGTACACCACCCAGTGGTGCCAGCCGCCCGCGATCGGCGCGTCCATGTCGTTGACCAGCAGCACATAGCTCTTCGTTCCGGCTGGGGCGTTGTGCCAGTCCAGCTCGGGCGCCAGGTTCTTGCCGTCGCAGTGGGAGTGTTGGCCACCGTAGGTGCCGCCGAACTCGGTCCAGACCGGCAGCTTGCCGCCGTCGTGGAAGTCGGGGCTGGTGAGGGTGAACGGGGTGAGTCGGTTGCCGGGGGCGGCGCTTCCCGCCGAGGCGGCGCCGCCCAGTGCGAGTGCGGTGGCCAGCGCGGTGGCGGCGACCGCGGCGCGGCGCGACCAGTGGCGCGCGCGGGTGATGACAGGCATGGCGAACCCCCGTGTTCAATGTCTGATGATTGGTCAGGAATGGACCTGAGCCAGCTAACTGTGCTCCCCGGGTGGCGTCAAGAGAGCATGGAACGCAGTGGCCCCGCCACCCGGAAGCGCGGGTGGCGGGGCTGTCCAACACGGATGACGGTGCGTCAGCTGATCGCGAAGTCGTCGCCGTAGACGTCGCCCTGGGCGTACCAGCCGTGCAGGTAGACGGTCACGGTGCCGTTGGCGCCGGTGGTGAACGGGACGGTCAGCTTGGTCCAACCGCTGCCCGAGGCCCAGCTGGACCCGGTGGCGCCACCGCTGACGCCGAGGTACGCGTAGTCGCCCTGAACCCAACCGGTCAGCGTGTAGGCGTGGTTGGGCAGCAGGGTGACGGTCTGGTCGCACTCACCGGTCTGGCTCGCGGTGGGCGCGGCTTGCAGCGCGTGGGAGCCCGAGTGCACCGGGGCGGAGACCACCGCGCCGCCGCTCTGGCAGGTCCACGGGCTCAGACTGCCGCTCTCCAGACCACCGTTGACCAGGGCGCTGCCGCCGCTGCCGCCGGTGACGGTCAGCGTGTAGCCGGCGCTGTGGCTGCCGGAGGCGGCGGTGCCGGTGATGGTCAGCGGGTAACTGCCCGGGGCCACGGCCGAGGTGGTGCTCACCGACAGGGTGGCGGTGCCGCCGGCCGTGACGGTGCTCGGGCTGATCGAGGCGGTGACACCGGCGGGCGCGCCGGAGACCGACAGCGTCACGGTCTGCGCCGAGCCGGAGGTGACCGCGGTGGTGATCGTGGCGGTGGTCGAACCGCCCGGCTGCACCGAACCGGCGGCGGGCGAGTCGCTCAGCGAGAAGTCGTTGGACGGGGTGCCGCTGCCCGAGGTGAACGGCTCCAGCACGTGGCTGAAGTCCCAGGTGCCCTGGCTGATCCCGGAGCAGGTGTCGGAGCCGGCGGTGCCCACGCAGCCGCCGTTGTCACGCTGCAGCGCCCAGAACGAGAGGGTGTTGAGGCCCTTCGCGGTGGCCCAGGCCTGGACGTTCTGCGCGTCGGCGACCGTGGTGGTCTCGGCTGCGCCGAAGTCGTCGATGCCGGGCATCAGGATGATGCCGATCGAACCCCAGAGCTGGGCGGCGGTCTTGCTCGGGTAGAGCTTGGCCAGCTGGCCGTAGAGGCCGGTCGCGGCGTTCTCCGCGTCGGTGCCCATCACGTGCGAGGCGTTGTCGTAGTAGTCGAACGTCATGATGTTGACGACGTCGATCCGCGCGTTGTTGCTGACCGCGTTCTTCAGCACCGCCAGGCCGCTGGACGCCAGGCCGCTGGTGGTGGTCGGCAGGGTGTAGGAGAACTGGACGTTGCGCCCGTTCGCCGCCGCCCAGTCCTCGACCAGCTTGACCGCCTTGTTGCGGCGGTCGATACCGGTCGTGTTGGTCAGTGAGTTGTCCTCGGTGTCCAGGTCGATCCGGTTGACGTTGTAGGTCGTGATGACCTTCTCGTAGGCCGCCGCGATCTGGTTGACGTCGGCGCAGCTGTCGGCGATCTCGGTGCCGCCGTTGTCGGCCGCGTAGCCGCCGAAGGAGGGGATGACGTCCCCGCCGTTGGCCTGGATGGTGCTGATGTCGCTGCCGAAGCTGGAGTTGGCGATCGGGGTGCTGGTGTCGCCGTCCCAGTAGACGGTGCAGGAACCCTTGGTGGCGGCCTGGACGAAGGCCATGCTGAGGAACTTGTCGCCGGACTGCGCGGCCAGCGCCGCCGGGCCGCTGCCCGGTGTGTAGGCCTCGTAGTACGGGGCGAAGACGTGGGCGGGCAGCGGTGCGGCGGTGGTGGCCGCGTGGGCGCCGCTCGCGCCGACCAGCAGGCCGGCCGAGGCGGCCAGCGTGGCGCCGGCGGTCAGCGCGGCCTGGACGGATCTGTGAAGTCGCATCAGTGCTCCAGCAGACGTGATGGGGGAAGGAAGCGCACAACAGGATTTGCGCATGACAACCACCGGCGCCTGGGCGTCGGTCGGCGGTCATGGCAAGTAGCCGGGGGCGGTGGGCAGTTCAGGGCAGGGCAGGTCCCTGCCGGCCGGTGGTCACACCCCCACAGTGCATCCCGGTCGGATGGACGAGTCTTATCGTTGGACTAGACCAGTTATCTGTCAAGAGTCCTAACAATCGCTCGGTCCGATCCGACCGGTTCCGTCAGGTCGTCCTGGGCGCGGATCTGATGCTGGGTCAGGCCTTGCTGCCTGCGGTCGGCGCGTCAGGCTCCCGTGCCCGCCGTCAGCAGATCCCCGCCGTCAGCAGATCCCTGCCGTCAGCAGGTGCCCGCTGACGCCGAGCAGCGAGGGCTCCGACTCGCCGGCGCGCAGCGCGTCCAGCACCACCGCCCGCTCGGCCGGATCGTCCAGCCGCTGGTCGATGCCCATCAGCCAGGCCGCGCCCTCCAGGCCGTACTGACCGGTCGGAGTCAGCCCGGCCTCGGCGAACTCCGCCGGGACCTCGGCGGCCAGGTGGAAGTAGGCGGTGGTGAAGAGGTTGTGCTCGCTCGCCGGGCGCAGCGTCCCGGTCGCCACGCAGGCGTCGGTGGCGGCCTGGTTGGTCGGCTCGAAGTAGGCGCCGGTGCGCATGGTGTCGTGCAGTCCGGCGAAGCGGTTGATGGTCGCCGCGACCACCAGCCCGCCGGGCCGCACCACCCGGCGGGCCTCGGCGAGCGCGCGCAGCCGGTCGGCGCGCTCGGGCAGGTGGTAGAGCGGGCCGAGCAGCAGCGCGAGGTCCACCGAGTCGTCGGCGGCCTCAAGGGCGCGGGCGTCACCGTGCAGAGCGGTCACGCCGGGTAGCCGGCCGGCCTGCTCGACGTGGAGCGGAACGGGGTCGACCAGCGTCACCAGGTGCCCGTCGGCGGCCAGCCACTCGGCGTGCACGCCGGCGCCGCCGCCGACGTCCAGGATCCGCAGCGGCCCGGTGCCGAGGTCGGCCAACAGGCGTCGCAGCACGTCCTGGGTGCGCCACAGCTCCAGGCGGTTGTGCGCGCGCAGCAGGCGGCCGGCCTCCTCGCCGCGCGCGTAGTAGGCGAGGATCTCGGGGGCGAGAGAGTGCGTCATGAGAATCAAGCCTGGCGGGTGCGGCCGATCGGGGGCAAACCGGTTTCCCTTCGGCTGCTCACTGTCACCAAGTTGGTGACCATGCCCACAGGCGTTTCGGGACTACGATCGCGGGTCGTCGCCGACGGCGGCCTGGTTGAGCGGCTGTCCGGGGGCGGCCGGGCCAAGCTACTACCGGGCGTCGTAGCAGCCGGGTTTGCTGCCCGGCGGCGGGCCACGTTAAACCTGGACGAGTCGCCAAGCGCGCCGCCCGCATCGGGTCAGAGGATCCGGTGTCTTCAGTAACTCCGGTGGAGCGCTTTCCGTACGGGCACCGACCGACTCCGGGGTGCCCCACGGTCACTGACGCATCAACGCAGCACCGCACGGCCCTCGCGCCGCGCCGCTGCCGTGCGCCCGGGACCGGCTACACCGAAGAGGTATTCCTGTATGCGTAGCGCCCTGATGGCCACCGTTCGTCGACGATCCTCCGTGGTTCTCGCCTCGGCCGGCCTGGCCACCGTCTGTGCCGCGTCCGCCGTGGCCTTCGCGCTCCCCTCCGACGCCGCCACCGTTGCCGAGGCGTCGGCCCCCAAGCACACCGCCGCTGTGACCACCGACCAGCAGGCGCACGCGCTCAAGCTCACCCGCGACGCGATGCCGGCCGGCGTGACCCCCGTCACCGCCGCCGGTGACACCGGCAAGATCGAGGCCGCCCCGTACCTGAAGGGCGCCACCCAGTCCGGCGCCGGGCACACCGTGACCACCGCGCCGTACGCGGCCCCCGAGCAGGCCAAGCCGGCCACCCCGGCCGCGCAGCCGCAGCAGGCCCCGGCCCCGCAGCCCGCCGCCCAGCCGCAGCAGGCGCCCGCGCCGCAGCCGGCCGCGCAGCCCGCCCCGCAGCAGGACCAGCAGGCCGCCTCGCGCTCGCAGGAGCGCGCGCCGCTGGCCGCCGCCCCCACGGTCACCGACACCAGCCCGAGCGGCATCCGCGCGCTGGCGCAGAGCATGGTCCCGGCCGACCAGTGGAACTCCTTCGCCAACATCGTCAGCCACGAGAGCAGCTGGAACGTGACGGCCACCAACCCGTCCTCCGGCTCCTACGGCCTGGGCCAGGCGCTGCCCGCGAGCAAGATGGCCTCGGCCGGCTCCGACTGGCGCACCAACCCGGTCACCCAGATCAAGTGGACGCTGTCCTACATGAACGACCGGTACGGCAGCCCGAACGCCGCCTGGGCGTTCTGGCAGACCCACCACTGGTACTGATCGCCCCTGCACTGGCCGGCCCCTGCACTGGCCGGCCCCTGCACTGGCCGGCCCCTGCACTGGCCGGCCCCTGCACTGACCGGCGAGCACGCCGACGGGCCCCGGAGGAACTCTCCTCCGGGGCCCGTCGGCGCAGCCGTCCCAGTGGGTCCGGGCTCAGCCCAGCCCGTTGCTCTTCACCCAGTCCTTGGCCACCACCGCGGCGTCCTCCTTGTCCACCGCAACCCGCTTCATCAGCGCGGTCAGACCGGCGGTGTCCAGCTTGGCCGAGACCGCGTCCAGCGCCGCGCTCGCCGTGGCGTTCACCCCGGCCTTGTTGATCAGCGGGGTCACGTTCTGCGCGCCGAACAGGTTCTTCGGGTCGGTCAGCGAGACCAGGCCCAGCGAGACGATCCGCGGGTCGGTGGTGAAGACGTTGCCGACCTGGATCGTGCCGTCCTTGATCGCGTTGGCGGTGGTGTCGGCGGTCGGCTTCCACTCCTTGAAGTTCAGCCCGTAGACGTCCTTGAACTGCTGCTCCCGGCGGGACTTGAACTCCGGCGGGCCACCGATGGTGAACTGCCCGGCCTGGGCGGTCAGATCGGCGATGGACTGCAGGTTGTACTTGGCCGCGGTGTCCTTGCTGACGGTCAGCGAGTCCTTGTCCTCGGCGGCGGCGGACTTCAGGATCGCCAGACTGGCCGGCAGCGTCTTGGTCAGCGCGGCGTCGATGTCCTCGGTGCTCGCGGCGGTGGCCTTGCTGTCCAGGTAGGCGAGCAGCGCGCCGTTGTACTCGGGCAGCACGGTCAACTTGCTGTCCTTGATCTGCCCGTAGAGCAGCTCGCGGCTGCCGATGTTGAACTTCTCGGTCACCTTGACGCCCTTGGCCTGCAGGGCCTGCGAGTAGATCGAGGCGAGCAGCACGTTCTCCGGGAAGTTGGCCGAACCGACCACTACGGTCGAACCGCCGTCGGCGGAACCGGAGTTGCCGGTGGAGGAGCCGGAGGAGCCGGAGGAGCCGGAGTTGCCGCCGAGCGGGTCCTTGGCGGAGGAGGAGCAGGCGGTGGCGGCCACAGTGACGGCAGCGGCCAGTATGGCGGCGCGGAAGGTGCGCGAAAGCATCAACTGAGTCCTTTGCGAAGAGTGGAGAGTGGGAGAGGGGAATCCGGTCAGCCGCGCGGTCGGCGCAGCCCGGTGGGCAGCGCGAACCGGATGAGCGCGGCGAAGAGCAACTGGGTGGCCACCGCGAGCAGCACCACCAGCAGCGCGCCACCGACGGTCTGCGGGAAGTCGTGGGTGGCCAGGCCGTCGACCACATAGCGGCCGAGCCCGCCCAGGCCGACGTAGGCGGCCACCGTGGCGGTGGCGATCACCTGCACCGCGGCCGTGCGCAGCCCCGCGAGCAACGCCGGCAGCGCCCACGGAACACAGACCTGCCAGAGCACCTGACGGTGCGTCAGACCGATGCCGCGGGCGGCATCGCGCAGGTCCGGATCGGTGCCGCGGACCCCCTCGCAGGCCGCGACCAGCAACACCGGCGCGGCCAGCGCCACCAGCGGCACCAGCACGGCGGTGTCGCCGACGCCCGCCACCAGCACCGCCAGCGTCACCAGGCCGAGGGTCGGCAGCGCGCGGGCGGTACCGGTCAGCGCGGTGACCAGGCCGGCCGCCCGCCCGGTGTAGCCGAGCAGCAGACCGAGCGGGATCGCCAGCAGCGCGGCCAGGCCGAGCGCCTCGCCGGAGAGCAGCAGGTGCTCGCCGATCCGGTGCACGATCGAGTCGGCACCGTGCTGCCGGTCGGGCGAGCCGAAGAAGTCGGACAGCCAGGAGAGCCAGTTCACCGCCCCACCACCGCCTCACGCCGGGCCCACGGCGCCAGCACCCGGCGGGCCAGCAGCAGCACCGCGTCGGTGACCAGCGCGAGCGCGGCCACCAGCACGATCCCGGCCACGATCGGCGTCGGGAAGGTGAGTTGGAAGCCGGTGATGAACAGGTAGCCCAGCCCGCCGCGCCCGACCAGCGCGCCCACACTCGCCAGCGAGATGCTGGAGACCGCCGCCACCCGCAGCCCCGCCACCAGGTACGGCACGGCCGCGGGCAGTTCGACGGCGGCCAGTCGCCGCCAGGGTCCGTACCCGAGCGCCGTCGCGGCCTGGCGCACCGGCTCGGGCACCGCGCGCAGCCCGTCCACCGTGGTCGGCAGCAGCACGGCGAGCGCGTAGCAGGTGAGCGGGATCATCACGGTGGCCTGGGTGGCCAGGCCGGTGTACGGGATCAGCACCACGAAGACCGCGAGCGCGGGCAGCGCGTAGACCACGTTGAAGACCGCGGCCAGCGGCTGGTACAGCCGCGGGAACCGGGTGCAGAGCAGGCCCAGCGGGAGGGCGAGCAGCAGGCCGAAGAGCACCGGGAGCAGCGAGATCACCGCGTGGTCCAGGAGCAGGCCGCGCAGGTAGTCGACGTGGGTGCCGAGCCAGTGCCAGCGGACCAGGGGTTCATCGCCCATGGCCGGTCCCCGCCGCTATGTCGGTGGCGCCACCCGGATCGGCAGCGCTGTCGGCCGGCGCCCCGGGGTCCGACGGGGTGTCCACGACGCCACCGGCCGGCGCCTCGGGGCCCGAGGCGTCCAGTGCGTCCAGGACCGCCGCGCGGGGTGCCAGACCGAGCACCCGGCCCTGGGCGTCCACCGCCACGGCGGCGCGGGCCGGCGAGAGCACCGCGCTGTCCAGGGCGCTGCGCAGGGTGTCCGTCCCCGGGTGGTAGACCGCGACCTGACGGATCGTTTCCCCGGGCCCCCGCCACCCGCTCGGCCGGCCCTCGTCGTCCACCGTCAGGGTCCAGCCCTCGTACGGCTCGTCGGCGGGCCGCAGCGCGATCCCGCCCGCCGGGCGCAGCCCGAGACCGCGCAGCCCCCGGTCCCGGCCGAGGAAGTGCGCCACCTGGTCGTCGGCGGGGGCGGCGAGCAGCGTCGCCGGGTCGGCCACCTGCCCGATCCGCCCGTGCTCGCGCAGCACCACGATCTGGTCGCCGAGCCGCACCGCCTCTTCGATGTCGTGCGTCACGAAGAGCACCGTCTTGTTCAACTCGGCCTGCAGCCGCAGCAGCTCCTCCTGCAGACCGGCCCGGACCACCGGGTCGACCGCGCTGAACGGCTCGTCCATCAGCAGCAGCGGCGGATCGGCGGCCAGCGCCCGGGCCACACCGACCCGCTGCTGCTGGCCGCCGGACAGCTGGAACGGGTAGCGCTTGGCCGTCTCCGGTGCCAGCCCGACCAGCTCCAGCAGCTCCATCGCCCGGGCCCGGGCCCGCTTGCGGTCCCAGCCCAGCAGGTAGGGCACGGTGGCGATGTTGTCCAGCACCTTGCGGTGCGGGAAGAGACCCGCCTGCTGGATCACGTAGCCGATGCCGCGGCGCAGTTTGGCGGGCTCCAGCCGGGCCACGTCCGTCCCGTCCAGCAGCACCCGGCCCGAGGTCGGTTCGACCATCCGGTTGACCATCCGCAGGATGGTCGTCTTGCCGCAGCCGGACGGACCGACCAACACGGTGGTCCGGCCCGCGGGCACGCTGAGATCGAGCCCCTCGACGGCGACCGTGCCGTCGGGATGGCGCTTGCCGGCGCCGTCGAATCTGATCACGTGAGCTTCCTGCCTGGGTGCCGGGGCACCGGTTTCGGGTACGGCGGGTGAGACGGTGTCAGGGGCCGACATCCGAGGCTGCCTGCCCCCGCCAGGACCAAGGGAAACCCTGAACGGTGATCAGTGACGCATCCGACACGCCGAGCGGTACGGGGGACGGGGCCGGTCGCTACGGGGGATGGGCCAGGCCCGGCTCAGTCGCCCCCCGGCACGGTGGGCAGCCCCGCGGCCGCCCAGGCGACGAATCCGCCGTCCAGGTCGGTGGCGCGGTGCAGGCCGAGCTCGCGCAGCGAGGCCGCCGCCAGGCAGGAGGCGTAGCCCTCGGAGCAGACCAGCACCACCGGCAGCTCGTATCCGGTGGCCTCCGGGATCCGGTGACTCCCCGTCGGATCCAGCCGCCACTCCAGCACATTGCGCTCGATCACCAGCGCGTCGGGGATCTGGCCCTCCCGGGCCCGCTGCGCGGCCGGGCGGATGTCCACCAGCAGGGCATCCTGCCGCTGCCAGGCCTGGTGCGCCTCCACCGGCCCCGGTCGGTGCACGCCCGCCCGGGCCCGGGCCACCAGCTCGTCCACGGTCACCACTGCTCCGCCACCTCCACCACGGTCTGGCGCAGGCCGCTGGCCCGCAGCTCGTAGCGCGCGATCTCGCTGAGCGGCGGCGAGTAAGCGTGCAGGCTGACCGCCGGGCCGCCACCGGTGTTGCGGACGTCGTGCAGGAACTCGGGACCGAAGGCGCGGATGGACCCGGCCGGCAGTCGGCGGGTGTGCAACTCGCCGTGCTCACCGCCCAGCGAGAGCTCCTCCAACTCGCCGAGCGCCACGGCGTAGGCGCCGCGCGAGCCGCCGTGGTCGTGGAACCCGGTGGACTGGCCGGGCAGCCAGCTGATCAGCCAGACCTCGTGGTCCTCGGTCAGGCTGAGCCGCTCGTACCAGCGTTCCTCGGTGGAGAGGCGGACCTTGTCGATCCACTCCTGCGGCCGTTCGGCCAGCTCGGCGACCACCGCCCGCAGCGCGGCGGGGCTGAGCGGGGTGATCGGTGCGGGTACCGGTGCGGCGGTGGATGTGGGTGTGGGTGTGGGTGTGGGTGTGGCTGTGGGCGTTGGGCTCGCGAGATCTGTGCTCATGGCGGTCCTCGGGAAGCTTGAGTGCGCCGCGCACGGGTGGCGGACACAGGGCAGCGGTGAAGTGGTGGCGACATGGGTGCGCCCGTCCCCCGGCAGATGGTCACAGGGGTGAAACGCGGAAAAGCGGCGACAGAGGTCAGCCGGTCAGCAGGCACACATGTCGCTCGCCTGGCGTCGCAGATCGACGTGCAGGCGGCAGACGAGAGTGGTGCCGTGCTCCATGCCGCGATACTGGTTGATCGGCCACCGGCACGTCAAGCGAGCCATGCGGTTCGGCGGAACAGGGCGGTCCAGAGAAACGGCTCGCCGAAGAGCGGGGAGTCGTCCGGTTCGTCCCGCATCCGGCGCAGCTCGACCTGGGCGAGCTCGGAGAAGATCCAGCGCAGCGAGTCCGGCGTGTACGCGAGACCGCCGTGCAGCCGGGACTGGTGGTAGAAGTCCGCGTCGGGCAGCTCGGAGCCCATCGCGCCGGCCGCGAAGCAGGTGAGGCCGAAGTGACCGCCGGGGGCCAGCAGGCGGTCGAGCAGCGCCAGGTAGCTGATCCGGCGGTGCGGCGGCAGGTGGTGGAAGCACCCCGAGTCGTAGATCAGGTCGTACGGGCCGGTCAACTCGGCGCCGGTGAGCGCGAAGGCGTCCCCGCAGTGGAAGCGGATCGCAGCCCCCGCCTCGCGGGCCCGACCGGCAGCCCAGGCGAGGGCCGTCGGAGAGAGGTCGACCGCGTCTACCTGGAAGCCCGCAGCGGCCAGGTGCAGGGCGTTGCGGCCCGGTCCGCAGCCCAGGTCCAGCGCCCGTCCGGGGACGATCAGCCCACGCTCGAGGTAGTCGGCCAGGCTCTCGTCCGGCTTGGCCGCGAAGAACGGGACCGGCTTTGCGCGGTCGGCGTAGAAGGCGTCCCACCAGCGGGCCCCGTCGGCCGTCCAGCGGTCGGCGTCCGGTGCGAAGAGGCCGTCCAGGAGCTCCAGTACGTCCTCGATCGTTCGGATCTTCCGGTCCATCAAGTCCCCTCTCCCGATGGGGAGATGCTAGCCACGAAGGCGGCAGAAGCCCAGCTCGGGACGGGTGCGCCGATGCTCTGGGCGAGCGCCCGGAAGGCCGTGGCGGCACGGGGTGGGGGATCACCCGTGGGTGCGGACGCGCGGCGGCCCAGGCCCTCGTGCAGGGCCGTGGCGGGCGGGTTCTGGGCGGCGCCGGGGCGGGTTTCTTGTCGGGCGAATCGACCCCTGGCTCGGACCTCGACGGTTATCGTGGGGACGTGTCGCGTTCATGCGGCACCGTGCACGAGGACGTGGGGGCCTTCTGTGGACATCGACGCAGCCAGCACCATCACCGAAGCGATCACCGCCGCCGCCGGCGCGGCCGGTACCGCCGTCGGCCGCCAGGCGTGGGAGGCTCTGCAGGCCGTGGCCCGTCGCACCTTCAGGCGGGGCGAGCCGGGCGCCGAGCTGACGACCGTGTCCGAGGAGCCGGTGGACCCGGCCGACCAGCAGCAGGTCCGCGAGTTGATCACCACGCTGATCGACCGTCGTGAGCAGGACCCGGAGCTGGCCGCCGAGTTGGCCGACTGGGTGGGCACGCAGGTGTTCGTGGTGAAGATCGATCAGACCAGCACCGTCAGCAACACCGTCCGCGACAACGCCCAGGTGACGAAGCTGGTCCAGGGCCGGGACTTCGGCGGTTCGATCACTTTGTGAGCACCCGGGCGCTGCCGCCGGCGGTGTTGGTGTTGGTGACGGTGTCGGTGCGGGTCAGTTGCTGTGCGGGTCAGTTGTTCTGCGACGCGTCCGACTCGGCCGCGGCGGCCGCGCTCTCGGCGGCGTCGATCTTCTGCTGCATGTCGCCGAGCTGAGGGTCGCCGGTGGACGAGCCGGCTCCGGCGGAGGCGGCTGCGGCCGGGGCGGGCTGCTGCGGGGAGCCACCGGCCGCGCCGGAGCCCGAGCCGCCGCAGCCCGTCAGGGTCACCGAGGCCACCAGCACCGCCGCGGCGAGTCCGAGCGCATGCTTCACTGGGCGCCGCCCAGGCCCTGCGAGGTGCACCAGGTGTCCACCGCCTTGAGGTCGTTCTGACGGGTGGTCAGGGTCGGCACCAGGCTCTTGCGGAAGGTCAGCCGGTCGTTGAGGTAGGTGTACACCTCGGTGTGCCCGGCCTTCTTGGCCTCGTCCACCCGCTGCTCCAGGCGGGCGATCGAACCAGCCTCGGTGACCGGCCCGTTGAGCCGGTTCAGCGAGGCCTGGACGCGCTGTTCGGTCTTCGACAGGCGCTTGCAGATGCCCTTCGCACCGTCGCTGGTGGGCGAAGGCAGGGTCTTCGGGGACGGCGTGCCGCCGGCGGCCTGGGCGGGCGCGGCGGCTGCGAGCAGCGTGCCGCCCAGTGCGAGGGCGCCCAGGGCGGCGCCGGCCTTGCGGTAGGAGAGCATGACGAGGTCCTCCAGTCTCTGCTGGTACCCGGGCGGCGACCCCGCCCGACTGGGCAGGACGGTAGGGCTTCTCTTTGTGGATTCCTTGTGAGCCGCCGTGGCACCTGCGGCTGGGGCACCTGCCGTCGTGGCATCTGCCGCCGTAGCGCCTAAGGCAGTAGCGCCTACGGCTGTTGTGCGCCGCCGATCCAGTCCCGGCGGGCCGGCAGCGGCAGGGTCGGCGCGTCCGGGGCGACCAGCGGCAGCCGGATCTCGAAGCGGCACCCGCGCCCGCTAGGTGGCGTCCCGACGGTGACCGTGCCGCGGTGCAGCGCCACCTGTTGGGCGACCAGGGTCAGGCCGAGGCCCGTACCGGGGCTGTCCCGGCGGCGGTGGAAGCGGTCGAAGACGGCGGCCCGCTCGGCGACGGGGATGCCGGGGCCGTCGTCGTCCACGGTCAGCACCGCCTGCCCGCCCTCGCGGCGCAGCGTGACCACGATCGGCGCCCTGCCGTGCACGGCGGCGTTCAGCAGCAGGTTGTCGCAGGCGATCCGCAGGCCCGCCTCCCAGCCGAAGACGCGCAGCTCGCCGGTCGGCTCCACGCCGCCGGCCAGCTCCACGCCGACGGCCAGCTCCACGCCGACGGCCGACTCCGGTCGTCGCCGCCGCAGTTCGGCCACCGCGGCGGAGACCGGTTCGGCCAGGTCGAGCGGGCCGAAGGCCTCTTCCTCCACCAGGTCGCCGCGGGCCAGGGTGCGCAGTGCGGTGAGCAGGTCGAGCAGCCGGCGGTGGTCGGCCCGCAGGTCGGTGAGGATCTCGGCGCGTTCGGTGGCGGGCAGGTCGGGATGGGCGCTGAGGACGTCCAGGTTGGTCTGCAGGCCCATCAGCGGGGTGCGCAGCTCGTGCGAGGCGGCCGCCGAGAAGGAGCGCGCAGTCTCCAGCGCCTGCGCCGTTCGGTCGGCCTGCTCGTCGTAGCGGGCCAGCGCGCTCTCCAAGGCGGCGGCCAACTCGTCCACCTCGCCGATCCCGCTGCGCTGGTGGCCGAAGTCGGCGGCGCCGGCCCTGGGGTCGAGCGCGGCGGCCCGTCGGCCGAGTCGGCTGAGCGGCGCGGTGGCGCGCCGGGCCAGGCCGAAGACGAGCAGCCCGGCGAGCGGCGCGGTGAGCGCTGCGACCAGGATGATCCGCCGGCGCACCGCGTCGACCTGCGGGTTCGCGGCGGAGGACGGGGCGGCGACCCAGACCGTCCCGGGGTTGGCGCCGCTCACCGGACGGGCCAGCACCCGCCAGCTGCGGCCGTCGGAGCGGACCGTGACGGGGGTGAGCGCGCCGCCGGCCGCCGGCAGCGCGGTGGGCAGCGGGCCGCCGGCCGTGACCTCGGTGCCGTTGGCGTCGTCCACCCGGACGCCGACGTCGAGCGCGGCGTCCAGCACCTTGCGGTGCTGGTTCTGCTCGGCCGCCGCCCGCCCCTGGTGGTCGGCGTTGAGCAGCGCGCGGGCGTTCGGCAGGACGAGCTGCGCGCGCTCGCGCAGCTTGGTGTCCTGTTCGGCGCGCAGGTCGTGGTTGACCAGGCCGAGCAGCAGCGCGCCGGCCGCGAACACCAGCAGTGGGACCACCAGGGCGACCCAGAGCGCGATCCGGGTGGCGAGCCTCATCGGGCGGACTCCGGGGTTCCGGCGGCCCCGGGCGTCCGCAGCACGAACCCGACCCCGCGGACGGTGTGGATCAGGCGCGGTCGGCCGCCCTCCTCCAGCTTGCGGCGCAGGTAGCTGATGAAGGTGTCGACCGCGTCGGTGCGCACGTCGAAGTCGTAGCCCCAGACCCGGTCCAGCAGCTGGTCCCGGGTCAGCACCAGGCCGGCGTTGCGGGCCAGGTGCTCCAGCAGCTCGAACTCGCGGCGGGTCAGGTGCACCGGCTGGCCGTCCCGGCGCACTTCGCGGGTGGCGGGGGCGATCTCCAGCGGGCCGACCCGCAGCGTGTCGTCGCCGGCGATGTCGTCGCCGGCGACCGGTGGCCGGCGGCGCAGCAGGGCGCGCAGCCGCAGCACCAGCTCCTCCAGCGCGAACGGCTTGACCAGGTAGTCGTCGGCGCCCGCTTGCAGGCCGGCGACCCGGTCGGCCAGCTCGTCCAGGGCGGAGAGCATCAGCACCGGGAGGTCGCAGCCCTGCTCCCGCAGCCGGCGGCAGACCTCGGTGCCGGACAGGTCGGGCATCGAGACGTCGAGCACCAGGACGTCCGGCGGCTCGGCGGCCACCAGCTCCAGGGCGGCCCGGCCGCCGTCGGCCGAACGCACCGTGAAGCCGCTCAGCCGCAGACCGCGCTCCAGCGAGCGGCGGATCGTGTCGTCGTCGTCCACCACCAGCACCTTCCCGGTGCTGTCCGCGCTGACCATGGGCTCCTCCGTCTCTTGGCGGACCCCACGGTGACACGGGCGGATGAGAGTTTTCCACCAGGGTATGAGCAGGCCCAGGGGTCTGTCCGGGGGCAGTCGCAACCGAGCCGGGGCGACGTGCGTCTCGAACAGCAGAACATCACATCAGGGCAGGGGACCAGAGAACATGGGCATCGTCAGTTGGATCGTGCTCGGCCTGTTGGCCGGGGGCATCGCCAAGCTGCTGCTGCCCGGGCGTGACCCGGGCGGTCTGATCGTCACGACGCTGATCGGCATCGCGGGATCCTTCGTCGGAGGCTGGCTCTCGACGCACTTCCTGCACCGCCCGGTCAACAAGCACTTCTTCGACCTCGCGACCTGGGGCTCGGCGATCGCGGGGGCGCTGGTGCTGCTCATCCTGTACCGGCTGTTCTTCGGCAACTCGCGCCGCTGAACCGCTCCGGACCGCCCGGAGTGCTCCGGACCGCTCCGGAGCACTCCGGGCCACTTCAGCCCGAAGGGCCGTGGCGTTGGTACGCCACGGCCCTTCGCGTCCGCTGAGTGCTGCGGTCAGGAGATGCTGAGCGCGGTGTCGTCGATCACGAAGCTGGTCTGGAGGGAGGAGTCCTCCACACCGGTGAACTTGAGGGTCACGCTCTTGCCGGCGTAGGAGGAGAGGTCGAAGGACTTCTGCACGTAGCCGGTGGCCGCGTTGACGTTGCTGTAGGTGGCCAGGGTGGTGCTGTTGGCAGCCACGGTCAGCTTGTCGTAGGCGGTGCTGCCGGTCTCGGCGGTGTCGACGTGCAGCCAGAAGCTGAGCGAGGCCTTGCAGCCGGCCGGGATGGTCACCGTCTGGGAGAGGGTGTCGGTGTGGCTGCTGCCGTAGCCGTCCAGCCAGGCCTTCCAACTACCGCTGTGCGCGGCCTCGGAGGAGCTGTTGTCGACCACGCCGGAGGAGGCGGTCCACGGCGCTGCGGAGCCGGTCTCGAAGCCGGGGTTGCCGAGCAGCTGGATGGCTGCGCTGCAGTTGCCGCCGCCCGAACCGACGGTCCAGGAGAAGGTGGTGGAGCCGGCGGCGCCGGTGGAGTCGGTGGCGGTGACCGTCACCGTGTAGCTGCCCGCGGTGCTCGCGGTGCCGCTGATCAGGCCGGTCGAGGAGTTGATCGACAGGCCGGTGGGCAGACCGGTGGCCGAGTAGTTCAGGGCCGTGCCGGAGGCCGTGTCGGTGGCGTGGATCTGCAGGCTGACCGAGCCGCCGACGGTGGTGGACTGGCTGCCCGGGTTGGTCACCGTGACGGTGTTGCCGGTACTGGTGCCCGAGGCGAAGGCGGCGGTGCCGTTGGGGGTGCCGAGGCCGGTCGGGCCGTCGTAGCCGGGGGCGGCGGTGCAGAGGTAGGACGGGGAGCAGCTGCCGTTGTTGCCCGTGGTCACATCGTTCAGTGAACTGGTGTGGGAGTACGGGTACTTGGCGGGGTAGTCGGAGGCGCCGGGGGCGCCGGCCAGGGCGTAGACCGAGGCGATGATCGGCGAGGAGGCGCTGGTGCCGCCGTAGACCGCCCAGCCGGAGCCGCCGTAGGTCTGGTAGACCGCGACGCCGGTGGCGGGGTCGGCGACCGCCGAGACGTCCGCGATGGTGCGCTTGGCGCAGCCGCTGTCGGTCTGCCAGGTCGGCTTGGCGTCGTAGGCCGAGCAGCCGGAGCCGGTGCCCTCGGTGGAGTTGGTGTGCCAGACCGACTCGCTCCAACCACGGGCGCTGGAGTCGCGCTTGAGCGCGGTGCCGCCGACCGAGGTCACGTACTTCGAGGCGGCCGGGTACTCCGCGCCGTAGGCGGAGTCACCGGAGGAGACGGTGATCGCCACGCCCGGGTGGTTGAAGTACTGGCTGTCCGAGGTGGTGTCGGTGGAGTCCTCGGAGCCGCCGTAGCTGTTGGAGACGAACTTGGCGCCCTGGGCGACGGCCTGGTTGACCGCGGTGCCCAGGTCGCCCATGCTCGCCGAGGTCGCCTCGACCAGCAGGATGTGGCAGTTCGGGCAGACCGCGCTGACCATGTCGACGTCGAGCGAGATCTCGCCCGCCCAACCGCTGTCGGCGGTGGGGTAGTTGGTGCCGCCGTTCTGGTCGATCTTCTTGAAGCAGCCGTTCGCCGTGGTGCAGGCCGGCAGCCCGTACTGGGAGCGGTAGGCGGCCAGGTCGGACTCGGCGTTCGGGTCGTCCATCGCGTCCACGATCGCCACCGTCTGACCGGAGCCGGCCGAGGCGGGCAGCGCGTAGGCGGACGCCAGGTCGCTGGGGCCGAAGCCGGACGGGGTGGCGTTGGGGGACAGGGTGTGCGGCTGGACCAGGTCGGTGCGGGCCAGCGCGAGACAGGCCATCTGACCGGGGTGGGTCGGGGCGGCGCAGGCCCGCTTCACGGCGACCTGGCTGCTGCCGGCGTCGGCGCCGACGCTCGCCGTCGTGATGCCGGTGCCGGTGCCGGTGCCGGTGCTGGTACCCGCGGCGTGGGCGGTCGGCGCGAGCAGGCCCAGGACGGCGAGGCCCGCGGCGGGCAGCAGGGCGGTCAGCGCGCGCAGCTTGCGCGGGCGTGGACCGGCTGAGGAGTGTGTGCGCAAGAGAGAACCCTCCGTGGGGGTCGGGGCGCGTCCGGCCGGCCTGGGGTACGGCCGGCGGGTGGGGCGCGCCCGGTGCTGGCGGATCTCGGCACGTGCGGACGGACCGACGGCTCGTGGCCGCGGACCGGGGCGCCGTCTGCGGGTGCAGACCGCAGGCGGACGCCAACTGGCGTAGGGGGTACGGGTGGTGCGGGGGTGGTGCGAGAGACGCGCTGTGCAGAAGCGCGGGCGGTTGACCGCGGCCGCGTGAGGGGGAGCGCGGGGGAGGGGCGGCAGCATGGCACGGAGGAGTGTCAAGGGCATGACACACAGCAGCCCCGCAGCAGTCCCGGTGGTGGCGGGCTGATGCGGGGCCGACGTTAGTTGCCGTTGACATCGGGCGGCAAGGAGGCGGACGGATCCTTTGCCAGCCCAAAACTCTCAATTAGGCTGATCAGTCGTGGTGTTGACGATTCGACAGGTCTCGACCACCGGCTGACGGTGGATCACTTCGCGGGGGTTCGCCCCGGCTTCCGGCCCCCGGCGGCCGGCTTGCCCCAGGTACCGGTCAGACCGGCCTTGAGCAGCGCCCAGAGCGCTTCGAAGTCCGCGTCGGAGCGGCGCACGTCGGCCCACTCGGCCGCGTGCACCGGGTCGTGGAAGTGCGCGGTGGCCAGGAAGACCGAACGGGCCGTGCTCTGCACCGGCACCGCACTGAACTCGCCCTGCCAGATGCCGTCCTGGATGATGTGCGCGATCTGCCCGGTGAGCGTCTCCAGGTGGGCCGCGACGGTGCCGCTGTGCTCGCCGACCAGGGTGAGGTAGGTGGCGAACAGCTCGGGGTCGTCCAGCGCCTTCTTCCGCTTGGCCGCGAAGAGGGTGGTCAGCCAGCGGTGCAGCCGCTCGCCGGCCGGGCCGGTCTCCGCCGTGATCGCCTGCAGGGCGTCGTGCGCCTGGTCGAGCCAGCGCTGGGTGACGGCCTCGCGCAGCGCCGCCTTGCTGGGGAAGTGGCGGTACACGCTGCCGTGGCTGACGCCGAGGGTGCGGGCGATGTCCACCACGGTGGCCTTGGTCGGGCCGAACCGCCGCAGGACGTCCTCCGCCGCGCTCAGGATCTGCTCGGGGGTGAGAGTGCTATCGGTGGTCACGGGGTGGCTACGTCCTTACTGGGGGTTGCTCGGCTTGCTCGGGCTCACTCGGGTTCGCGAGCAGCGCGCCGCCCCCGGCTGGGAGCAGCGCCCTCGGTCCCGATCAGTGCTCGCTGTCCAGGTGGGCCATCTGTGCGGCAGCGTACCTGTCGCCGGCGGCGGCACCAGCCGGGACGGCCGCCTCGATGGCCGCCAGGTCGGCCGCGTCCAGCCGGATGTCCAGGGCGCCGAGCGCCTCGGCGAGCCGCTCGCGGCGGCGGGCGCCGACCAGCGGCACGATGTCCTCGCCGCGCGCGGCCACCCAGGCGATCGCGACCTGCGCGACGCTGGCGCCCTTCGCCTCGGCGATCCGGCGCAGCTGCTCCACCAGGGAGAGGTTGTGGGTCAGGTTGTCGCCCTGGAAGCGCGGGCTGGCGCCGCGGAAGTCGCCGCCGTGCAGCTCGCGGTCCGGCGCCCAGTGGCCGCTGAGCAGGCCGCGGGAGAGGACGCCGTAGGCGGTGATGCCGATGCCCAGTTCGCGGGCGGTGGGCAGGACCTCGGCCTCCAGGCTGCGGGAGATCAAGGAGTACTCGATCTGCAGGTCGCTGATCGGGTGCACGGCGGCGGCCCGGCGCAGCGTGGCGGCGCTGACCTCGGAGAGGCCGATGTGGCGCACGTAGCCGGCCTTCACCAGCTCGGCGATGGCGCCGACGGTCTCCTCGATCGGAACGTTCGGGTCCAGCCGGGCCGGGCGGTAGATGTCGACGTACTCGGTGCGCAGGCGGCGCAGCGTGTAGGCGAGGGCGGTCTTGGTGGCGGCGGGGCTGGCGTCGTAGCCGACCCAGGCGCCGTCCGGGCCGCGCTGGGCACCGAACTTGACGCTGATCTGGACCGACTCGCGGTCACGGCCGCGCAGTGCGTCGTGGATCAGCAGCTCGTTGTGGCCCATGCCGTAGAAGTCGCCGGTGTCGATCAGGGTGAGGCCGGCGTCGAGGGCGGCGTGGATGGTGGCGATGCTCTCGGCCTCGTCGGCCGGCCCGTAGAGGTCGGACATGCCCATGGCGCCGAGGCCGAGAGCGGAGGTGATCGGGCCGGTGCGGCCGAGTTGGCGGGTGGCGATGGCGCTCATTCGAGGCTCCGGGGGTTGGGGGAGTGGTCGGGTGGGGCTTGGCCGGGACGGTCGAAACCCTTGCGATGACAACTATGGCATGACGGATGACAGATTTCAATATCTGTCATCCGTCATCTGTCCGCGCGTCACTCGACTCGCGTCATGCACGCCGCGACTCGCCACTCGCGCCGCGTGCCACCCGGCTCGCGTCAACTCCACTTCATGCGCGCCCCCTTGACGTGCCCTCACACCCTCCCTACGTTTGCTTCTGCTTAATTCCGTTGGCTTTCTGATCGAAATCGCGCACAACCAACCACCCACCCACTCACCCCACCCACCCCCCACGGGAGGACGCACCCGATGCGCACCACTCCTCGTGCCACCACCCTTCGTGCTCTCCTCGCTCCGCTCGCCCTCTGCCTGGCTCTGCTCGGCATCCCCACCCCCGCCACGGCGAGCCCCACCGCAGCCACTTCCGCCGCCGCTACCGCTGCCACCACCAACCTCACCGTCGACGGCACCTCCCCCGGCCGCACCTTCGACGGCGTCGGCGCGATCAGCGGCGGTGGTGGCAACTCCCGCCTGCTGCTCGACTATCCCGAGCCCCAGCGCAGCCAGATCCTGGACTACCTGTTCAAGCCCGGCTACGGCGCCGCCCTGCAGATCCTCAAGGTGGAGATCGGCGGCGACACCAACTCCACCGACGGCGCCGAGTCCTCCATCGAGCACACCCGCGGCACCGTCGACTGCAACGCCGGCTACGAGTTCTGGCTGGCCGAGCAGGCCAAGGCCCGCAACCCCGCGATCAAGCTGTACGCGCTCTCCTGGGGCGCCCCCGGTTGGGTCGGCAACGGCAACTTCTGGTCCCAGGACATGGTCGACTACCTGATGTCCTGGCTCGGCTGCGCCCAGCAGCACGGCCTGGCCATCGACTACCTCGGCGGCTGGAACGAGCGCGGCTACAACGCCGCCTGGTACGAGAACCTGCACGCCACCCTGGCCGCCAAGGGCTACACCGGCACCAAGGTGGTCGGCGCCGACGACAACTGGTCGATCGCCACCGCCATGCGCTCCGACAGCGCACTGAACAACGCCGTCGACATCGTCGGCACCCACTACCCGTGCGGCTACATGTCCGCGATGACCAAATGCTCCAGCACCGCCGACGCCGTCGCCACCGGCAAACAGCTGTGGGCCAGCGAGAACGGCTCCGAGGACGCCGACACCGGCGCAGCCCCGATGGCCCGCGCGATCAACCGCGGCTACCTCGACGGCAAGATGACCGCCTTCATCAACTGGCCGGTGGTCGCCGCCCTCTACCCCAACCTCGGCTTCAACACGATGGGCCTGGTGACCGCGAACCAGCCCTGGTCCGGCGCCTACACGGTCGGCCGCAGTACCTGGGCCACCGCCCAGACCACCCAGTTCACCGCCCCCGGCTGGAAGTACCTGGACACCGCCTCCGGCTACCTGGCCGGCAACCGCGCCAACGGAAGCTACGTCAGCTACGCCGCCCCCGACCGCTCCGCCTGGAGCACCGTCTTCGAGACCATGGACGCCACCGCCGCCCAGACGGTGACCCTCAGGACGGCGAACCTGCCCGGCGGCACCCTGCACGTCTGGTCCACCGACTTCTCGAGCAACGCCGCCAGCGCGCACCTGGTCCCCGGCTCGGACCTCACCGCCACCGGCGGGAGCTACCAGCTCACCCTGCAGCCGGGCCACATCTACACCGTGACCAGCACCACCGGCCAGGGCGCCGGCGCCGCAGCCGCCCCGCAGCGCGGCCTGCTCGCGCTGCCGTACAGCGACAGCCTGGCCGGCACCGCGACCGGCCAGGAGGCCCGCTACTTCAGCGCGATGAACGGCGCCTTCGAGACCGTGCCGTGCGCCGGCGGCCGTGCGGGCCGGTGCCTGCGCCAGCAGGCTCCGACCACCCCGATCCGGTGGACCAACGAGCCGGCCGACCAGCCCTACGCCACCATGGGCGACCTGAGCTGGAGCGACTACACGGTGGGCGTGGACGCACTCCTGGAGAAGTCCGGCACCGCCGAGCTGCTCGGCCGGGTCGGCACCCAGGGGCGCAACAACAACGGCCTGAACGCCTACAACCTGCGGGTCGGCGACAACGGCGCCTGGACCATCCTGAAGAGCGACACCACCTGGTCGTTCACCACGCTGGCCTCCGGCACCGTCCCGGCGCCCGGCCTGAACAGCTGGCACCACCTGGCGCTGACCTTCCAGGGCGGCAGCATCACCGCCAAGCTGGACGGCACCACCCTGGCCACCGTCAGCGACAGCAGCTACGCCGCCGGCCAGATCGCCCTCGGCACCGGCGGCTACTACCCGGCCCAGTTCAGCAACCTGACCATCACCCCCGGTCCGGCCACCCCGCTGGACGGCAGCTACCAGCTGGTCAACGCCAACAGCGGCCAGGTGCTGGACGCCGCCAACCAGGGCACCATCGACGGCACCCCGGTCATCCAATGGACGTCCAACAGCGGCAGCAACCAGCAGTGGCGGCTGGCCGCCACCGGTACCGGCTACTACACGATCACCGGCGTGGCCAGTGGCAAGGCGCTGGACGTCCCCAACGCCACGGCGGTCCCGGGCACCCAGCTCCAGCTCTGGACGGCCAACGGCGGCGCCAACCAGCAGTGGCTGGTGGTTCCGGCCGGCGGCGGGCGCTACACGCTGGAGGCCCGCTCGGACGGTGACCTGCTGGACATCGAGGGCGGGTCGCTGAACACCGGCGCCCACGCGATCCAGTGGCCGGCCAACGGCGGCGCCAACCAGCGCTGGCAGCTGGTCAAGGTCGGCTGACCACCCGCCCGGCCCGCACCCACCGCGGCGGCCGCGGTACGGCTCACCCGTACCGCGGCCGCCGCCGCACGGGATCGCCCCGGGCGCCCGCCGCGGTCGGCGCTCAGTCGCTGACCCGGCTCCGGTTCTGGTAGGCCAGGTCCTGGTACTCGGGGTGGCGCTCCATCCAGCCGTGGATGAACTGGCAGGTCGCCAGCACCGCGAGCCCGCGCTTGCGGGCGTCGTCCAGCGCGGCCCGGGCCAGCGCACTGCCGACCCCCCGGCCCTCGAACCGCGACTCCACCACGGTGTGCGGGTAGACCACCAGGTCCTCGCTGCGCAGGTAGGTCGCGAAGCCGGCGGGCTCGCCGTCGATCTCGGCCTCGAACTGGTCCGCCGACGGGTTGTCACGCACGATCACGGTCATCCGGTTGCTCCTCGTAGCTGTGGCTGTGTCACCCATCATCCCCGCCGTCACCCGTCGGCCGAGGGCGGCGAGCTGACGTCCTGTGAGTCGCCGTGCTGGTCTCAGCGGCCGACCCGCCCGTCACCCATCCGGCGTGGATCGGTGCGCCCTGGGCCGTTCGTCGGGCCGACGGGACCGCGCGGGTCCATCGTGGAGGAGTGGGCTCGATCCGGTGACCGCGCCCGCACCGGCCGGTCCGGGTCGAGCGCCGCGACGCGCCATCAGCCGCGCCCCGAGGCCCCGCCAGCACACCTTGGCGGCCCCGCGCACGACCCCGGCCCGACCCGGCACCGCACCTGGCGGCAACCAGGGCCACTCGCCGGGGACCGAAGCGTTCTTCTAGGCTCACTTCGGCTTCCCCTGCCACGGTGACACCCACGCCGCCGCCCGGAGGCCGCTGCCCCTCGGGGGTCCCGGTCGTGTCGGGGCCTCCGGACCGAGCGAGGAGGACGCATGTCGACCAGCCGTTCCATCGCACCACACACCCTTCGGCCACCAGCGGTCCGCTCCCGGCGCCTGCTGCACTGTCCGGCCACCTCGATCGCCGGCGGGCGTCCGTCGGCCCGCGGTGCGCTGAGTACGGATCGCCTCCGCGGAGGTGCCCGATGAGTCCGCACGCCACCCCGTCGGCGCCCGCCGCGACCGGCTCCGGCGCCCAGCAGAGCACCCCGCAGAACGCCCAGCAGAACGCCCAGCAGGGCGCCCAGCCCACCACCGCCGACCCCGCCCCAGGTGCCACCCCGGGCGTCGAGGCGCTGCCCGGCCTGCCGAGCACCCTCACGGCCCGGGC